>CAIQQH010000068.1 GCA_903873915.1 uncultured Flavobacteriia bacterium | reverse complement strand
ATGAGAAAAGTGGAGCTTTCGCCTCCTGTAAATGCTGTGTGACTTTCATTTCAATAATTCGTGAAGTGCAAAGATAAAACTTTGAGTGCTGTTTTAATCGTTAAAATATGCTATTCCTTGTTCTGACCTACCAATATCGCTTCCGCAATGATTAAATCTTTTTGCGTCGTAATCTTTATGTTGTCCTCGTTGCCCTGAATCAATTGAATGTCAATGCCCAAAGATTCAACGAGTGTTGCATCGTCCGTAATTCCGCTATGGTATTCTAAATTATATGCATCCCGCAATACAGAAGCCCTAAAGCACTGTGGGGTTTGAACCAGTAGAAACTTTGATCGATCTACAGCGTGAGATGATGATCCGAGACGCTCGCGAAGAGACTCCTTAATTGTCAATACAGGGATTACTGCTTCGTTCGTCTCAAGCGCATCTAAACAGGCTTGGATCGTTTCTTTCGCCACAAAAGGGCGGACACCGTCATGCACCAAGATCAAGGTTCCAGAACAATAATCAAGTGCATTCTTAATGGAATGAAAACGCTCCTCACCTCCCGAAACGAGGGTGTGGGGAATGGAGCAATTAAATTCCTGTACACTTTCTTTCCAGTAGGCATGCCAGTCACTTGGAAGGGTAAGGATCAATTCAAAATTCGTGTCGAAATTGTAAAAACACTCCAGCGTTCTGAGTAAAATAGGTTTTCCGCTTAGTGGAATAAATTGCTTAGGAAGATCCCCCCCCATACGCCTTCCAATTCCTCCAGCAGTAATAATGACAGATATTTTATTCATCTAGGGCTTAAAAAATAAAAAAGGTCACCGGAGTAAACCAGCAACCTTGTACATATAAAAATTCTGAGGATTACTTCAACTTCGATGGGTCATTTGCAGCCTTATTGTTGAATTTACGTTGCGTATTCAACCAAAAGAACAAACCAAAGAAACCAAGGAAAAGCAGTGAAGCGTTGAACTTATTGCCAACCCATTCAAAAAAGCCAAATGTCCATTGTAGAAAGTCAGCAATACCGTAAAAGAAATCTGAAGAACTCATGCATCAAGGATTTTATGGCACAAAGAAAATGATTTTTCCCGAAACTATTGCTGAAATCTCGAAAAAATGAGCTTACTCCCCCTTTGATTTTCTCGCTTCCTCAATTAAAAGCGTCAATTCAATGAAATTTTCTACCGATAAGACCTCAGGACGAAGGGTTAAAAAGTGATGATCGATGTCGAAGCCACTGATCAATTGCTTGATGGAATTGCGAATGGTTTTTCGACGCTGATTGAAACTCATTTTCACTACTTGAATAAAAAACCGCTCATCACAGGCCATGGATTGCCGCTCATTTCGGGTGCACCGAATCACTCCTGACTTCACTTTAGGTGGTGGATTGAACACGTGCTCATCAACAGTAAAACAATACTCAATATCATAAAATGCTTGCAACAAGACGCTCAAAATGCCATATTTCTTTGATCCAGGAGGTTCTGCCACTCTCTCAGCAACTTCTTTTTGAAACATTCCCATGATCTCCGGAATCTGATTCCTATAATCGAGGCACTTGAATAAGATTTGAGAGGAGATATTGTAAGGAAAATTACCAACTACAGCAAAGGGTTCATCACCCATGTACTTGCGGGGATCGATGCGTATAAAATCTGCTTCAAAGATTTTTTCTGACAATTGAGGAAAATGGCCATTTAAATACATCACCGATTCATGGTCGATTTCCATCGCAAATAGCTCGTTCATTTCCTTTTCCAAAAGAAATTCTGTGAGCGCACCCATCCCTGGACCAATCTCCAACACGCGTTTACACCCTTGGTGACCCGTAAATTGTTCCGCAATTTTCCGACAGATGTTTTTATCCGTCAAGAAATGCTGACCGAGATGTTTTTTAGGCCTTACACTCATGATTTAAACTCTTCAATGACACTCAAAAGAGTGCGAAATGCGGCAAATTTTCCTGCATATCTATCGCTGTGGTCACGCTGTAAAAGTGGCGCGTGTGTTTGACTGTAGGTATCCATGTGATCTTGGCTTGGCGATAAATAGGTGATGGCATAGGTTACTCCACCGTCTTCTTCACCATGAACGCGTGAAATGCGACTTTCTAGAAAACATCCTGTGGCCATGACCTGAGGAATATGTGTGCTTCGCATCCAAGTCAACCAATCTTCGGCAACCTGAGGATCTACACTTACAGTAACGTTGTATAAAATCATATACAAAGGTAACTATTCAGATGCTTCAGACCTAACTCCCACCATTGCCCGAATTTTTCTACTTTTGATAAAAATTGCAGTTTATGCTCATGTCAATGACGGGTTTCGGAAAATCTACCGGAACATTCGCAGGAAAAAAAGTAAGTGTTGAAGTACGCTCCCTGAATAGTAAATCACTCGATATGAATGTGCGCATCTGTTCGGCCTACCGCGAACTTGAGCACGACATCCGAAAAATCGTTGGTGAGGAGCTCGACCGCGGAAAAGTGGACATCAACATCAACATGGACAGCAGTGGTGATTCACGCAATTACACACTCAACCGCGACTTGGCCGCTGCCTACTATAAGGATCTTAAGGGAATGAATGAGCTGTTAGGTGAGGAGTCCAAAGATTACCTCGCCATGATTCTGCGCATGCCCGACATCTTCAACAACGAACGTGAAGGGTTTTCTGAAGAAGAGAAAAAGTGGGTGTTCGAGTTGGTTAAATCCGCTTGCGATCAGTTGCATGCCTTTAGAAGACAAGAGGGAGTAGCACTAGAAAGTGAATTTCACGGTCGTATTGGAGACATACAATCGCTTCTGAAAGATGTGCCTAAATACGAAGGTGAACGCATTGATACCGTCCGCGAACGACTACGCAAGGGCTTGGATGAATTGGAAAGCACGAAGCACGACGACAATCGTTTGGAGCAAGAACTGATTTTTTACATTGAAAAATTGGACATTTCAGAAGAGAAAATGCGCTTGACCAATCACGTCGATTACTTCATCGAAACAATGAAACTTCCTAAAAGCGGAAAAAAACTAGGGTTCATCGCACAGGAGATTGGGCGAGAAATCAATACGCTAGGTAGCAAAAGCAATCATGCGGAGATGCAAAAACTCGTCGTGGACATGAAAGACAACCTTGAGAAAATCAAAGAACAAGTGCTGAATACATTGTAAAGAATCCAATGGAAACAGGGAAGACTAAAGCGGGAAAATGTGTCATCTTTTCGGCACCATCAGGCGCTGGAAAAACAACCATTGTGCATCATTTATTGGATGCACAGCTCGGACTTGCCTTCTCCGTTTCGGCCTGCAGCCGTGCTCCTCGTCCGAATGAAACCGATGGAAAGGACTATTATTTTCTTGGCCTAGAAGGATTCCGAAGATTGATTCAAGAAGATGCATTCGTGGAATGGGAAGAAGTCTATACCGACAATTATTACGGTACGCTGCGTTCTGAAGTAGAGCGCATTTGGAGTCAAGGAAAAACCGTAATCTTCGACGTAGACGTTGTTGGAGGCCTAAACATTAAACGTATTTTTGGAGAAAGAGCTTTGGCCGTTTTTGTGCAGCCACCAAGCTACGAAGAACTCGAAAAACGCCTTCGTCACCGCAGCACAGAAACAGAAGAAAAAATCAACATACGCATGGCGAAAGCCAAAAAAGAACTCGATAGCGCCAAGGAGTTTGATGTTGTCATCATTAATGACACCCTTGAACTTGCCTGCGCCGAGGCCAAGCGACTCGTATCTGAATTTATTCAATCATGAACATCGGACTTTACTTCGGCACATTCAATCCTATACATGTAGGTCACTTGATTATCGCCAATTACATGGCAAATTTTCAAGGAATGGATCAAGTATGGTTGGTGGTTTCACCGCAAAATCCCTTAAAAGAAAAGGCTGGATTGCTTTCAGATTTCCATCGTTTATCATTGGTGAAAGTAGCGATTGAAGAAAACCCTAAGCTTCGTGCGAGCGATGTCGAATTCAAGTTGCCCATTCCAAGTTATACGGTAACCACGCTCGCTTATCTCAAAGAAAAGCATCCTGAACACAACTTCTCGCTGATCATGGGGGAGGATAATTTGCGGAACTTCCACAAGTGGTATAACCACGATGTCATCTTAAAAAATCATGAGATTTACGTCTATCCTCGGGTGGTTACCATTCAGGAAGAAGAAGAAATACGCGCCAATGGTGCACTGATAGAAAATCCGTTCGCGCAACATCCGCATGTACACATCTGCAGCGACGCACCTGTAATGCGCATATCTGCGAGTTTTATTCGCCAAGCCATAAAAGAAAGAAAGGATCTTCGCTACCTATTGACGGAGCCCGTGCATCAGTATATTGAAGAAATGCACTTTTATCGTTGAATCAAAGTACCATTTCAGGAACGAAATCTGGCACCACCAAGTCACCTTCCGTTTTGGAAATAATTTCTTCAACACTCACGCCAGGAGCACGCTCAATCAAATAGAATTTATTGTCTCGGATTTCAAGCACTGCCAACTCCGTAACCACCTTTTTCACGCAGCCCACACCTGTTAAAGGCAGCGTGCATTTCTTAAGGATTTTAGATTCACCTTCGCGATTGCTGTGCATCATGGCCACGATAATGTTTTCTGCAGAGGCCACCAAGTCCATGGCGCCGCCCATGCCTTTCACCATTTTTCCTGGAATCTTCCAGTTGGCAATGTCACCATTTTGCGACACTTCCATGGCGCCAAGTACTGTCAGTTGCACGTGTTGCCCGCGAATCATAGAAAACGACATGGCAGAATCAAAAAATGCAGCACCCTTGAGTACCGTAATGGTTTGTTTTCCAGCGTTGATCAAATCAGCATCTTCTTCCCCTTCAAATGGAAACGGTCCCATGCCCAAAACGCCATTCTCCGACTGAAACTCCACTTCAATTCCTTCGGGAATGTAGTTCGCCACTAAGGTAGGAATGCCGATTCCTAAATTCACATACCAACCATCTCTCAACTCTTGAGCAATGCGTTTTGCAATTCCTGTTTTATCTAATGCCATTTGTGAGTTGGTTAGTGGTTAGTGGTTAGTGGTTAGTGCAAAAGTAATTCTTAATTAATTCGTGGCTTCGAGTGCCTCAGCCACCAAACTCGTAATTTTTCATTCTTCATTCTTCATTCTAACAGTTCGTTGCTCGATGCGTTTTTCAAATTTCTCTCCTTTAAAGATCCGTTGAACGAAGATCCCCGGGGTGTGGATATCATTAGGGTCGAGTTCGCCAGCCGGAACCAATTCTTCCACTTCGGCAATGGTTATTTTTCCTGCCATCGCCATCATAGGGTTGAAATTGCGTGCTGTTGCTTTGAAGATAAGGTTTCCTTCGGTATCACCCTTCCACGCTTTCACGATGGCAAAATCTGCCGTCAATGCCATTTCCAAGATGTGTGGTTTGCCGTTAAACTCGCGCACTTCTTTCCCTTCGGATACTTCCGTTCCATATCCTGCTGGAGTAAAGAACGCTGGAATTCCAGCCCCTCCAGCTCTGCAGCGTTCGGCCAAACTTCCCTGAGGAATGAGGTCAACAATCAATTCACCTGACAACATTTGACGTTCGAATTCCGCATTTTCACCCACATACGAACTGATCATCTTTTTGATTTGACGTCCGTGCAATAAAAGTCCAAGACCAAAATCATCGACCCCTGCATTGTTGGAAATACAGGTAAGGTCTTTCACGCCCAGCTTCACCAATTGTGCGATGGAATTTTCAGGAATTCCACACAAGCCAAAGCCACCCAACATGAGTGTCATCCCGTCTTCAATGCCGACGAGGGCTTCTTCAACATTCTTTACTACTTTATTCATTATAAGCCTAATTCAGGAACTGTTGGAACATCCAATTGTGCATCGCCATCGCAGGAGAAAAGTTTTGGATCGTAGGAGGCGGGCTGTTCAAAATCTGTTGTTGGCAAGCCAATTTTCGAGTCCTTATAAACCTTCTGCATGTAATAGCCATAGATAGGAAGAGCCAATCGTGCACCCTGTCCCCACTGCATGGATCTGAAGCGAACACCACGGTCTTCGGCACCTACCCACACACCTGTCACAAGTTTTGGTGTTAATCCAATAAACCAACCGTCGGAATTGCTTTGTGTTGTTCCGGTTTTACCAGCTGTGGGGTAAAGGATATTTCCCCATGACTGACCTCCACGCAAGCTTCCACCTGTGCCTTGGGTGATCACTTTCTTCAGCATTTGAAGGACCTCAAAAGCAACATTTTCATTCATCACCTGTTTCGTATAGAAGTTGGCTTCACTGTCATAAATGACATTTCCATTGCGGTCCTCAATGCGCAAGATAGATGTTGGACGGTTAAAAATTCCTTTGTTCGCGAAGATGCATTGCGCACCCACCAATTCAAACAAGGAAAGGTCCATAATCCCCAAACACATGGACGGAACCTCTTGCTCTGGTGGAAGATTTATGTCCATCTGTTTTAGCAATTTCGAGATATTTTTTGGTCCTGCATAGCCCCCCATTTTTGACATGACAGCTACCGTAATGTTGTTCATGGATTGCGCCAAACCTGTAGAAGCCGTTACAACTCCCGCCTCGGAACCGCCAGCGTTTTTCGGACACCAACGATTATTAACATTCCCTTCCGAATCCTGTAAATCCACACAATAGGACGTGTTGGCAAATTGAGTGCAAGGCTTTACGACGCCCATTGCCATCGCTGTTCCGTAAACAAATGGCTTAATCGTTGATCCAACCTGACGGCGACTCAATTTTACGTGGTCATAGGCAAAGTGCGTAATGTTCGCGCCACCTACCCACGCTTTGATAAATCCCGTTTGTGGCTCTATGGAGATGAGTCCAGCGTGCATGAACGACTTGTAATAACGGATGGAATCATTCGGTGTGAGTAGGGTATCTTTTTCACCACTCCACGCAAACACACGCATTTGTGTTGGTACATTGAAGGCATTGACAATTTCTTGCTCCGAATAGCCCGCTTCCTTCATGTACGCGTAACGCGGCGAATTCAACCGAGCTGTTCGCATGATGGACTTCACTTGATCTTCCGAAAGGTCATTGGAAAAGGGGAAGTTCCGAGTAGACCTGTTGTTTTGATCGAATGGCTTTTGAAGGTTTTCACTCAAGTGACGTTCCACAGCTTTTTCTGCATGGTCTTGTAGATTTGCATCAATGGTTGTATAAATTTTCAAGCCATCTCGGTAGATGTCATAAGGGGTGCCATCCTCTCGTGCATATTTCCACGAGCCGTCTTCTTTTTTCTGAAGCAACAATTCCGTCAATTCTTTACGTAGGTATTCCCTAAAATAAGGTGCTTTGCCTTGTTTATGATCCACCGATTGGTAATTTACAACAAGTGGTTTTACCTTCAATGCATCGTATTCTTCTTGGGTAATGGTTGCTCGCAAGGCTTCGTTCCCTGCTTTGCTGTTTTTCAGCCACTGAAATAAGACCTGGTTTCGGCGGTTTACGGCACGCGTTGAGTCTGCAGCTCGACGTGCATTAATTTCTTCCGAAGAAACAGCTGAAGGGGAAATTTCCTTTTCTGTTGCAATGATTCTCCGGTAATTGCGGATTTTAAATGAATATGGATTATAGAGCGCCGGGTTTTTGCACATCCCTACCAGCATTGCTGCTTCCTCCTTGGCTAAATTTTTTGGTTTTTTATTGAAATACACTTTCGCCGCATTTTCAATTCCAACGGCATTGTATAAATAGTCGAACTGGTTGAGGTACATGGTAATAATCTCCTCCTTGGTATAGCGCTTTTCGAGTCGAGTTGCGATGATGTTCTCTCGTGCCTTTTCATTGATTCGACCAAAAATTCGACCCACTCGTGTGGAAGAAATGGACAAGCGTTCACCTCTTGCGCGGGCCAATTCTTCGCGCTCACGCTGTTGTAAGGTGTAAAGCAATTTTGCCAACTGTTGCGAGATTGTTGATGCACCTCCTGCGCCCCCTAAACTAAAAATGGCACGTCCGACAGCGCGAAAATCAACACCAGCATGGTCTTTAAAGCGCTCATCTTCCGTAGAAATCAACGCATCCGTTACAAATGGTGAAATTTCACGGTATTTCACACTCGTACGGTTCACTAAAAAGTATTTTCCCAATTCCGTTTCTTGATCATAGGCATAAACAACAGATGCTTGAAGTTCGGGTGGGTTGTCGAGCATTTCAACAGGTGGAAGTGAATCCTCTGATTGAAAGAGTAACAGTAAGGCCACAAAAACAAATGGGAACAGCGAAAATCCCCAAAACCAATAGGTCAGTTTTTTCTTATCGCCTTCTTGGAGTGATGCTGTGGGCTTTGCTTTAGTCGCCATGCGTTATTCGTTTATGTAAAATTAAAGAATTCTTTGCTTGCATAATCATCCCTATTATTGAAGTACATCTCTTCGTTGACTGTCCAATTTCAGCAAGATAAACATCATCACGGAGAAGGACATCATGGATGAACCTCCGTAAGAGAAAAATGGGAGCGGAATACCAATGACTGGTGCAAATCCAATGTTCATTCCTATGTTGATAGCGAAGTGATAAAACAAAATCATGGCCACCGTATACGCATATACACGGTTGAAAACTGCCCTTTGGCGCTCTGCAATGATGATGATTCGAACCAACATGAACATATAGAGCGCCACCAAAATAAAGGTCCCTGCAAATCCCCACTCTTCGGCAAATGGGCAAAAAATAAAGTCAGTTTCACTTTCTGGAACGTGATTGCTTCGCACACTTGAAACAGACGCTTCGCGGTATCCCTTCCCTAAAAATCCTCCAGACCCTACAGCAGCCATGGCTCGATTTCGGTTGTAATCCTTACCATTGGGATCTTCCTTCATTCCAAGAAATAATTCAATGCGGTCTTTCTGGTGTGATCGAAGGCCTTGAAATCCATAGTTCACCATAGAAGAAAGTCCAGCTGCCATGCTAAATCCTAAAATCACCACCAATGTCGCACGCCCACGCTCTCGTCGAGCAGAGACCACACGGAGGAAAATTAAGAAAATCAGTGAAATCAGAAACAAGGTGGCAACTACGCTATAAAACCCTGGCACCTTGACATTGGGCAAGAAGCTAAATTCGAGCTTTTCATTGCTCATTAAGAGTGTAATCACACTCAAAATGATGACTACAAAAAGAATCGGAATAAAGTGACCGCCTACCCAAGTCTCCTTAAAACGAATCCCCGGTATGCGGTTTATTAACTTAAGTATAAGCGGGTCGTAGGTAATCCCTTCGCGGTACATTACAAAAAGGAATGAAGTAAATACCACAAATGTTCCTGCGTCGGGCTGAAGGAGAATCAAGACCATCGGCATCAAGATGATGGCATTGGCAATGAGCACCGTTTGAATATTTTGCTGTTTGACATTCACCGTACTAATGAACCTTGCCAAGAGCAATGCGGTACCGATCTTGGCAAATTCCGCAGGCTGAACACCCATAGTACCAATTCCTAACCAAGCGCGTGCGCCATTGATTTTCGGTGTAAACAATACGATTACCAATAAAAAAAGAGTAAAGACATAGATGGGTACAGAGAATTTTCGATAGATGTCAGAGTCTATCAAGAAGACCATTAATCCTAGAAATAAGGAGATTCCCAACCAAACCAGCTGCTTGCCATATTTTTCAGAATACTCATAGATGTTGGGGTGATCCTCATTGTATGCGACCGAATAGACCGTTGCCATGCCGATAATCAGCATGACGATATAACTCACAAAAAGCGGCCAATCCATGTGTGCAACAAGTGACTCTCCCTTTCTCATCGCATGTAGCTGAATACGGCGTCAATAATTGTTTTCTCGCGGTCTTTCTCTGTGATCTTTCTATTCAAATACTTCTCGATCATCAAGCTTGCTGTTGGGGCAGCCCAAAGACCTCCACCTCCTTTTGCATTCTCGATAAACACGGCAATTGCAATCTTCGGTTTGTCCATTGGTGCAAAAGCAAGAAATGTTGAGTGGTCCTCTCCATGTGGATTTTGAACCGTTCCCGTTTTCCCACAAATGACGATGTCCTTCAACAATGCCCGACGTCCCGTTCCTCCTGGCTCATAGACCACGCGCCGCATTCCTTCGATGATTATATCATAATGCTTGGTGTCAATTTTTGCAAAGTGCTTTCTGCGGTATTCGGGAAGGGGACCTTTAGACCCAATCGACTTCACAAAGTGTGGGGTATAATACCAGCCTTTGTTTGCAATAATTGCAGCTATATTGGCCATTTGTAGAGGCGTAATCATTACCTCTCCTTGACCGATGGAGATGGAGCGAATTGTTGAAAATGCCCATCTATGGTGACCGTACCACTTGTCGTAAAAGGCAACATCTGGAATTAGTCCCGGACGTAATCCTGTGATATCCGTTTCCAATTTACGTCCCAAGCCGAAGCTTTTCATATAATCTACCCAGCGATTAAGCCCCACCTCAGCGTCAGCAAAAACACTTTTCTTTCTGTTTTGTTGGACAATTCTTCGCATTACTGCGTAGTAATAGGGGTTGCACGAGTGTTTTATGGCATCTGCGAGATTTCCTGCACTTGCGTGATTGTGGCATCCAACGACAGATTTGTTACACGGCGCGCCAAACTCTGGAGTAATGACACCTTCCTGCAGCGCAATCAAGGAGTTTAAGAGTTTAAATGTCGATCCCGGCGGGTATTCCGATGCCAAAGGTCGGGGCAAAAGTGGAGTACTTGGGTCCAACAAGAGTTTTGGATAGTACATCGAAATATTCCGTTTCCCAATCATAAGATTAGGGTCGTAAGAGGGGGAAGATACAAGGGCTAAGATTTCACCCGTTAAAGGCTCTATAGCGACGATGCAGCCGCGCTTGCCTTTCAGTAATTTCTCTCCATAGGCTTGAAGAAGGATATCTACACCCAGTTTCAACGGAGGACCCTGCAAGGCTGAGGTGTCGTATTTCCCGTCTGCATACGATTCGATGGCATTGTTCATGGCTGAAGTAACAATGTAGCGAATGCCTTTTCTTCCTCTTAGCTCCTTTTCATAAAAACGCTCTAAACCCGCCTTACCAATGTTGTTGCCCGGCTTATAAAAGCGGTCTTCATCAATTTCTTCTTGGGAAACTTCTGAAAGATATCCGACAATGTTCGCCCCATTGGCATACGGATAGCTGCGCATGCTCGTTATTTCTTCATGAAATCCCTTAAAGTTGTCCAAATGAGGTGCGATGCGCGCAACCTCCTCCAAGGTAAGTTCCTTCATAAATGGATAGGCCCGAATTTTTTGATAGTTCGGCGTGCGTTTGTGGGTGTTTTTATTGTAATACGTTCCCTCTCCCCGCACAATTTCCTTAAATCGATTACGCACCTCTTCGCGTGTCCAGCCGATTAACTTGGCAAACTTAGCAGTATCTAAATCCTCTATCTCATCCTCAACCATCATCAGGTTGTAATAGGTTCGGTTCGAAACAATCTTTTTACCTGTTCTATCAAAGAGTACACCACGTGGAGGGCTAATTTCCCATCGTTTTTCTGCAATCTCTTGCGCGCGAAGTACCCATTGATCATCCACTACCTGCATATAAAAAAGGCGTGAAGCGTAGATAACTCCTACCATTAAGATAAAGGCAAGAATGACATATCTTCGTGCGTCCAGATTCATCGCTCCTTGGGTTTAGAAACAATCATCGCTTGGATAATCAAGCAAAGAACAAAGGATAAAGGAAGACTGAAAAGTGTTTTCTGGAGAACGAAGAGGATTTCATCAAAACGGAAAATTTCCAAGAGGAAAAACCAAAAATGATGGATCAACAACAAAAGTCCAAAGGTGTATAAAAACCACCTGAAGCCCATGTCATAACTATTCCCTTCTTTGAGGGGGTCGTAGCCATCTCGGGGCGCGAAAGTCTTAAATATCAAGGGGCGAAAATAGGCAACAACGACTGCCGAGGATGCATGCAGGCCATAGGTATTCGAAAACGCGTCAATAAGAATGCCCATTAAAAACGCAATAACCATGAGGGAGATTGTTCCTATTTCGAAAGGCAAGAGTACAATCAACAAGGGATAAACCATGAACTGTATGCCAAAGCCCAATTCCAATTGGTTCAGCACCAAGGCCTGCAAGGCTGCAAGCAGCAGGAAACGAACACCATATTTTACTGCTATATTCATTCTTCGTCGTCTGGTGGTATATTGCTTTCGAGTTCCTCTTGCTCTTCTTGCATTAAATTCTTAATCACATAAACACGTTGCAAACTGGCATAATTTTCTGAAAACCGCACGACAACATCCCACAATGGTTTCCCTTCAACTGGCTTCAACTTTTCAATCTTTCCAACCATAATGCCGCGTGGAAAAATTCCTGATCCACCGCGAGTCACAACCTTTGACCACTTTTTGATGTGCATGTCGTTGCTGATCCCGGAAATCGAGCCTTTTCGTTGGTCTTCGCCATTCCACTTCAATAAACCAAACAATCCTATCGGCTCAATCATGACATCAATATTGATCTCTTTCGTCAAGACACTTTTTACCACCGAAAAATAATCGCTTACATTGTGAATAATCCCAACAATTCCCTTGTCCGAAAACACGCCCATTCCACGCTCGATTCCTTGTGATTTTCCAATATTCAGGGTGAAATAATTGTTGCGCTTAGTTACCGTAGAATTGATGACCGTTGCAGGAATGTACGTGTACTGTTGTTTGAAAAGAGTGTCATTGATTTTGACCAAGCCATACTGCAAGCGCTGAAAGCTTTGTGGCAACTGCTCGCGCAGCAATTTATTTTCCCGTTGGAGTGCTGAATTCGATTTCCCAAGGTTAAAATGCTTGGTGAGTTCATTGCGCATGGCTAAGGTTTTTCCCGCTACGGCAGATGCTGTTGTAAGGTATTGTGCGCGTGGATATTGTAAAAATGAGAAATAGCTTGTGAGTGCAAAAATTTGCATGAGGATAAAAACAAGAAACACTCTGAAGCGCCTAAAGAAGGCAAACAAATTGCGCATAAGCAAAGATAAAAAAAGTAGTGGTCTTTTTTACCACTACTTTCTGCTAATCTCTGATAAGGAATTGGAATTTATCAATATTTTTCAATGCGATGCTTGTACCACGCGCAACTGCTCTAAGTGGGTCCTCCGCAATGTGCACTGGAAGCTTTGTTTTCGCTGAAATTCGCTTGTCCAAACCACGAAGCATTGAACCTCCTCCGGCAAGGTAAATTCCTGTTTTATAAATATCTGCTGAAAGTTCGGGTGGTGTCAACTCCAGGGCACTCAAGATCGCTTCTTCAATTTTCGAAATGGTTTTATCCAAGGCGTGAGCGACCTCCGTATAGGTGATAATAATTTCCTTCGGAATTCCTGTCATAAGGTCACGGCCACGTACCGCGAAATCCTCCGGTGGATTGTCCAAATATGGCAATGCCGCTCCAACTTCAATTTTAATTTGTTCAGCCGTGCGTTCACCCACCAAAATGTTGTGCTGACGGCGCATGTATTCTTCGATGTCGCTTGTGAAATCATCCCCAGCGATACGAATAGACTTATCACAAACAATTCCTCCTAGGGCAATTACCGCAATCTCCGATGTACCTCCACCGATGTCGATAATCATATTTCCCATTGGCTCCTCAACATCAATCCCAATTCCAATTGCAGCTGCCATTGGCTCGTGAATGAGGTAAACCTCCTTCGCTCCAGCGTGTTCAGCTGAATCGCGCACTGCACGCTTCTCCACCTCAGTAATCCCAGAAGGAATACAAATCACCATCCTCAAAGAAGGATTGAATAGGCTTCGTCCCGGATTGATCATTTTAATCATTCCCCGAATCATTTGTTCTGCACTTTGGAAATCTGCAATCACACCATCTTTCAATGGCCGCACCGTTTCAATTAGTTTGTGCGTTTTTCCATGCATCTGTTGTGCCTTTTTTCCAATGGCAACAATTTTCCCTGTTTGAATGTCTCTAGCCACAATCGATGGTTCATCTACAACAACTTTGTCGTTGAGAATAATCAGCGTGTTCGCTGTCCCTAAGTCGATTGCAATTTCTTGTGTTAAAAAACTAAATAGTCCCATTTTTTCTAATTCGCTATGAGCCTTAAATATTTAAGTCAGACCCCTTATTCGTAAATTTCGGCTTTTTGTTTCAATGTTCGACAAAAAAACAATTTAATGTTTGAAATGACGTACACCAGTGAAAACCATGGCCACCCCGTTTTCATTGCAATAGTCTACAGACTGACCATCTTTCACTGAACCACCGGGTTGAACAACGGCAGTTATGCCTGCGTTATGTGCAATTTCAACACAATCTGGAAAAGGAAAAAAGGCATCAGAAGCCATCACCGCACCTTGCAAATCAAATTGAAAAGAAACCGCTTTGTGGATGGCTTGCCGCAAGGCATCAACGCGGGAAGTTTGTCCCGTACCACTTGCGAGCAATTGTCCGTTTTTTACTAAAACAATGGTATTGGACTTTGTATGTTTCACCAATTTATTGGCGAATACCAAATCCTCTTCCTCAGCGCTTGTTGGTTTTTGAAGAGTTGCTGGGACAAGGTCTGAAAGTCCTTCTGATTTCATGTCTTTATCTTGTTCCAATACCCCATTCAAAATCGTTCTGAATTGACGCTTTGGCAAAACAATGTCTTTGTGCACCAGGATCATTCTATTTTTCTTGCTTTTCAAGACTTGCAAGGCATCCTCCGCATAGCCAGGCGCAATGACCACTTCACAGAACAACTCGTTGATTTCCTCAGCAGCCGCCAAATCAATCGCTGAATTGGTGATTAAAATTCCTCCAAATGCGCTTACTGGGTCTCCAGCCAAAGCATCAAGGTATGCTTGACGAACGGTTTTGCGCGTTGCCACACCGCAGGCATTGTTGTGTTTTAGAATAGCAAACGTAGGGTCTTCCAAGCGAAATTCTGACATGAGATTCACTGCCGCATCCACATCCAATAAATTATTATAGGACAATTCCTTGCCATGTAATTTGTCAAAGATCTCATTCATGTTGCCATGAAAAATTCCTTTTTGATGAGGGTTTTCTCCATAGCGAAGCACTTCAGAATTCAAGATGCTTTCTTTGAAAACATCTTTTTCTCCTCCATTGAAATACTTAAAAATATGCGTATCGTAATGCGATGACACATTGAATGCATCACGGGCAAATGATTTACGTTGATCTTCTGTTGTTTGACATTTTTGCTCATTGATCATGGACAAGAACTCTGCGTACTGGGCTTGTGATGGAATGATGACCACATCAATATAGTTTTTCGCCGCTGCACGAATGAGGGAAATTCCGCCTATGTCAATTTTTTCAATAATCTCTTCATGACTTGCTCCTGAAGCTACTGTCGCTTCAAATGGGTACAAATCAACAATCACCAAATCCAAATCAGGAATGCCATATTCTGCTATTTGAGCGCGATCCTCTGCATGTCCACGGCGATTTAAAATCCCTCCAAAAATCTTTGGGTGAAGGGTCTTTACACGACCACCCAAAATGGATGGATACAAGGTCAAATCCTCT
The DNA here is from genome assembly GCA_903873915.1 of uncultured Flavobacteriia bacterium. GTDB lineage: Bacteria > Bacteroidota > Bacteroidia > Flavobacteriales_D > Crocinitomicaceae > M0103. Next base: position 120,983 of record CAIQQH010000068.1, on the reverse strand, counting down.
ACGCGAATTACTGGAATCCCTAAGTCTTCAATAAACGTTTGTGTTCCCCCCGTAGAGTAGATCTTAACACCATTGTCATGTAGTACTTTAACTATAGAATCGAGGCCTGTTTTATCGTAGACAGAAATCAGTGCTGAGCTGATTGGTTTTAATGCGTTCATGAATGAAAAATGAAAGCGCAAAAATACTTTATTTTTTCCGATATAGTCCGAGATTTTAGGGAAAAACACGTGCTTTTTGAAGGTGTTATACGTTTTTTCGAATAATTAAGAAGTCCCGGTATTTTCGCGAATTGTCCATTTGTGTATTTTTATCAAAAACTTAAGCATGCATCTGATTACCATCGTTGAAGACGAGACCAGTTTAATGGAGCTCATCGGGCTGAATCTTGAACTTGAGGGGTACAGTACATTGCGTTTTTCTTCTGGCGGATTGGCGCTTCGTGCAATGGATAGAATTACAGAGAGTGAACTGGTAATCTTGGATGTGATGCTTCCTGAGGTGAGTGGTTTGGATTTGTGTCGTGAAATCCGGAAAACATCCGACGTTCCCATTCTGTTTTTATCCGCCAAGGGGAGCACTGCAGACCGCATTACTGGGCTAAAATTAGGCGCCAATGACTACTTGCCGAAACCTTTCGATTTAGAGGAATTATTGCTTAAAGTGGGTATTTTGATCCACAAAGGCGTTTCGCCAACGAGTCCTGAAAAATTGCTGGTTGGGGATAAAGAAATTGACTTCACAGCATTTCACGTCACGGACATTGCAAGCGGAATGGTGACAGAATTGTCTAAAAAGGAAATTGAACTGCTTCGCCTATTCAATGAATTTGAAGGTCGTGTAGTTTCTCGCGATGAAATTCTCGATCGCCTATGGGGCAAAGATCAATTCCCGACAACACGCACCATCGACAACTATATTTTATCCTTCCGAAAACTTTTCGAAAAGGACCCTAAAAACCCAGTTTACTTCCATTCCATTCGTTCTGTCGGTTATAAATTCACCAACGAGCAAGTCTAATCAATGCAGGCGCAACATCGGAACAATATTTCGTACCTTTGATGACCTTAAAAATCATGGAAAAAGCAACTTCAAAACAACTGCGATACGACAGCGCTTATCTTAAAATGGCTGAATCGTGGGCTGGACTTTCTCACTGCGGACGCAAAAAAGTTGGGGCCATAATCGTCAAAGATGAAATGATTATTTCAGATGGCTACAATGGCACTCCAGCTGGATTTGACAACTGTTGCGAGGACACAGACGGCAACACACAATGGTATGTTCTTCACGCGGAGGCGAACGCCATTTTAAAAGTGGCCAAATCCACCAACAACTGCAAAGGTGCAACCCTGTATCTCACACTGTCGCCTTGCCGTGATTGTTCTAAATTAATCCTTCAAGCCGGAATCCGTCGTGTGGTATTCCTAAACAAATACAAAGACACCGAGGGCATTGACTTTTTGCAAAGTGCTGGTGTAGAAACCATTCATATCCAACATACTGACCATGTGGAATAACTCACGATCTGCCATTGTTCTACCCCTTATTCTCGCGGCTACTTTGGCGAGCGGAATGATTCTCGGGAATTTGTTAACGCCCTCCAAAATGAATGGATATGGCAACGGGAAGGGCAGCGATAAATACCAGAAAATTCAAGACATCATTGAAGTGCTTGACCGCAAATATGTGGATTCACTCGATGGTGAAGACCTGTTCGAAAAGACAATTTCTGACATGCTTCATAAGCTCGATCCACACAGCAATTATATTCCAGCAAAGGAGCTGAAGGCCATTAATGAGTCCATTGAAGGAAAATTCGGTGGCGTTGGTATTCGTTTCTTTCTCATCCGAGACACCATTTGCATCACAAATATTATATCGGGATCCCCGTCTCAATCCGCTGGATTTAAAGCAGGGGATAAAATCGTTTCGATTGATGGGAAATCTGCCGTTGGAAAGAAAATCACCAATGAAAAGGTGATGAAAATGTTGAAAGGTACTGAAGGCACAAGCGTTAAAGTAAAGGTCAAGCGTGGAAAAAAATACATCGAAAATAGCATCATTCGTGGATCTATTCCAATCGAATCTGTGGTCGCTGCATATATGATCAATTCAACAACGGGCTTCATTAAAATCGATCAATTCTCTGTTACTACAGCCATTGAATTTCACGAATCCGCATTATACCTCAAGAAAAAAGGCATGAAACACCTCATCCTTGACCTTCGAAACAATGGTGGAGGAGTCCTCACTGCCGCGACAGACATTGCCGACGAGTTTTTAAAAAACAATGTCCCCATGCTCATTACCAAGGGAAAGGAGCTAGGGAAGAAAACATACCGCGCTACACCTGGTGGAATTTTAGAAAGCACCGGGGTTACCATTTTAATCAATGCCAACTCCGCATCAGCAAGTGAAATTCTTGCAGGCGCCATTCAAGACAACGACCGCGGGACCATTGTTGGGAGACGATCTTTTGGGAAAGGACTCGTTCAAGAGGACATTAAACTGCGTGATGGATCTGATCTTCGTTTGACTATTGCGCGCTACTATACGCCGACGGGAAGGTGCATTCAGCGTCCGTATGATGAAGGGTATGACAAGTACATTGAAGCACAAGTGGATCGCTATGACAATGGTGAACTTTATGCGCCGGACAGCAGCTTATTTGTTGACTCTCTAAAATTCAAAACACCAAAAGGGAAAATCGTTTATGGCGGTGGGGGAATCATGCCTGATGTGTTTGTTCCTTTCGATTCGACGGGCTTCAACTGGTACTTTACCGAATTGAGATTCTCGCAAGCATTTACTGCATTCACCTTCGACTATGTCCAAGACAAACGCAATAAATGGCCAACTGTTGAAGAATACGCGCGTTCATTTAAAGTCAGTGACGAGTTAATCTATTCCTTTGTTCGTTATGCTGAAAAGGAAATGAAAATCAAGCAAAACACACAAGGGTTACTTGGATGTAAAACACTGATCTCCGAAACACTAAAGGCAGAAATTGCACGACAGCTTTGGACGGAGCATGGCTACTTTCAAATCGTCAACGCCTTCGACAACGAAGTACAAAAGGCATTGAAGGTAAGCAGGTAGGTCTTAGTTACGGATGATTTGTGCGGTAAACGGTTGTCCATTTACAGTCATCGACACGAAGTAAATTCCCTTGCGCGCATCTGCACCAGCGTCTGTTGTTCCATCCCATTCAATGGTCAATCCATTTGTTGCTAGGATTTCTGTATTTTTCAACTGACGGATTAACTTCCCTTGGTAATCATAGATTGATACTGAAACAACATCCCCCGCTTTCGCATTGGCATACACAATTTGTGTGGATGTGCTGAACGGATTCGGGAAGGTCATCAAAGGTCCTTGTTGGGCTGGAAGCAATTCATCAATAGATGCACTCATCAAGGTCTCCATATCGTAGTTTTCATCACCCGCCTGGTAAACCATATAGTGGAAGTAAACAATGAACATCTCATCTGTCGTATTCAACCCAGCCGTAACCGTAGCTCCTGTATTGTTGAGGTATTTACCCGTTCCTTTAATGATTGTTCCTGGAGGTGTCTTGATGACATGTTTGAAGAAGTAGAAATCTTGCCAGTGGAAATCCCACTGTGGAATGTTGGCGTACTTCAAGGTATCCCCTGCAGGAGTCACACCGTAGGATTTAATTGTTTGACCCAACAAGTGCATGTGCGGGAATGCAGACAATACTGAAATCGTTGGGTAAGCCGCGGGTAAGGCATATTGCGCATTCACCATCGTCGTTTGATTGTTCGGCAAAGCGAAATTCCAGTTTTGAATAATCGGATCTGCTGTCACTTGACGCACACCCGTTGTTCCCAACGGATAAAAATGGAAGATTACTTTTGTACTGTCGTATTGCCCATAAGTTCCAGCCGGGTAATGCATTCCGAAATAGATGTTTGATCCTGCGACCATATCAATTCCCAACTTCATTGGAGCCGAGGACGGCAAAACCATTGGTGTGGCTCCTGGCGTGTAACCCGTAATTAATTTCGTTGTGGAGTTCGATGGACTCGCACAGTTCCCTCCAATCGTATCGGTCAATTCGGATGCAGCTGGATCGACATAAATCAAGGCGTGATGTACAATCTGACGGTTACCGGGAACAATTTCAATAGCTCTAATTACTCGGTTTTGTGTTAAGCCAGAAGGCACAGAAAAACACACATAATCATCGTTCGATGCGGTGGCCTTACTCATGTAGGTTGGAATCTGAACGGTCAAATCTCCGCTGCCCAAAATTGTGTTTGAAGTGTACACTGGCGCAGGTGGCGTGTTTGCTGCAACTCCTTCAGGAAAACCAGCTAAAATCCAATCCAAAATCAGTGTTTTCTCCGCAGCACTTAATGAGCGGTCATGCACATATTGCTGGTAGTTGTTGTCTGGAGGCCATGGGGGCATGATATCCTGACCAACAGCATTTGCGATTGCCGCAGACATCGGACTCACTTCACTATAAGACATATAAGAAGTAGGTGCAATACCACCTGTGTGGTGACACTTGGTACATTTATTAAAAAATATCTGAGCAACATCGCCACTCCAAGTTTGACTAAAAGTGGAAAATCCTGCCAAAAAGGAAACGAAAAGAAGTACATTTTTCATAGTTCAGTGCTTAATTAGAGACGCAAAAATAAAACAATTTTCAATAGAACTTATGCTTTCATACGAAAATTGAGTGTTTTCCGCGATGCAATATACACACCCGCGAAGATAATCAACATGTAAATAATCTTTTGCCATGTGATGGTAGCAGTGTAATCATCCGCAATCCCCATGGCAGTAAAAAGGTAAGCGAATAACATCACCTGAACGGGTTGAAAATAGATGTAGGTGCTCGACACAGATGCGCTTAAGTATTTCAACCCGAACATGGTGAGCAGATAAGTAAAGAAGGTTACCCCTACAATGACATAAATGATTTTAAACCAAATTGCACGCGGAATACTGGACAGATTTGTCAGGAGCAATTCTCCCCATAAAGGTGGGAAAAGCAAAACAAAAACAGCACCGATGGTGAAAACCCAGGTAATCACCGTGAGTGGTGAATACTTCTGCATCAATGGTTTCGCCATGACAAGATAGACAGCATAACTGGCTGAATTGATAAAAAGCAACATGTCCCCTTGAACGGAATCCCCTTTACCTGTTCCTGCCGTTAAAGTCAATAAAATGGCACCCGAAGATCCGAGAAAAATTCCGAGGGCTTGGGTGAGTGTGATTTTGTCCTTTAGAAAAAAATACGACAAGATGACCACGATGATCGGGTTGAAGGCCATGATGATTCCCGAATTAATCGCCGACGACAGGTTGAGTCCGTGAAAGAAACACAATTGGTTCAGGGCCACACCAAAAAATCCACATCCGACCAAACGAAGGTAGTCTGACCGTTCAATTTTGTTCCGCCCGTACAAAAGACACACCATCCAAAACAATACGGTGGCTCCTAATGCCCGAAAAAGGATAAACACATTTGGCGTGAGGTATTTGGGCATCACGCCTTTCGCCAAAACATGACTCGCTCCGTAGAGTGTGTTGACTAAAAATAAAGACAGATGGGCAAGTAGGCTTTTACTCAAAATACTGTTACGACTTTTGGAATGATTGCACCGCAGCCTCAACAACTTTTGCTGTGTTTCCAATGAAGATTTCTTCTCCATTGATCATAAAAGGACGTTTCAAAAAGGTATATTCTTCCAACATCAAACGGCGGTAATCCGCTTCCAAAAGTGTTTGTTCGTGCAAGCCCATCGCCCTATATTTCATGGCCTTCTTCGAAAAAAGTGCTTCATAGGAACCTACTTTTTCCTTGAGCCAATCGAGCGTATCTTCATCGATGTTCTCCTCCTTGATGTTTTGCAATTGAAGTCCATCAACAGGACCGATTTGTGTCAAGATGCGCTGGCACGTCGAACACGAGTTGAGCAGGTAGATTTTTTTCATCAGTTTCCTTGAAGGTATTCGTCATTGCGTTTGCGGTCCTCGTCCGTGCCTGGCGTATTGCAGCCTTTTGGTTTCTTTTCAAACAAATAGGTAAACTTCACTTGGAACAAAATCGGTAAGTAGTTCGAGTTGTAATACTTCAACGCAGCACACCCTTTTCTCCAGTCGTAAATGCCTAAAATTGGAAGTTGAATACCCGGCACCAAAATGCTTCGTCGATTCAATTTTATTCCGAAACCTAAACTGTAATGCAGTTGAGCCACCAAGGGTGAGTGGAAGGATTGTGCACTAACACCAGGCAGAGTTGCGTATGCTCCAGGGCTTACAATTCGATAATCAATATTAAACCCTAAGCCATTGTCAATGAAATAACGCTTTCCGATGTACACATTTTTGTGAATGCTAAAACGGCCATTCACAAATACACTGGCAAAATTCCCAGAAAAATTCTGAGGGGCTAGAGGAGTCCCAAGTGAATTAATAAGGTTTACAGCTGTTGTTTCTGATCCAGTAAGCAACTTCACCCCGAGACCCCAATCGTAGTAGGAGATGAAAATATATTTCAAGGCCAAAGATAACTTGGACCGTTTCTTCGCAAAGTGCACCATGCCAAGATCAACAAAAGCGCCGACGCTACCTTGAGGATCAAAACTATAATTCATTGGTCTACCATCCGAATCGGTTCCTAGATATGTTAAATTTTTCGCGTCCGAACGTGTCGCCATGTAGGTTAATCCACCCGTTACTTGCAAGCCAAAAAACCTGTAATCTTTATAATCGGATTGACCAAAAACATCGCCACGACGCTTTCCAGGGGTGAGATCACGCTGTGCGGAAAGTGAAAAAGCACTCAACAATACAGCACTCAAGATCAATTTATTTATCATGTTTTTTTGTATTAATTACAACGTGCCAAAATTTGCTCCATCACTTCCTCTGAATCCCAGCGCTCCTCGATGTTTTCCATCGCCATCACCTCATCCATAATGCCTGCTTGCACCTGACCCTGTTTGTACGCCACACTGTAGCGAATTTCACTAAAGGTCACTTGCGAATACAAGGGCAACCACTTGTCTGGGTAACGGCCACTGAATTTTGCTTCAATTTTCTTGCGCAACAAAAACTCTGGATCGGCCACATAGTCGCGCATCACATAATAATTGTCCAAGGATAAATCTTGCAAAGCATCCCCATCAGGTTTGCGTTCGCGGCTGTATTCTTCAAAAATTGCTGGCCAGTCTTCGTTGTGCTTGGTCATCAATTCTGACAAAACGGTACAGTCTTCAAACCCAGCATTCATTCCTTGTCCGTAAAATGGAACCGTAGCATGTGCAGCATCGCCCATCAAGGCCGTTACGCCATGTGTCCAAGGTGAACAACGCACAATGGCCAAGGCAGCCAAGGGATGATCTTCCCATGCATCGGCAATATCCGGCATCATTTCATAGAAATCTGGGAATGTTTTTTCGAAGAATGAATTGACAGCTTCGCGTGATGTGAGTTTATCAAAAGCGTTTTCACCACCTTCGTGCGGCATAAACAAGGTGCAGGTAAACGACCCATCTTCATTCGCCAAAGCAATCATCATAAAACGTCCACGCGGCCAAATGTGCAAGGCATTTTTATCCATGCGGTAAGTCCCGTCCGGATTTGCAGGAAGCAAGATTTCGCGGTAGCCATCAGCAATGTAGTTCTGACTATAGTTAAAGCGAGCGAGTTTCTGCATCGATGAATAGCGCACTGAAGAAAAGGCACCATCTGCAGCAAAAACCAAATCTGCCTTGTGCTCAAACTCTTCTCCTGTCTCGCTGTTTGTTAGGTAAACAATCCCTTTATTCAGGTCAACCCTGCGGCATTCGTGGTTGTAATGGATTCTTGCTTTTCCGTGTTTTTCAGCGATGTCCATCATCGTGGCATTGATTTTCCCGCGCGAAACAGAGAAAATGGCTTCACCATCCTTTCCATATTGCTGGTAAGTCAACTTTCCCTCGAGATCGTGCATCTCACGTCCGTACATCGGAATGGCAATCTTACGGATTTCATCGCCCACACCAACGGCATCGAGCGCTTTCCATCCTCGATTAGAAAGCGCAAGGTTAATGGACTTTCCAGCAGATATTTCTGCTTTGCGAATGTCCCAACGGCGCTCATAAATCGTTACTTTATATCCTGCTTTAGATAGGTATACGGCCCAAAGGGATCCTACCAAGCCTGCTCCTACGATGACAACCTCTTTCATTGACTGATTTTCCATATGTAACAAAGGTAGTTAAATGATTGTTTTAGCACGCTGTATTTGTGACTTCGAGAACCTCAGTCACCATTAATGCGGCACAAGTCCGAAGTCAATCGCCACCTGCATTGCTGCCCAAAAATTCTGGTCTTTTGAGAACACATTGTACTGTCCACCTTGACCTGGATTCATCCCCGGGTCGACAGGAATCTGATGTCCTAAACCTGCAAATTGATACAGCACGACACGATTGGAATTGTCCATGGAGCCTGCGGATGTTCGTCGAATAAATGGATGATCTTTCAACTCCACGGTCTGTTCGGGAAAATCATTCAATTGATGGATGCCTTTCCATTGAGAAAACAATAAGGTAGCACATACTGGATACACCACAGGATCGTCATCTCCTTGATAAATGAACAGGGAAGGGAATGTTGGTTGGTGATCCGAATAAAGATCCGTAACGCGTTTCACCAATTGCGCTTGCGAGAGTTCGGGTTTGCCATGCATTGCCTTCAACGCTTGACTTGGGTTCTGCGCCAAGCCATAAGGTCCACAAGCGAATACAGCACCTGCCTTGAAACGGGTTGGGGTTAAGACCAAAAGTGAGACACTCATTTGTCCGCCAGCCGAAAATCCAGTGATGAAGATTTGGGTGGTATCGATGGAATAATGGCTGAGGCAATAAGACAGCATGTTCAAAATGCTCGCGGCTTCACCGTTCAAGGAGTCAATGTCTTCTGCGCGAAACCAGTTGAAACAGCGGTTTGGATTGTTACTCATTCGCTGTTGCGGAGCCAATAAAAAGAAATCGTTTTCTTTTGCTAAGGCATCCCACCCGGAAACAGAAATCGACTCTTGCGCACTTTGGGTGCAGCCGTGTAAGACAAGGATTAGCGGTCTATTTTTGTTCGAGGCCGGTTGAATGAAGCATTCTAGATTTCCTGGATTATTTCCAAACTCAAGCTCGGTCACTTCCGTCAGTTGCGCCGTCAGTTGAAACGCGTTAATGGCAATAATAAAAATGAGTCCGCGCAGCATTACTTACCGGTTCTTCCAGTGCCGTGAGTAGGTTGTCTGAAAGAAGGTGTTTTGCTTGCGCTCTTTCAATTTCTTCTTGTGAATGGCATTGCTAACGCGCCACAAGATGATTCCGCCGATCAAGACCGCAACGGCTTGAATCGTTAGATTTATGTAAGTCGTTGACTGGCTCAACTCTCCAGAAAACTTTGCCTTAATCAGCTCTTGAATTGTCAATTCATCCATGATGTACTGTTTTTATTGTATCGCTTGCTCCAGCAGTTGTCCAAACCAATAGCAATCTTCGAAGGAATTGTACAAAGGTGCAGGCGCCACACGAACAACATTTGGTTCACGCCAATCGGCCACAACGCCCAAATCGGAAAGGGCATCAAACAATGCCTTGCCTTGGCCTTTCGCCATGATCGAGAGCTGTGCCCCGCGCTTGGTTTTATCCCTTGGGGTTATCAATTCAAAGGTGCAACGGTCTGCATTTTTCCGTGAAATGTCATCGATCACGAATTCCAAATACGACGTCATAAGGTCACGTTTTTCGCCGATGCGGTCCATTCCTGCTTCTGCAAAAATCTCTAAGGAGGCCAAATGAGCAGCCATACCTAAGATCGGCGCGTTGCTCAATTGCCATCCTTCAGCACCTCGCATCGGGATGAATCCTGGTTCCATTTGAAAACGCTTGTCCTTATCATAGCCCCACCAACCAGCGAAGCGCGGTAATTCAGGTGAAAAGGCATGACGTTCATGGACAAACATGCCACTCACTCCGCCCGGAGATGAATTCAAATATTTATATCCACACCATGCAGCGAAGTCAACACCCCAATCATGCAATTTCAGGTTGATATTTCCTGCGGCATGCGCCAAATCGAACCCAACGATCGCTCCTACTTTATGGCCTGCTTCGGTGATGGTTTTCATGTCAAACAACTGACCAGTGTAGTAATTCACACCGCCAATCATAACCAAAGCCAATTCATCACCAAGTTCTTCAATCTTTGCTAAAATATCTTCTTCACGAATCAATTGTTCACCCTCTCGCGGTGCCACTTCAACCAAATGTTCCGACACATCCAATCCATGAAATTTCACTTGGGATTCAAGGGCGTATTGGTCACTTGGAAAGGCTTTCGATTCGCAAAGGATTTTTGTTCTTTTCCCATCAGCGGATGGACGGTAAAACGACACCATCAACAAGTGAAGGTTTGTCGTTAAGGAATGTGTAATCACCACTTCAATAGGCAGTGCGCCCACCACATTCGCTGCCATTTCAGTGAGATTTTCGTGATAGGAGAACCAAGGTCGTTTCGCTAGAAAATGTCCTTCAACACCATACTTCGCCCATGCTTCCAATTCTTCCGCGATGTACTTTACGGTCGTTTTTGGTTGCAAACCCAATGAGTTCCCCGTGAAATAGCGCACGGTTTTTTCGTGAAAATCAGGGAAATAGAATTTATTGCGAAACTCCTTCAATGGATCTTGAGCATCCATTTGTTGTGCGAAATTTAGCGTGTTTTCAAATTGACTCATAGGGAAAAATTTGCCTGCCAAAGGTACGTAAAGTTTGGCAAGTAAAAGCGTGTGTTTTTTGCCATTTGACCCGATGAAAATCGTAATTTTGTACCAAATTTTAGCGCATGAAAAATGCTTCGCCCATTAGTCGATCTGTCTCAAAATCGTTATTTGAAACGTCAAAAACCTACTTTCCAGGTGGTGTAAATTCACCTGTTCGGGCATTCCGCTCTGTGGAAGGAACTCCGCTCTTTATAAAAAAGGGGGACGGTTGCCGCATTTGGGATGAAGACGACAATGAGTTCATCGATTTTTGCTGCAGCTGGGGTCCGCTGATCCTTGGACACAACAATCCAAAGATTTACAGCAGTGTGATGGCTGCAATGCAAAATGGAGCATCGTTTGGCGCGCCGACACGTTTGGAGAATGAATTGGCAGAATTGATTTTATCGAGAAATCCCTTTATGGACCGCATGCGCTTTGTGAGCTCCGGAACTGAAGCCGTAATGTCGGCCTTGCGCTTGGCACGTGGATATACAGGTCGCGATAAAGTCATCAAATTTGAGGGCTGTTACCACGGTCACGTGGATGCGATGTTGGTGAAAGCAGGAAGTGGATTGGCCACCTTAGGCACCTCATCAAGTGCGGGTGTTCCTGAAAGTTTTGCGAATGAAACCCTAGTGCTCCCTTTGAATGATGTAGACGCATTGAAGGCGTGCATTGCTGAAAACAAAGACCAGATTGCCTGTGCGATCATCGAACCGATTCCAGCAAACAACGGACTTCTACTCCAAGAAAAAACCTTCCTACTCGAACTTCGTGAGTTGTGCACGGAGCACGGGATTTTATTGTTTTTCGACGAAGTCATTTCTGGATTCCGCGTCGCATTTTCAGGGGCCGCTGAATATTATGGCATTGCACCAGATATCGTAACCTATGGAAAAATCATCGGCGGCGGTCTGCCAGTTGGTGCTTACGGTGCTAAGAATGAAATCATGTCACACGTGGCACCTGAAGGTCCAGTTTACCAAGCGGGAACCCTTTCTGGAAATCCAGTAGCCATGGCTGCCGGAATTGCGCAATTGACTGAATGTGCGAAGCCCGGTTTCTATGAAGCGCTTGCTGAAAAAACCAATGCGTTTGTGTATCACATCAATGCCTACGCAAAACAGAAGGAATACAATTTCGAATTGGTGACGATTGGATCTATTTTCTGGTTGTCCTTCAATGGAAAAAAACGCATTCGCCGTTCAGACGAAATCGATAGCGACATGACTGGATTCAAAATCATTCACCGCGAACTTTTAAACCGTGGCGTTTATCTCGGTCCTAGTGGTTATGAGGTTGGATTTATTTCTGCAGCTCACGACTCAGAAACTTTGACGCATGCTGCGAATATGTTCTGTGAAGCCTTGGATGTGGTGTTTGCTGCGCAAATTTAATCCCTTCGGGAATTTGATGCTGCGCAATTCGATCCCTTCGGGAATTTGATGCTGCGCAATTGAAAATTTGATGCCTGCGGCAATTCGAAGAATTAAAGAGTCTTAATGACTAATTCGTAATCACTGTTGTCCGATAAAAATTTACTGCACTTCTTGAAACCATTGAAATCATTGATTTTAGGAAGTGGTTTTAGGGCAATGGAGAGTGGGGTATGTGATTTTATCATTTTGGATTTAAATTGTTTGACCCCGATGGAGTCAGTAAATCAAAGTTAAACTGATTATATAAACCATAAAGTTGGTTATAGTCGGACAACAATGAAATCAATTTTGAATTATTACATATTCAACCCTTTACAACTTATTAAAACTAAATTTCTACCTTTAATCTTAAATAAAAACCATTATGTCAAACATCAACAGAAAACAAGCTTTTAATTTTTTAAAGAAATCCTTAGACAACTTCAACTTCTCTCAAAAATCTGAAAACTGTGGTAATGAAGCACAGACAAGGAAGTTTTTAATTGAACCGTTCTTTAACCTCCTAAATTATGCTCACGAAGATATTATTCCTGAATATGAAGCAGATTTTGGTGAACGAGTAAGTAAGAAAGTTGATTACGCAATTAAATTGAATAGAAAGGACATTATCATTATTGAATGTAAACCACTTAAGACAAAACTCACTGACAAAGAAGCTGGACAATTGAGTGGTTATTTTCAAAATTCTAAAAACTCAAGAATTGCCATTTTGACTAATGGTAAGGAATATCGTTTTTATTCAGATGTTGCTTTAGCTAATACAATGGATTCGAGACCATTCTATGTGTTTGATGTTGAAAGTTATACGGATAGTGATATTGAGGGATTGTTAGATTTTGATGCACGAATAATCAATGTAATTGACATTATATCTAAAGCACAAGAATCAGTTTTTATTGAGGATTTTGAAAATACCTTTTTCAAAGAAATGACAAGTCCGTCACCTGAATTTTTGAAAATGATTCATAAAAAAATGAGCTTTAAAACCAAGTATAATGAAGAGCGAATTAAGGAATTAATGAACTCATCCTTATTTAAATCAATAACCGAAAAAATAATACTTCACGAAACAAAGACTAATTCCAAATCTGCTGGTATTATTACAACAGATGAGGAAATTCAGGCTTATCACACAATTAGAACCTTGTTAATACAAAACAAGAAAATTCCAAATGATCGAATTACATCCCGAGACCAAAAAGGTACATTTAATCTTATGGTTGATGACAATCAACGAAAGATAATTTGTCAACTGAAATTCACGGATTCCAGCAAGAAAATTACAATTGGAATTAACGATTACCCTTTAGAAAGTATTGATGATATTCTAAAGTTCAAAAATGATCTGACTGAAAGAACATTATCGTTACTTGAGCTTAATTAATTTTAGGCTTCAATTTTATACAATTACAAAATGATTATGAAAGATAGTGAAAGAAATATAAAAGGTAAAGAATACGAAGCTTCGGGAGAAATAGATAAAGCAATTGAACTTTACGAACAAAATTTAACATTAGGCAGTACTGCCCCATTTCCATACACTCGACTTTCAATCATATATAAAAAAAGAAAGGATTTAAACAACGAAATTAGAGTATTAAAACTATTTCTTTCTATTCAAGAGACTGAAGCAAAAAAATATAACTGGCATGAGGGAACAAAGCCCTATGGCAAAATTCTAAGTATTCGAGAAAGACTCAATAAAGCTCAGGTTGAGTTAGCGAAATCTTAATATTAAACCATCAATTTATCATTGCATGTTGTTTTTTTGTAATTTAGTTTAATAAACTAATATAATTAATATGAAACTCAAATTTAAATTGTTGTTTACTACTACGTTGCTTTCTATGGGTTTTGTGTTTTCCCAAAATTCATACAAAGCAATAGATTCAGAAGAATATTTTACTGGGGATACAATTACATTAGGTAAAGGAAACATCTCAGAAAACAAGTATTTAAATATTAAATACACTGGTATTGAGGGGGATACGTCACAATATTTTAGAGCTATGATTAAAGTTCCTAATACGAAGGCGGTTATTAAAAGAATTTATACAAATAGTTCAGGAGAAATTTGCTTTGAAACTTTGTCCAAGTCTAATTTTTACTATAGAATTTCTGTTGATAGAGCTATTTCAAGAGGGGAATTGAAATCTAAAAATGTTTCATTTAGAACATCTGATGAAGCTCTTTCGGAATTAAAAAAAGCAAAGGAAAAATTAGATTTAGGTTTAATGTCCACGAACGAGTATAATGCCCTGTTGACAGAACTGAAAAAATACATCAAGGAATAGTCCTAAAACCCTAACATCTTGATGTCTAAATAAGGAATTTTGTGCCTTTGGCATTTCGAAGAGTGATCAAGTCTTTTAGCGCAGCGGTCTTTTGTCTTACAGTCAGCCACGGCTGACGGGTCTTTTGTCTATTTACTTCGAAGAAGTACACGCTTCCTTCAACTCAAGCATTTCAGGTCCACCCATCACCTCATAATCGGCACACAAGGCTTTTTTTCTAGCTTTTAGTGCTTTCATTTCCTTTGCAGATTTCGGTGTGATTTCTTTTGTCAAGGCATCGCTGGACATGGAGTTGAATGTTTCACTCACCTCGAGGCATTTACAGAATTTCTCATCCTTTCCGCCACAAGAAGCCAGAATAACTAGGGTAAAAATTCCCGCCGTGATTGACTTTACCATCAGTTTTTGCGGTTGATTTCCGTTTGGTTCACTTTAATCTTTTGCAGCTCTTTTTTCTTTGCTGCAGCTGGATCACCACCTTCTTGAATTTCTTTCAACTTCAATTCCGCTTCAGCACCTTTGTATACTTCCGTCGATGTTACACCGTTTTCAATCGTTACAATGGTCAGCACTTTTTCGCCGTTCACCTCTTCGTAATTCACTTCCTTGTGCACCTCATTTCCTTCCTCTTTCAATGGAAATTCATTCAATCGTTGTTCGGCTTCAGCACCCGTATGTACCTCTTGCGTTTGAACGCCATTCTCCGTCGTTGTGATGGTCATTACCTTTTCCCCATTCACTTCCTGAACCTCAACTTTTTTGATGACTTCCTTTTTTTCTTTCTGTGCCGGCTGAGCAAACAAGGGGCTGGATGCAATAAGTACAAATCCTGTAAGTGCGATGAACTTTTTCATGGTTAAATCTCTTGAATCACAATGTTACAAAGAAATCCGCTTTGTACCTTCAAGGGCACGCTGATATTCCCTACTTTTATTCACCAAAAATAGGCCCTTATGTCAAAACTTCCTCACGTTGGAACCACCATTTTTTCAGTGATGTCAAAACTGGCCATGGAACACAATGCCATCAATTTATCGCAAGGATTTCCAAATTTTCCCGTAGATGAAAAGTTGATTAGCGCCTTAGAATCTGTAGCCCGAGAGTACGTTCATCAGTATGCCCCAATGCCTGGTTCGCCCGATTTACTGAGTGGGATCAGCGCGTTGATCGAAACGGCGTATGGTCGAAAGAATGACCCGTCTTCAGAATTATTGGTGACCGCTGGCGCGACGCAAGGAATCTTTGCTGCCATTCAAGCCTTGGTCCATCTCGGCGAGGAAGTGATCATTCTCGATCCAAGTTACGATTGTTACGAACCACCGATTATTCTTACTGGTGCGAAGCCAGTTCGCATTCCTTTGTCCGACGATTTTACCCCAGATTGGCAACGGATTGAAGATGCCATGAACGACAAAACGCGCATGCTCATTATCAACAATCCGCACAACCCATCAGGAAAAGTGCTGGATGCAAGCGATTTGGAACAATTGGCAACTTTACTCGAAAAATATCCCAAGGTTATCTTGCTTTCGGATGAGGTATATGAGTTCATCACCTTCGAAAAAAAACATGTTTCCGTCAATACGATTGAATCATTGCGAGAACGAAGCATCATTGTGTCCTCCTTCGGAAAAACCTTCCACATCACCGGATGGAAAATTGGCTACCTAATAGCTCCTGAGGCGTTGATGATTGAAATCAAAAAAGTACATCAATTCCTGGTGTTTTGTGTCAATAGTGTGGCACAAGCTGCCTTGGCGAAATACATTGAACAAACAAATCCATTGGAACTTGGTGCATTTTACCAGCAAAAGCGTGATGACTTCAGGGAATTGATCTCAGCAAGTCGCTTTGATTTGCTTCCTTCCGAAGGATCTTACTTTCAACTGGCGTCGTACGCACAGATTTCAGACGAAGCCGACACCGACTTTTGCATCCGCATGGTCAAAGAATATGGTGTTGCTGCCATTCCACTTTCCGTGTTCAACGCCGATGGACAAGACCGGAAGCTAATTCGTTTTTGTTTCGCTAAAACAACAGACACCTTAACTCAAGCCGCTGAAAGACTATGCAAAATCTAAGCGTCACTCTTGTTCAGACTACCCAGCAGTGGGAAAACAAAGCCGGCAATTTAACTCATTTCGACGGCCTGTTTGCAAAGCTTCCCGCAACCGATTTAGTCTTGTTGCCTGAGATGTTCCACACGGGATTCAGCATGAACGCTGAAACTCTTGCCGAAACCATGAAAGCAACTGGAATCGCTTGGCTCAAGAAGATGGCGAGAGAAAAAAACTCTGCCATTTACACCTCTTTGATTATAAAGGAAGATGAACAATTCTACAACCGCGGAGTTTTCGTTCAGCCCGACGGCCTTGTGCATGTGTACGACAAGCAGAAGCGCTTTGCCATGGCGGGGGAAGATCTCGTTTATTCAGCCGGTGCAAAAAATACCATCTTGAATTGGCGTGGGTGGAACATTAAGCTACAGATTTGCTACGACCTTCGTTTTCCAGAAATTGCCCGCAACAGCGTTGATGCAAACGGTCACGCCGATTATGATATCCTCCTATATGTCGCCAACTGGCCCGAGCGCCGTGCATTGCATTGGAAATCACTTCTTATCGCACGTGCCATCGAAAACCAATGCTATGTCGCGGGCTTGAACCGCGTCGGCACCGATGGCAATGGTTTGACGTACAGCGGAGATTCGATGGTGGTCGATGCACTTGGAACGGTGCATGGCTGTGCAGCATCAGTCGAAGAAATAAAAACGGTAGAGTTGAACTACACAGATTTATTGACGGTAAGGCAGCAGTTGCCGTTTTTGAAAGACACGTAGTTTTGGACAAAAGACCCGTCAGCCGAAGCTGACTGAAAGACAAAAGACATCAAGACTTGATCATTCTTCGAATTGCCGAAGGCATCAAATTCCAAATTTGCGCGGCAATCAAATTCTAAATTCCTGAAAGGATCAAATTCCACATTTAGACAACCTCCCATGTCCAATAAGGCGCAGCCACCATGGACCTAACTCGTAATTCGTAACTCGTAATTCGTAATTCATAATTCCCCACTCGTCATTCTTTTCCAAGAATAGATTATATTTGCCTTGATACATTAAAAAACTGACTATGAAAAAAGTATACCTGTTGATTACAGCAGTCTCTTTTGGAGCTGTTGCCTTCGGACAAGTGAAAGCAACGAATGCCCAAAAACAAGACGCGTTCAATGAGCCTGCACTGGGCGAAAAAATTACTGACTTCGCACCAATGGCCTTTGAAAAAGCGCCTGGTGATGTGTTGTTCTCTGAAACATTCGCTGGAGGAATCGGCGCATGGACAACTGCTGGAACCAATGCTGCGGTATGGTTATCGGATATGGATGGTCCAAATGGACAATATTCTACTGCCGCTAACGAGAAAATTGGTTCAACAACATCTGCAAATGGATTCATGATTTTCGATGCTGACTTTGCAAACCCAGGAGCAGGTCCTTACCCAGATATGGTTGGTAGCTTGGTTTCTCCCGTAATCAATTTAACGGGACAAACGAATGTCATTCTTTCATTTGAACACCGCTACAGATCTTGTTGTTCAGGTGCTTTCTATCCTAAATTGGAAGTATCAACAGACAACTTCGCGACAATGACTGAGTTCGATGTTCGTGCCGAAGGAACGGTCGTGAACGTAACATCTCCAACAACAAAAGCGAAAATCAACTTGTCTGCATACCTTGCAACGGCAACAAACTTGAGTAACTTCAAGTTCCGCTTCACTTTCGATGGAACAGGAGGAACTTCTCACTACCACTGGCAAGTAGATGACGTGAATTTGATTCAATCCAACGACAACGACTTGACAGCATTGTCACGCATCATGGTGGCTGGTAACGAACAAATTCCTTACTACTTCATTCCAGTAAGTCAGCAAACAGCAATTACGTTCTCTGGTGAAACACGCAACGACGGTGGGGTTTCTCAAACTGGAGTTAAATTGACGGTTTCTGCGGACAACGCAGGTGGATCAGTTTCTTCACCAACAGCAACATTGGCTGCAGGAGCAACTGATTCATTGATTACAGCGACATGGACTCCAGCAGTTTCTGCTCCAGTAAACTATGCGTTAACGTATACCTACTCTCAAACACAAACTGATGCTACACCAACAGACAATGTGAAAACAGACGCAATCAAGATCACGAGGTCTGTATACTCGGTAGATAATGGTGTTGCTGCTGGATCGATTTCAAACCTTTCTAGTCAACCAAACCAACCGTTGAAAATTGGAAACGTAATGGAAATCATGGCGGCAGATCGTTTGGATTCCATGTACATCACCTTGACAACAACAGCTACCAATGTAGGTCAAGAAATCTTTGGCGAAGTCTACTTGTTTGATGCAGTTGGAGGTGTTTTCAATTATTTGACGACAACTCCTTACAATGCAATTACAACACAGCAAAATGGAACAACAGTGAAACTTCCTTTGGAAAGTGTAATTGATGTCGCTGCGGGTGATGTATTGTTAGTAGTGGCTTGCCACAATGGTGGGGCAACAGCAGATGTGCGTTTCAGAACTGCACAGCCCGTTGCAGAAGGTGTGGTTCAAGGATTCGACGCAACAGGTGCTGGATTCTTCCTTTCTACGCCGAATGCCGTGATGGTGCGTTTGAACATGAACCAAGATGCTGCCATCACTGAAAACACTACAGACATTTCAATGAGCAACGTATTCCCGAACCCAACTTCTGGAATAACAACAATCAACTACACATTGGCAAATGCTTCTGACATTCACATGTCGATCACTGACCTTTCAGGAAAAGTAATCTTCACACAAATGAACAATAACCAAGCAGCAGGTAGCAACCAGTTTGCATTCGATGCAACAAACTTTGCAAACGGTGTTTATTACGTAACTGTTCGTTCAGGCGAATCAGTGATTACAAAGAAATTTGTGAAAAAATAATACCTAATCATCTTAGGAGAAGACAGGTCGGCGAAAGTCGGCCTGTTCTTTTTTATAGACAATTGAACGGGAAAATATGGATTTTATCAGCATCGGTTTTGGTGGGCTTTTCCTCGCAGGATTTCTCTCTGCGACGATTCTTCCCATGAACTCGGAGGCAGTGATCCTATTAATGCTCAGTCAACATTTCGATCCCTGGACCTGCATTCTCGTTGCCACGATTGGCAATTCCCTCGGCGGACTCACCAATTATTTTCTAGGGCTTTTGGGCAATCCCAAATGGCTCAAACGCATCGGCATCAGCGAAGAAAAAATCCTCTCTTTTGAAGGTCGGGTTCAAAAATACGGTTACTGGTTGGCCTTCTTTTCGTGGGTTCCCTTTATCGGTGACCCAATGACTGTGGCGCTTGGATTCTTCCGCGTGTCTTTCTGGCGTGTTTCCTTGCTGCTCATCCTCGGTAAATTTCTCCGATATCTTGTCCTTGCCTTTCCATTCATGTAGGTAAATCCACCCTTTCTTTTTCCCGATATTTTAAGCGAAATGCCGATATTCGCACCTAAATTCTATCCCATGTCAAAAGTTGTTACCCTCAATGAATTTATCATGGATCGTCAAGCTGACTTTCCCTTTGCTACGGGTGAGCTTTCCCGCATCTTGAACGACATTGCTGTGGCTTCCAAAATTGTAAGTCGAGATGTACGTCAAGCAGGACTTGTGGATCACATTTTAGGGGCGCAAGGCAACACCAATATCCAAGGTGAAGAGCAGCAAAAACTGGATGTTGTGGCCGATGAACAATTCATCAAGGCCTTTGAATATGGGGGTGAAATCTGTGGAATTGCCTCCGAAGAAAATGACGATTTTGTGGCCTTCACCTCTGAATCTGCAAAAAATGGGAAATATGTCGTGTTGTTTGACCCACTTGACGGTTCTTCCAACATCGATGTGAATGTATCCATCGGAACCATTTTCTCCATATACCGACGCATCTCAGCTGTCGGCACGGAAGCGACATTGGAAGATATGCTTCAGCCTGGATCAGAACAAGTCGCTGCGGGTTACGTCTTATATGGCTCATCCACCATGCTTGTTTACACGACAGGTCGTGGAGTCAACGGCTTTACCTTAGACCCATCCATCGGTGAATTTTGCCTCTCCCATCGCGACATGAGAATGCCAGAAACAGGTCGTCTTTATGCGATGAATGAAGGAAACATCAACATCTGTGAAGAAGGGTTGCGGGAATACGTTGCGTACTGCCAGAGTTTTGAGAATGACAAAGGCGCACCTTATTCTGGGCGCTACATCGGTTCCTTGGTGGCTGACTTTCACCGCAACATGATCAAGGGTGGAATCTACATTTACCCAGATACAACAACATCTCCCGAGGGAAAATTGCGCTTGTTATACGAATGCAATCCTTTGGCATTTATCGCTGAACAAGCAGGAGGAATTGCCAGTACGGGGCGGAAGCGTGTCATGGACTTGAAGCCAACCCGACTGCATGAACGCGTTCCATTTTACATAGGTTCGAAACAAATGGTAGAGAAAGCCATGAGTCTGCTCAAATAATGGAGATCCGCGAACTTAAAAAAGCATTTACTACCCTCCCGCAAATCGATTCTTCAGCCAATGCGCTGCAATTTGCAGGGGCGCACATCCATTGGAAAGGCCTTGTTGGTTCGGCGAGAGGATTGTGTGCAACCGCGCTGACCGAACAAATTCTAGGACATCATCTTTTTATTCTCCCGGACAAGGAAGAAGCCGCCTATTTTCTAAACGACCTTGAGGGACTTTTTCCCGACGATAAACGCATATTTTTTTATCCCGCTTCGTACCGCGTGCCTTACCAACTGGAAGACACCGACAATGCGAACGTGGTATCACGGGCAGAAGTTCTAGAGCGCATCAACAACGGGACAAATGTCCGCGTGGTGACCTACCCACAGGCACTCTTCGAAAAAGTTCCGACACAGAAGAAATTGAGCGACAATACCTTGCGCGTTGAAGTAGGAAAAAATTATTCCATCGACCTCATCAATGAATTGCTCTTGGACTACCATTTCGACCGCGTAGACTTTGTGTATGAACCCGGTCAATTCTCGATTCGTGGAGGAATCGTTGATGTGTTTTCCTATGCCAATGACAATCCCTTTCGCATCGAGTTTTTTGGCGATGAAGTAGAATCCATCCGCACCTTTGATGCAGGCACGCAGCTTTCGCTTGTCAATCATAAACATTTCAATATCATTCCCAACGTTCAAGGACAACTGAACCTCGAAGGGAATGGAAGTTTTTTCGAGTTTCTCGGTCAGCACGTCACCATTTGGATTTCTTCCGTGGAACAATTGAATTCCATCATCGATAAAGAATACAAACGTGCGGTGAAGATTCACTCCGAGTTATCGGACACGGTAAAACGTACATTGCCTGGTGATTTATACATGCATCCAAGCGAAATCGAACATGTTTTGGAAGATCATAGCACCATTGAATGGGGTCCGGAATACCACTTCAAGGCGGACCATGCATGTCAATTTGACTTCTTGCCACAACCAAGTTTCAATAAAAATTTCGATCTCCTTCGAAGCGACTTGGCAGCACATGCAGAAAACGGATTCAATAACCTCATCTTCTCCAATCAGCCGAAGCAAATAGATCGCTTGTTTCAAATCTTTGAAGACATTGGTGGCGGAACAGATTTCAAACCGATGCCCTTGGCCTTGCACGAAGGCTTTATCGTGCCGTCGCTGAAACTAACGTGCTACACCGACCACCAACTGTTTGAGCGCTATCACCGTTTCCGTTTAAAAGAAGGGTTTCGTCAGGCCAAGCAAGCGCTCACACTCAAGGAAATCTATAATCTGCAGAAAGGCGATTATGTGACCCATATCGATCATGGTGTTGGCCAATTCTCTGGTTTAGAAACTATTGATGTCAATGGCAAGCCCCAAGAAGCCATTCGGCTTTTGTACAAAGATGGCGATGTGCTTTATGTCGGCATTCACTCCTTGCACCGCATCTCAAAATTTACTGGCAAAGACGGCAGCGTTCCGAAAATGAATAAATTGGGATCGCAGGCATGGACGACACTGAAGAACAAAACCAAGAAAAAAATCAAAGAATTGGCCTTCGACCTCATTCAATTGTATGCCAAACGAAAGTCACAGCCAGGATTTGCATTTCTTCAAGACACCTACCTACAGAACGAGCTTGAAGCATCGTTCATGTATGAAGATACTCCCGATCAGCTCAAAGCCACACAAGCCATCAAGGAAGACATGGAATCTCCTACACCGATGGATCGCTTGATTTGTGGAGATGTTGGATTTGGAAAAACTGAAGTCGCCATTCGCGCAGCCTTCAAAGCCGCAACAGATGGCAAACAAGTCGCCGTGTTGGTGCCAACGACCATTTTGTCCATGCAACACTACCGCAGTTTCAAGGAGCGTTTGAAAGATTTTCCCGTAAGTGTAGATTATGTCAACCGCTTTAAATCGTCCAAAGACACCAGTGAAACCATTAAAAAACTGGCAGAAGGAAAAATAGACATCTTGATTGGTACGCATGCCCTCGTTGCCGAACGCATTAAGTTCAAAGACCTCGGGTTGATGATCATCGATGAAGAGCAGAAATTTGGTGTTTCGGTAAAGGACAAGCTAAAGACATTGCGCGCAACAGTGGACACCTTGACACTCACGGCCACGCCAATTCCTCGAACCTTACAATTCTCGTTGATGGGGGCGCGCGACCTCAGCATCATCAATACCCCGCCACCAAACAGACAACCCGTATTAACAGAGATTATTCAGTTCAACGAAGAAATTATCCGAGATGCTGTTGCGTATGAAGTTAGTCGCGGAGGACAAGTATTCTTCGTGAACAACCGCTTGGCCAACATCAAAGAAATTTCAGGGATGCTTCAGCGCTTGTGTCCTGGCGTACGTGTTGCGATAGGTCACGGACAAATGGATGGGCAACAACTTGAAAAAGTGATGATGGATTTCATCAATGGTGAGTACGACGTGTTATTGGCGACGACCATCATTGAATCAGGCATCGACATTTCCAATGCCAACACCATCATTATCAATGATGCACACAACTTTGGATTGAGCGATTTGCACCAGTTGCGCGGACGTGTTGGGCGAAGCAACAAGAAAGGATTCTGCTATTTGGTAGCACCGAAATTCAGTATTCTGACCTCAGATTCGAGGAAACGATTGGAGGCCTTGGTGCAATTCTCCGATTTAGGGTCTGGCTTCAACATCGCAATGAAAGACCTTGACATTCGAGGTGCGGGAAATATGCTAGGTGGTGAACAAAGCGGCTTCATCTCTGAAATTGGATTTGAGATGTATCAAAAGATCTTGAATGAGGCCATTGAAGAACTTAGAGAAAATGAATTCAAAGAGTTGTTCGACGAACGCACCACCGATAGCATGCTTCAATTTGTGAAGGACTGCAACATGGAAACAGATCTTGAAGTACGCATTCCAGACGATTACGTCAACAATGTTGCCGAGCGTTTGAGCCTGTACCAAGAAATGGACAACCTTCAAGACGAAGAAGCTCTGGAAAAATTTGCCAATACACTCATTGACCGATTTGGTCCCTTGCCTAGCCAAGTCAAAGAGCTTGTGCTCTCCTTTAAATTGCGTTGGTTGGCCGAAGAACTTGGTATTGAACGCCTCGTAATTAAATCCGGGAAAATGGTCGGATACTTCCTCGCAAACCCTCAGTCCCCATTTTTTGAGACTGAAGCCTTCCAAATACTTTTACAAAACGCACTTAAATTGGGCGATAAATGCCGCTTGGCCGAACAAAATGGCCGACTCCGTATTGTGTTTACGGGCATAGAGCATATTCGAGATGCTTACGAGCAACTTCAGCGTTTGCGGAACGCAGAAAAATAATGTACTTTCACTAAAATTTGATAAACCCCGTTTCACGTAGAGTTATGAAAAATCTTACAATTCTAATTGGTGTTATTGCCCTGGTATTGAGTTCATGTGGAACCCATAAAGCATTGCGTTTTGTAAAAACCAATCCCAATCAACAGATTGTTCAAACGCAAAATCTAAATGCCATTTCGGAAGATATCATTGTGACGAATGAATCTCTTTTGAGCACTGATTTGACCACTAAAAGTGAAACTGCAGATGTTGAAACAGAACTTTCTTCTTCAGATATATCGTCCTATCCTGATACGACACTAAGCTCAGAGGAACCTGAAATGAGCTCAGAGGATGCTAGTGCTGCGGTAGAGCAGGCAATGCGCACTGAAAAAACCGCTAAAATTGCCAAAAATTTAGGCATTGCTGGTGTTGTCACCATGTGGTTTGGCTTCATTTCATTGGTCGCTATTCCGCTGATGATTGCTACTCTAATCCTCTACATCAAGGCCAATAAAGCACGCTACAACACAGAGCAAGGAGTCAAATACCTGAAATCGGCAAAAACACTACTGCTCTTTTATGGCATTGTGGTAGCCGCAGCTCTGCTTTTGACCGTAGTGCTTATTCTCCTATTTTTTTAATCAATGGGCAATCGTGCCTTTGTCTCCGTCACCAATGATTTGTACACCGACAACCGTGTGCACAAAATCTGCCTTTTTTTGATGGAACAAGGGTACAAAGTCACGCTTATCGGTCGAATTAAATCGGACAGTTCGACATTGAATAATCGGTCCTACACCACGAAACGATTCAAGCTACTTTGGGAAAAGGGTCCTAAATTCTATGCGGCGTATAACCTTCGGCTTTTTTTTTACTTGCTCTTTCATCGGGCAGATTTGTTGGTTGCCAATGACCTTGACACCTTGACGGCAAACTTCCTTGCGGCGAAATTTAAATTCAAGACCAAATTGGTTTACGACAGCCACGAGTACTTTACACAAGTCCCCGAATTGATTCATCGTCCAAAAACGCAAAAAATTTGGGAGCGCCTAGAGCGATTCATCTTTCCACGATTAGAAGCCGTGTATACCGTGAATCAATCCATTGCACGCATTTATGCAGAGAAATACGGCAAAGATGTTCAAGTGGTGCGAAACATTTCCCCGAGTTGGAATGCAGAAAACATCCCTTCACGCAAAGAATTGGGACTCCCAGAAAATCAGTTTTTAGTCATCCTTCAAGGTGCTGGAATCAATGTCGATCGCGGAGCCGAAGAAGCCGTAGAAGCCATGAAACTCCTCACAGATGTGACCTTAATTATTGTTGGAAGCGGCGATATGATTGACACCTTGAAAGAAATGGTTGCGACCTATGAACTTCAAAACAAGGTGCTTTTCTTCGGTAAACGACCTTACGCTGAAATGATGGCATTTACCTCCCACGCCGATCTCGGGCTCACCCTCGACAAACCTACGAGCGACAACTACCGCTTTTCCCTGCCAAATAAAGTCTTCGACTACATTCAGGCAGAAACACCCATTATCGGAACGAATCTCGTCGAGGTAGCACAGGTCATTACAACACATCAAGTGGGCACGGTAATCGACGAACTCACACCTGAGGCCTTGGCTCGTGCGATTCGCTATTACCAAGAACACCCCGATTTATTGCTCACACAAAAAGCGAATTGCCGTGTCGCTGCAGGATCGGAAAACTGGGAAAAGGAGCAAGACGTACTGAAAAAAATCTATCCACGTATTGAGCACTAAACACCTCCATATCGTTTGTCTTGATGTGCCATTTCCAGCAGATTATGGCGGAGCAATAGATATGTTTTACCGCATTCAAGCGTTGCATACTTTGGGTGTGAGCCTAACCATTCATGCATTTGAATATGGTCGAGGCAAACAAGTGGAATTGGAAAAATATGGCACTGTAAACTATTATAAGCGGACAAAATCAATTTTTCACCTCTTTTCAAAACGGCCATTCATCGTTCAATCGCGCATGTCGAAGGAACTACTAAAGATTTTAAGTCAAGACAGTGATCCCATTTTGTTCGAAGGACTGCATACCTGTGGTTTTTTGGAGTTTCCTGCCATTCAAGAACGGATGACCTTTGTTCGCATGCACAACATTGAGCACGAATATTACCGAGGGTTAACCATGGATTCTTCGTTTTTGAAACGCTGGTTTTTTCGATTGGAAGCACGAAAATTGCAGAAGTATGAAGCTATCCTTTCCAAAGCGAAGCACGTGTTTGTGATTAAAGAAAGTGAGTTAGATTATTTCAAGCAATACCAACAAAACAGCCATTTTCTGCCGGCATCCTTTCCCCCTATTGAAGGACGGTTTGCGGCGATTAAACGCTATGCACTGATCCATGGCAATTTATCCGTTTCGGAAAATGAACAAGCTGTGTATTGGATCTTGCACACCTTAAAAAAAGTCATGGATCCGACCTTTCCGATTGTTGTGGCTGGAAAAAATCCGGGCAAACGTTTGATCGCATTTTGTGAACAAATGAACGTGAAGGTCGTTTCAAATCCTTCGGAGGAACAATTGAACACCCTTATCCAAGAAGCACAAATTCATCTCTTACATACCAAGGTGCCGTCAGGTATTAAGCTAAAGCTACTTGCATGCATCCATAGTGCTGGTCATGTATTGGTAAACAGCAACCTGGTTCAGGGAAGTGGTTTGACTCAATTCTGCACAGTAGCGGATGAACCGAAAGAATACCGCTTGCATTTTCTTGGATTGAAAAATCACGAAATGACTAAGGAAGAATTTGACCAACGACACGCCTATATCACTGCACATTTCAACACCGCGGCCAATTGTCAAATTATTCTGCAATTAATGGAAAATACGCATGAATAAGTTCGTTCTTCTTTTTAGCATCTTTCCTTTTTTTCTTTTCGGACAAATCACTGGAGACTGGCACGCCTCGTTTACACTAGTTGGAAAATCCAATCGGATTGATCTTCATATTGAGAACATTCCAGATACCACAATTAAACTCACCAATCCAGACGCAAAAAAACCCGAACCCATTCCAATGACGAACGTGGTTTTGAGTGACTCAACGGCAGCTTTTACCTACCAGAAAATTGGACTTTCCTTCAAAGGAAAATACTACGCAGACGGCGATACACTTGTTGGGATCATGTCACAAAGTGATGTGCGTTGGACGGTTGTGTTTCGTCGTGAAGTTCTCAAAGAAGCGAAACTTATTCGACCGCAGGAGCCCGTTCCTCCTTTTGATTATCCCATTGAAGAGGTTTTGATTAAAAATGGAGACCTCGTTCTTGGCGCAACATTGACCTTACCGAAAGACCAAAGTCATCCATTTCCTATTGTTGTTTTGGCCTCAGGAAGTGGGGCTCAAGACCTAAATTGCGAAATCATGGGGCATAAATCCTTTTGGCTTATTGCCGATTTTTTGGCACAAAATGGCATCGGGTGTTTGCGGTTTGATGACAGAGGAGTTGGAAGAAGTACTGGTGTTTTTGCACAAGCAAGTCTGATGGATTTCGGTTCAGATGTAAGTGCTTGCGTGAATTTTCTAGCTATGGATGCTCGATTCTCAGATTGTCCCCTCGGCATTGCTGGTCATTCAGAAGGTGGCATGCACGCCCTCATTGCGGCGCGAAAAAACAAGTTTGTGGACTTTGTGATTGAGTTGGCCAGTGTCGGTACGAGTGGAAGAGATGTGCTTGTAGAACAACAGTTCCTCATTCCATTGGCTTCGGGAAAAGACAGTGCGTATGCCAAGTGGAACAGGGATGTTTACGCTGGATTGTCTGACATCATTGAGCGCTATCCTCAGCAAAAGGCAAGTGAACGCATCGCTACATTTCTCGATACCATGTACCATCGGGCGCCGGCTGATTATCAAGCATTGACCAACATTTTTAACTTTAAAGTAGGATTAAACGTCTTTCTGAACAACGAGTGGGGTCGGCAGTTCATCACTTTTGATACCAAGAAATACCTAATAAAGTTGAAGATTCCCATTTTAGCCATCAATGGATCCAGGGATATTCAGGTGCCACCGAATTCGAGTCAGCAGGGGTTCAGTACCCATTTCGCGAAGCAAACGCGATCAAGCTCTGAGGCGGTAATCATTAAAGGCTTGAATCACTTGTTTCAACGATGTGAACGCTGCGATATCATGGAGTATGGCGATTTAGAAGAAACCTTTTCACCTGTCGTGCTTCAGAAAATGCGCGAGTGGATTTACGGGCTTTATTTTCGGTTTTAAGTCTGTTGGATATCATTTAAAATTGTTCGATTTTTATTTGGAGAATGTTCACTAATTAGTTAACTTTAATTTCGTGGAAAGAGAAATCATTTTTTTCGGGAATAAAGTACTTGACTTTTACAACGCACAACATGCCAAAGTGCAAACAAAAATCGAATATGTACTTGACCTCGTGAGATTTGAAAAACAGGTTCCTATTAAATTTTACAAAAAATTAGAAAACACGAATGGTAAATACGAAGTTAGGGAGATTACTTCTCAAAACTCAAGGTGGAATATTTAGCGCAGAAAGAAGATGAAAAAAATCAAAACATTTGAATCCCTGTTAGAAGTAAAATACGGGGAAAAGGGGAGTTTACAACGGGATCAATTTGATGCCGATTCCTTGGCCTTTAGATTAGGGATCTTATTAAAAGAAGCGAGAATTGAAGCGAACTTAACACAAGAAGAGTTGGCAGAGAAAACAGGCACGAAGAAAAGTTATATTTCGAGAATTGAACGTGGAGCAAGCGACATTCAGATTTCTACCTACTGGAAACTAATTGAAATTGGATTAGGCAGGCAGCTTCATATTTCCATAGGTTAAACTCTCCTACTTTTCCACTTCGTTATCTCTGAAAGCCGAAGGCATCAGGTCAGGAATTACCTTTAACACGAGTGGAAGCAGCAAGGCTCCACCAGGAAGAAGAAATATAGCGAGCGATGGCATAGATTTTACCAAATCTTTAAACTGCTCTTTTACCGTTTCTTTTTCTTCAGCAGTAAGGTCTGTTGTTGTCGATTTGCGGATCAAGGAAACCAACTCTTTGCTTTGTTTTAATTCAGCCGCCAACTTATCCTTGTTGCGTCCCAGAATTTTCACCCAGCGCTTCGATAAGCTTCCATACACCTTTTCAACCGAACTGTTGTCTTGCAAGAAAGGAATTTTTTCAAAATTTCCGATGATGAATTGTTCCGTCAAGGCCAACGATTCCTCCAACTGCATGGAGCTTAGCCCTAAAAATTCAGTCAGTTTTTTTAAGTGATCTCGCTCCTCGTCGTGTGCCTCGTGGTTGGAATAAATCACAAAGGAGGATAAATCCAATAAGAAGCGTTTGAACAATTTATTCTCTTTCACGTGGCTCGTAAAATCCTCAAAAGAAGCGCCCGCATTGAATCTTTTTTCTGCGATTTCACGGTGCAGATCCGACAGATTTGCTGAAGCAAGAAAGACCAAAAACATGGTGCGTTCTTTGTCTTCGATTGCCCCATCGGAATATGCTGACAGAGTTATTGCCGTTAAGGCATTCATTGCCAAATCGTCGTAATTGTAAAAGGCCGAACGTTTCTTGTGTTGAATAAAATCGTTGTAAAGTATCACGTCCAGATAAATGAACACGTTGCTCAGGTAATTTACCCAGAACTTGTTCTCCAACAAATTCATTTTAATGTCCACCCGCTGTGTTAAAATGGACTCCAACTTTTCATTTGGCGATTCCTTCATGAAAAAGCCGAACAACTTTGAGATTTTTGAGGAGTTGTGATTGCCGTAAAAAGTGACCAAGGACTCGATGAAATCCGTTTGATTGAAGTCTTTTCCTTCATGGAAGGACAGGTAGACGAATAGGTGCGCTTCAAAAAGTAGGACTTTCAGTTTTTCATCCGCCGTCCATTTTTTGTCATTGATGCCTGAGGCAAATAAGAGGTGGGAAGGAAATCCGAAAGCGATGCCTGTGCGTCCAAGTGCAGCGTGCAAATACGCTCCTTTATCCACACCTTCCGGCCGGACATAGCTCACTTGGATCTGTTTTTTTTCTACGAGATCGAAGTACTTTTTTATCCACCCTTTTGAACCGGGCAAGAGCAATTTTTCCACTGTGTCAAATGTACGATAAAAACCTTCGTGTGACTAAAACTCGTTGAGTCCTCTGCGTTTCAAAAGATATTGATAATTGAATCGATAAACGATCCCACCACTTAAATAGCCCAAACCATACCCTACTTCTGCATAAACGGCAAATTGCTCACTGAAATAATAGCGAATTCCACCGTAAACTGTTGGGAATGGAGAAATTCTCGCACTGGTATTTCCATAATTAATCCCAGCGTTTTTGTCTCTGTAATCTCCTCGAAACTGAATCGCAATGGCAGCGCCTGCATAAACATCCATCTTCTCGATATCAAAATCAAAGTGGTACGCACAGCGCCCCATGAGCGTAGTTCTATTCTGGACAGTATTCAAATATAAGGTGTTGGGGCTATAATATAACTCATGCGCAATAACTCCGCCCACACCAAATCGACCGATACCGACAAGTCCAGTTATTCCTCGTTCATACCCCAAAGAGAGCGGACCTAGGGTATAAATTTGTGCGCCAAAACCAGCTTGCAGATAGTTATCGTCTCTTTGAAACGCTTGTGTATTTCCAAAGTTTGACAAACAAACGAATAATACGAGAGCAATGTAATTTTTCATGATTGACTTTTTTCAATGTCAAAATTAATTCGTTACAGCCCGCCCGCAACCACAAAGGCTTTTCGTTTATTAACCGCTGATTGTCCATTCAGTGAGAAGGCCTCAAAGACAGCGATATAGATTCCCACATTCGCCTTGTGCTGATCTTTTGTAATCCCATCCCACGTCACACTGCCTGAGATTCCCAAGAGCTCATTGTTCAGAATTTTCTTCACCTCACGGCCTTCATCGTCATACACGGTCAAGGTCCCCAACATGCCTGGTTCAAGCATTTCATAATGAAAGGCAATTACATCGTCCTTGCCATCATTGTCCGGAGAAATGATAGCATGGCTCAGTGAAAAATCTCCTGCCATTTCTCCATGCATATCTTGTGAGTTTTTTATTCCTGGACTGGCGAAACCCATGGCTTCAGCAGCCGAATGCCAATTGCTTTTTGTGTTGGAGGGTCCATCCGAACGGATTCGCTCCAAAGAAATGCCGTCGGTACTTTCCAATAAAGGGAAATGCCAGTCTGATGAATAGGACACGGTATCCATCAATTGGTCAAAATAAAACAACAGCACCGTACCCGAGTCGACGGCGTAGGCTGGTGTTTCACAGAAAACGAAACTACCCGAAACGGCAAAGGGATAATGCTGCTTGACAAACGTCGAATCGCTGCCAATGACTGCATACTCTTGTGGAGCGAGATAAAAATGTTCCGAGATCGTTTGAAAATTATCAATGACTCCGTTGTCTATATTCGCCAAGCTCCAATCCATTAGATCAAGCCATTTGTCCGAGCGATTATACACTTCAATCCAATCTGAGCCACCTGTTAAGGGATCAAATAAAATTTCATTGATCACAAGGTCACCAAATTCAGGGGCTTGTGGCAAAACAAAATTCGCTTGGAAATCCGTTTGATTCATCCAACAATCGGCAAGTTGATTCAAATGAATGTTGTAAACCTGACCTCCGACGAGATTTTCAGAAAAAATGAGCGTCATCATCGATGGGTGTTCACCGTAGATTGCTCGTTTGTAGATGTTAAGGATTGGCGCTGTTTCAATGAGCGCATTCGCGAGATGGGTAGAATCCATCCCTTCGTTGAAGAAAATCTGCAATACATTTGGCGCGAGGGGTAAAAGTTCAAGGAGGGTTGGTGCTTGGTTATCCGGACTATCACTGAATACAGAATTTTGCGCCGTGGGTGTTCCTCCCAAAATACATACACTTGCTTTCCAATTGTCTTGTGCTGAACATGGATCAAAGGGATTGATCCGTTCAATGGCATAGCCCCCGGCACTTTTGAGCGGGTCTTGGTACCAATCTGTGGTGTACGTTAAGGAGTCGATTTGGAACCCATTGGCATCGTGCAGTACAATGTTGTCCCCAGCATT
Organism: uncultured Flavobacteriia bacterium; assembly: GCA_903873915.1. GTDB lineage: Bacteria > Bacteroidota > Bacteroidia > Flavobacteriales_D > Crocinitomicaceae > M0103. Next base: position 88,470 of record CAIQQH010000068.1, on the reverse strand, counting down.
GTTAAAACTCGGAAAACTCGTCACCATCGATGCACTTGTGAAATACGCTTCATTGGCACTTGCACACAAGATCTTGTGTTCTCCTGGATACAACCACCCGTTTTGAAGGGTTCCAAATCCTGAAGCGTCGCCAATTTTCCAGCCTTGCAAATTGAAAATCTTCTGCGATGCGTTGAACAGTTCGACATATTCTGCCTCTGGCAATCCGACACTCGGAGATTCATCACACAGAAATTCATTGATGAGGATATCTCCAGCTGAAGGTGTTTCTGAAAACAAGACCTGAAAACTCGTTGCTTGCTGTGGTGATGCATTGAGAGCAAGATCAGCGACATTCTCCGTGACAAGCTCATGCTGACTTCCATTTGTGAGGAAACCTGACAACGTTAAATGCACCATGGCTAGATTCAATGAGTCCATTAACACCTCCGAAATCATTGGTCCGGTAGGTAAGGAATAATTGGTAAAAAGGGCCGCACTTGAGCTATCCAATGCTTCTGAAAAGAGAACATCTAATGCGTTTAGTGCGATTGCATTCGCGGAAATCAAGAGTGGAGGGCTTAGATCATAAATGATTGGTCCAACATAAATGTCATCAAAAAAATGCTTCTGAAAGAAGGACGCGGTGGATTGTGTAATGGCGATGCAGAAGTACGCACTTGTAGATATGGAAAGGTCTGTTGCTGTGCCTTCTGCTGTATAACTTGCTGCGGCAAAACTCTTCTGTCCAAGGCTCCATTCGCCAACAGCTGAGCATTTGACTTTTACCTTAAGTTCATTCGTTGAATGATTGCTTGTACCATCAGCCCCATCAATGATTTTCGTTTTTACCCCATTCACACATTTGTACAAAGAGACCTCATCTGTTGTTCCACCGATTCGAACGAAATAGCCATTCACCCCATTGACAAACACATTTGCTTGATCCGAACAGAGGTAGACATCAACGAAATTGACGCTCGAGGTGTTGAACAGCATGCGAACACTAAACTCCCATTGCGCGTCGTTTACCATAATACTCGGCGTTGCAAGACAATATGAAGTGTTGGTCAGTAACTTATTCGAACGCATTTGAAAGTTGCCACCAACATCCACGATGGTAAAAACAGAATCATCTCCCGACCATGGAGGATTCGCGGTAAAATCGCCGTCAGAGAAATCATCGAGGTACTGAGCAAACGCATGTTGCCCAAAAAGTAAACATAGAGTGGTTAATACGAATTTCATTCTGAAAAATTGAATCTACTTAAAGTTAGTACATTTGATTCAGAAATAAAAACGAAAAGAGATGCGAGTTGCTGTTGTTGGAGCTACAGGTATGGTAGGAAATGTCATGTTGGACGTGTTGCGTGAGCGACAATTCCCTGTCAGCGAATTGATTCCGGTTGCCTCAGAAAAATCTGTGGGAAATCAAGTCAACTACAATGGAGAATCATTCACGGTAGTTGGATTAGAAACGGCTCTTGCCATGCGTCCCGACATCGCTATTTTTTCAGCCGGTGGCGAAACATCCTTGGAATGGGCGCCACGATTTGCTGAAGTCGGCACCACGGTGATTGACAATTCATCCACGTGGCGCATGGATCCGACCAAGAAATTGGTGATTCCTGAAATCAATGGAAACGTATTGACAGCCGAAGACAAAATCATCGCCAATCCAAACTGCAGTACCATTCAACTTTTACTCGCCTTGGCGCCACTACACCGTGCCTATGGCATCACCCGCGTGATTGTTTCCACCTATCAATCGATTACAGGAACGGGTGTGAAAGCCGTTCAACAACTCGAAAACGAACGCAATGGGATTGAAGGTGAAATGGCTTATAAGTACCCGATCGATAAAAACTGCATCCCTCAGTGTGATTCCTTTATGGACAATGGCTACACCAAAGAGGAGATGAAGTTGACCAACGAAACGAAGAAAATACTTGACCCAGCGATTAAGGTGACCGCGACAGCCGTTCGTGTTCCCGTTGTAGGTGGACATTCCGAAGCAGTGAATATTGAGTTCCTGCACGACTTTGATTTGGTCGAAGTTAGACAACTTTTGGAAGCCCAGGAAGGCATCACACTTCAAGACAATCCAGCCGAATACAGTTACCCGATGCCCAGATTTGCCGAAGGAAAGGACGATGTTTTTGTGGGGAGAATTCGCCGCGATGAATCCCAAGACAACACATTGAACATGTGGATTGTTTCTGACAATCTTCGGAAAGGAGCGGCTACAAATGCAGTGCAGATTGCGGAGTTGTTGCTGGAGAAGGGACTGTTAGAATGAAGAATTAAAAATTAAAAATGAAGAATAATTGAGAATTTGATGCTGCGCAATTGAGAATTTGATCCTTTCAGGAATTTGATTGCTGCGCAAATTTGAAGACGTGCAACTTCGAATGAGGATTTGTCTTAAAATCTTAGTGTCCTAGCATCTTGATATCTAAAGGGGAATTTGATTGCTGCGCAAATTTGACACCTACGGTAATTCATCCAATTCCAAACTTATGTTAAATGAAAACTGGTTAAATCTAAGAGTTTCTTTATATCCTTATTTTTATCGCTGTATTTCATTGTAGAACACACCTTTTATTTTCAGTTACCTATGATTAGACACCTTTGTTTTCTTCTTTTTTTCTTCAATCTAACACACTCCGTTTTTGGACTAAAACCAGATAGCACATACATTACAAATCCAAACGATTTAGGGCTTGCTTATGAAAACCTCCAACTTCAAACAATAGATAATGCAATTATCGACGTTTGGCAAATTTTTGCAGATAGTACAACAACAAAAAATACGACGCTTATCTTAGCCTATGGCGACTCAGGAAATAAATCTTATTGGCTCTACCAAGCAGCAATCCTCAATCAATTTGGTTATGACATCGTGCTTTTTGATTATCGTGGATTTGGTAAAAGCAGTGAATTTGCAACGGATTTAAGCTGTGTAATTCATTGGTCAAAAGAAGAATATTCAAAAAATAAACTTGGGGTTTGGGCATTGTCCATGGGGACAATTATGACCGCAATAGCTCTACAGACTGAATCAGTAGACTTTCTCATAGCAGAAGGTTTTGTGCTAGACCCAATTGCCATACAACAACGCATTGGGACAATGAAATCAAAAGAAATTGTTTTGCCCGAAAGTCATTCGAATTACGCGAAATGTTTAAGCAATCTGCAATTACCAGTTTTACTTTTTGCCGGTACGTCAGATCTTTTCACGACAGTTGGCGATAGTAAATCCTTTGCAAACAGTGCTAAAAACAGAAGGGTAATATCCTTTAATGGAAATCATTTACAAGGATTTCAATGCTTGACAAAATCCGATTTTGGCGATTTATACATCGCTGAAATGGATAGATTTATACGAAAATTTTGATTTTTCACTCTACATTGATTCGACCCAGATGGGGGTAATAGTTAATGATCACAATTCGTGGCTTCGAGAGCATCAGCCACCAGTACTTCGAGAACCTCATTCGTTCTCAACGGCAGGGCCACAAAAGAACTCCAACTCGTAATTCGTAATTCGTAACTTTTTAGAAATTTTTAAGCGCAGCGGCGGAGCCACCAGAGATCACAACTCGTAACTCGTAATTAATCTACCCCCTTTTCAAAAGACGCCACTTGCTCCGAAGGACAGTTCCGCGGTAGTCGTCTAGTTTTTCTGTGACGCCAGCATTGGATAATTTTTGTAGCAATTTGAAAGTTCCTTTGCCGGATTTGTAGTCCATTTCATCTTCGAAGATGGGAATGATGCCAAGGAAGTAAACGGTCTTTTCACCGACTTTTAGTGGCGTTAATTCTTCGTCTAGGTGCATGGGATCGCTCAGGAAAAAATGGTTCTGCTGCATGGTAGCCGAGAGGCGCTCGTGGGTTGCCCCGCAAGGCATCGTATGGCCTGGGCCGAACCACGATTGTTTATCTACGACATACTTCGCCAAGCGTTTGATCCATGGAAAGACCCAGTTCATTTGAGGGTTTTCCGTGTCTTCCCATTCCCAGTAGGAAGGCAAACAAAAATAAATTTCATTGAAATTGCGGTCCTTCAATCGTTCGGGCACGGGCATGTTGTAATCAGACAAACCGTTGGTCATCAAGACCGTTACAGGACTTGCCAACTCGAGATCGAGCAGTAAGAGCGGGATTTCACCTTCAACAGGCGGCAAGGCTTGAACACGGTGTTCACCGAAGCGATCCGCCAAGGCCAGATGAAGCGCTGTTACTTCTTTTTCGACCATTCTTCGATGGCAGTTTTATTGACATTGACAAAGTTCGCGTCACCGTCCTTTTCAGCCAATTCCATAGAAATTTTAGCCGTTGCAATGGCGCCTTTCAAATCCCCCAATTCCGCTTGAATTTGAGATTTCAAACGCAAGTACCAATAGGCCTCCGGACGCATTTCAGCAGCTTTTGTTACCCACACAAGGGCTTGCTTGAGGTCTTTTTTCTCCTTGAAATAGAATTCTGCTGATGCGTAATACTCCCCTGATGTTGGACCAGCCATCGTTTTATCAATTGCTGCCTGCATTTTCACTTCTGTTGGTACAGAAAACGGAACCGCAACACGCGTTTTATCCCAAGAGAAAATCAAATTGGCTGAATTTGTAGTGACATTATCAAATCCAATGGTGAACATTTCGACCACATCATTCATCGCCGTAACTCCAGCGGTCAAACGCAAAGCGACCTTTCCTTCGTCCCATTTTTCAGGCATTCCCCAGTTTGTTGTCTCTGTATAGAAAATCACCTCCCAGCTTTTGTCCGTTGGTTTCGTAAAAATCGCATAGGTTCCAGCCTTCAGCGTATCTTTTCCAAAAACGACAGCATCTGCACAGGTAAACTTCGTGTTTTCATTTGCTCCGGTACGCCATAGTTCATTGAAAGGCACAACTTCACCAAAGACAACGCGGTTATTTTTCGATGGACGATAGTACTCCACTTTCACATCCGTCAATCCGACTTTTTGTTCCACTTTCCCTTGTGGACTTGCCATTGGACGTTGAATTTGAGCAAAAACTGCACTTGAACACACAAGCGCTGCGAAGAATAAAAGATTTTTCATCTGGCTAAAAATTTATTGCACGAAATTACACTTCCTTTTGCGGGAAACCAATAAAAAAGGTGGCTTATTGAAGATTGAGTTAAGCTCCCGTTTTTGAAACGATTCCAACCAAAGCACTCCAAAACGAGGCCACCGATGGGACGCAACCTTGTTCAATTAAACGATGAACTTCCTCTTCACGCGAAACTTGGTGTTTTTTTTCCGAACGGAAAAAGTTCAATTTGGATAGATCACCCGTGAGTGCTACATGAATGGTTTCGGGACTAGACAAATCAAGGTCAGGCTGGGTATGTTGGACGGCGATTAAAAATGATCGGTCTGAAAGACAGTGAAACACCAAGCAAGAATCGGCACTTCGGAACTCCAGAAACTCAATTTTCTCATAGACTTTTTGCAAGACCGTATCGCTGAAAAGAGCTACCAATTCAATCGCCTTTTCGGGTGTTTCTCGATTCATCTGCTCCCATTCATCCCCATGAACGCCATTTACAATGAGGAATTGCTTCAGATCTTCCTCAAAAGGAACCAATTCGTCGGCGCTAAGCATGCGGTATTTCATGGCGCAAAAATGCTCATTTTCATTGGAAAATCTCACATCAGACAGACGCAACAAACAAAAATCCTTTCAATCCGTTATGCTTAAACCCTTGAACAACGCAGGGAAAAATGTAATTTTAAGCCATGACAAAAAAAAAGGGCATTGCCATACTTGGTTCAACCGGTTCGATCGGCACACAAGCACTCGAAGTTCTTGAATCCTATCCGGACCATTTCGACTTGCAAGTCATTACCGCGGGGAAGAATGCCGATTTGTTGATTGAACAGGCGATTAAGCACCATCCCAATACGGTTGTTATTACGGACGAGAGCCAATATCTTTATGTAAAGGAGGCGCTGAAAGATAAAGACATTCATGTTTACGCAGGAGCGGATGCACTTTGTCAAGTGGTGGAATCCTCCGAAGTGGATGTGGTGTTGACTGCCCTTGTGGGGTATGCCGGTTTAAAACCGACCTTGCGGGCCATTGAAGCAAAGAAAACCATTGCCTTGGCGAACAAAGAAACACTTGTTGTTGCTGGTGAACTTGTGACGAAAATGGCTCGTGAAAATGGGGTAAACATCTATCCTGTTGATTCTGAACATTCAGCGATTTTCCAATGCTTGGTCGGCGAATTCCACAATCCAATCGAAAAGATCTACTTGACCGCTTCTGGTGGACCTTTCCGTGGTTGGAGTGCTGAACAGTTGGCAAGCGTCACGCGGGCTCAGGCCTTGAAGCATCCGAACTGGTCCATGGGCGCGAAGATTACCATTGATTCAGCTACGCTTATGAACAAAGGCCTGGAAGTGATTGAAGCAAAATGGTTGTTCAACTTACGTCCCGATCAAATTGATGTCATCGTGCATCCGCAATCGATTGTGCATTCCTTGGTACAGTTTGAAGACGGAAGCATGAAAGCACAAATGGGACTTCCAGACATGAAATTGCCGATTCAGTTTGCCTTGACCTACCCCGATCGTTTACCGACTTCATTTCCGCGATTTAATTTTTTGAATTACCCACAACTCACCTTTGAAGCGCCCAATCGGGATGTTTTCCGCAACCTTGGCTTGGCTTATGCTGCGATGGAGACAGGTGGAACTGCTGCCTGTATTTTAAATGCGGCCAATGAGATTTCTGTCGAAGCTTACCTCAATGATCAAATTCATTTCACGGATATTGCCAGAATCAATGAAGCAACATTACTTGCTGTTCAATCGCTATCAACGCCAGTGTACGAAGATTTTGTGCATAGCGACGAGGAGGCCCGTGCTTTTGCGAGAGGAAGAATAAAGTAAAAATTTACAATACGCTTTTGAATTCCTTCACGTCACCTTCAAAATAGTGTTTCAGTAGGTGATCAACCAAGTATTCACGGTATTTTTCTTTTGATATTCGCGGGGCATAAATATATCCTCGACCCAGCGATTTGTGTTTGATAAACTTCTTTCGTTCAAGAATACGAACAATGGTAGAAGTCGTGTTGTAGGCGGGTTTGGGATCAGTATAAAGCTCCTGTATTTCTTTTACAGCTGCAGTCTGAAGCTTCCAAAGCTTCAACATAACTTGTTCTTCTGCGGGAGTTAAACGTTCCATAGTAGCAATTAGTAGTGTCCCAATATACTAATTTTTTGTTATGAAACGTAAAAACAACAATAAACTGTAAACTACAGGTTAAGTTTTTTCTTCAATGCTGGGGCGATTCCACCTTTATGAACATACACATTGATGGTCTTCCACTTGAAATAATTCTCTGATACATAGAGGAATCCTTTGGGGAAGTTTCCTGTTCCCCAAGAGTTTTTGACTAACAAATAACGCGTGCCAGCTTGGTCTTTATACAAGCCAACGATGTGCATTCCGTGGTCATCTGTGGTTGTCTTGTTGTCGTATCCTTCTTGACGCATCTCAGGAGTCACCACAAGCTCTTTCATTGGCGTCATGAACGCGTTTGATTTCTTGTCCGCGCCTGCATCTGAGAAGTTCTTGTTGTCGCGGCCTTGAATCTCAATGCTTGTTGGGTCCTCTGGAACGATAGCAAGTCCATTTCTGAAGCTGAATCCTTTTTCAGAGACGTCCGCTCCCCAAGCCAAGGTATAGCCATTTTTCAAGGCATATTCACAGGCATCAAACAATTCGTCCATTCCGATATTGTAGCTTTCTCCCCATGCCCAGTTGTCAGGAATTTCTAGCATGCAACGGGAATACATCGGATGGTTGGTAAATGATGTCAAAGACACATAGTCGTCCATATTCAATCCAATGGCTTTCGCATAACTGATTGGGGTATATTTCTTCCCTTTCCACTCAAATTCTTTGATGTCCTCACCGAGATAGGCGTCCAAAATTCCTTTGATGGCATTGATCCACGCACCAGTAATTCCATCCTTTGAATTTTTAGATGCCGTCAACATGCCTTGCATTGCGCCATTCAACACTTCAAACATTTCACTGTGATCGTGTGTTTCCATGCCGTAGTTTAATCCTTGGTAGATTTCCTGTGGAACGATGCCGTAGTTGCGAATGACAAAAGGAATGTCGTGAAAAGCACCACCTTCTGAGAAGTTGATTTTACCATCCATTCGAATGTACTTTTGTGCTTTGCTTTCGTAGGCCTTTCGCACCACAAACATTTCTGAAAGAAGGTCAGGCGTTTTCGTTCCCATGCGAATCAATTCAGATTCAAAAAACGACAATGCAGAAAAGCTCCAACAAGTACCGGTATATCCTTGACTTTGAACAGGGGTTGCATCAAGATGAGCCACCTTCGTGAATTGATAATTGCTTCCTTCTGCATTTTTTACGGGTTCCGTGAAGCCAAATTGAGAAAAGGAGTATATGCCAATTCCAAGGAAAAGGACAGCTAAAAGATGCTTATGCATAGGGTATAGTTTAATGGTGTTCAGAATTTAATGACGAAGAATCCAACCGTTGAATCCTTGTGCATTGACATTGGCAATAATTTCACGGGCTTGCTCTTCTGTTGCTGTTGATCCTGCACTGATGCGGTACAATCCGTTTGAAATGTCCACTTGGCGTGCATCAAATCCACGCGCTTTCAACGATGAAATCATATTTTGCGCATTGGATTGATTTGAAAAACATCCGACAACGCAATCAAAAGCATGTGGAATAGCTGCTTGTTCCATTGATGGCGTCCCTGGTGCTTCTACATTGGGACGTTCAATTCGAACGGGGATATTCAGTTCATCATCTACAGGGATGGAAAAAACTTCCTTTTCCGGAGTTGCTTTGATTTCATCTTCGAATGATTGCTCAACAGATGGAAACATCGCATTGTACTCCGTGTTTTTCTTCATGTATGTAGCTTCATGCGATTCATGAAACGGATTGAAATCATTGATTGAAAGCACGCCTGACTGTATGGCGTCCGTTTTTGTAGGGATCCAAATGGAATAAAAGGCAATTGGAAGGATGCACACTGCGGCAGCGACATATTTCCACATTCTGCGATTTCCAGAAGCTGCGGGGTGTTCAATGACATTGTTGTCGTCATTGCCTGTTGGTGTATTTGTTTCTTGAGCCGCCGCGGGGTCAAGTGTACGAATATTAGAGCCTTCCTGAACGCTTTCCAAGTCCTCTTTTGCGATAAAATGTACGCTACCAAGCCCATAAGACTCTAAGAGTAAATTGAAAAAGCGATCTTGTTCGAAGCAAAGGTTTTTCTCTCTGTCGTGAAACATGAAACCGACGCGCTCAATGGTTACGCGTTCACCACGTTTCAAGGTATCGTTCCAATCGGCAACTGTTGACTGCACCAGCTTCAAGGCTTCATCAAACGAAATCTCATTTGCACGTGCCAATTCAGCAACAAGCAAACCGTCGTTATTGATCAATTGGCGGTTGAAAAGCAAAGATTTTCGAGGGGGCTGCATCGTGCCCGTAGCGTAATCAATAAGCGCAGAAGTTTGTCGTGCAACAAAGCCACCGAAATCAGGCACAATCACACAATTGTGTCTGAATAATAATTCTCCGATAAGCTTATCTGTTGTCAACATAGTGCGAATGTAAATAAAAAGCGCTGAATGTGCAAGATACGGAATGCATCACTGGAAGTTACACGAATGCAGACTTATTTCAGTGGATTCATCCGAGTAGCTCCAAGACTTTCGATAAGTCCTCTGGCACGTCTACGTTTGGTGTCTCAATATCCGTTTCCACCAAGCGAATTTTATAGCCATAAAATAACCATCTCAATTGTTCCAAAGACTCAATTCGTTCTAGTGCTGTAGGCGCTAATGATGTAAGTTTTTGTAGGGTCGATGCGCGATACGCGTACAATCCAATATGGCGCAGAAAGGGATAATTCTCGAGCACATCATCTGCACTATGGTGAAAATTCGGAACCACGCTGCGGCTAAAATAAAGGGCATTCATGTCGTGATCGGCAACCACCTTGATTCGATTTGGATTTTGCAGGTCATCCATGGTCGTTTTGCGCGTAACCAATGTGGCAATTTCAACTGAAGGATCAGAAAACGCTGAAATCAATTGTTCCAGTTGCCGGTAATCGACCATTGGTTCATCGCCTTGAATATTGATCACAATGTCACACTCGGGATACAGCGCAGCGACTTCAGCGCAACGGTCCGTTCCTGACGGATGTTTTTCTGAGGTCATGATGGCATTTCCCTTGAATGAAAGCACCTCATCGATAATGCGTTGGTCGTCTGTTGCAACCACCACACGTTCAATTTGTGACGATTGAGCAGCGCCTTCAAACACCCGACGAATCATGGTTTTCCCCTTGATGTCGATCAATGGTTTTCCGGGAAAACGCGATGACGCAAAGCGTGCTGGAATTACACCAAGTACCTTCATTAGAATTTCATTTGCACTTGCACAAGGAAGTTTCTTGGAGGTTGGATGTCACCTGGTCGAGAAGAATATTCCGCGTTGAAAATATTGTTCACCATAAAGCCTATACGGTAAGACTCACTGATTTTAAATCCGATCCGTGCATCCACAACGAAGTTCCCCTTGTTGTAGATTTGACGGTATTGTTTCAATCCTGGCAACACATAGGTTCCTCCGGCAATTGGCTCTTCGAAAACACGGTCAATGTTCGACATGTAGCTGTTGTAGCGCATGGAGAATCCAATACTGTATTTCTTGTAATTTACCTCCACATCGGCTTTTGCCAAATGCTTGAAACGGTATTTCAATAAATTCTGTGTGGTGTCACTGTTCGACAAGCGATACGTTGGGTCGTTGTTCAAGCTAATGGGATTCATGTAGGTATAGCCAATTAGGGAAATGATCTCTACATCTCCAATTTTACCCATGCTGTTAAACGACGCATCAATTCCTGAAATTCGTGCCTTTTCAGCGTTTATTGCTCTGAATCCAAAGATGTCATTGATGGTGTATCCTTGTCCTAACAATTGCTGGTATGTTTGTCCAAAATTTGGGTCTTGCGTATTCAACGTTTCGCCGGTTGAAGGATTATAGCACCCGAAAGCAAACTCAATCATATTGCTGTATTGGTTGATGAACCCCGACACATCGATCATTCCTTTCCAATCGCCCATTTTTACCCCTTGCTTAATTCCAATTTCACCCGCCCAGCCAATTTCTGGTCTCAAAGAAGCATTTGGAAAAATGTTTAAGGCGCCTACACTTGTTTTTGTGTAACGCTCCGCCACAGATGGATAACGAATCCCTTGGCCAAAGGAAGCGCGCAAGTGCGTGTACTTCATCACTTGGTAGTGCAATCCTAAACGAATAACTGGATAAACAGGGATTTTGGTTCCATTCTTTTTGGAAATTGTAAAGTCTGAATCTCCGCTCTTCCCGTCCATTTGGAAATATTCCGCACGAAGGCCTGCAGTGATGTCAAGCTTGCCAATTTTTTGCTCGTATTGGCCATACATGGATGCATTAATCGACGAGTGGTCCCCCATCAGGTTAGAGCTTACCGAATTGAAAATGTTCGAAACACCTGCGGTAATGATCGGTCCTTGACGAAATTGACGTTGAATTTGATAATCCGAAAAATACACTGTCGCTTTGTTGCTCTGGCTTGGATTTGTCAAATTCGCATTTTCCGCGAAGTACATGCGCGTCTTCAAGGAATGCTTATTGTTGTGTTTGTCTGTAAAACGCACATACGGGTCAATGAACAAGCGCTTTCCGAGGTTGAATGTTAGGGTAGATGCCGAATCACTAACATCAGCCCCCCCGCTCGGTGTGTAGGCCAAGGAATCGCTTTCCCAGATGAGGAAGTTTCCTGTTTTTTGCATTTGGAAGTTGTATCCTATTCCCGCTTTCAGACGTTCATACTTTTTAAACTTGAAATACATCGTTCCACTCACGCGTCCTCGAAATTCTGTTTCTCCATCGCGGTAGCCGTCATTGTGGAAAAATGTTGAGGAAATCGTGTAGCCAAAACGTTGAAACATTTGTCCCCGATATATCTCAAATTGTTGATTCATTGGGTTCGCTTGGTTCTTCGCTTTCCACCAATTCAAGGACTCTCGGGCTGGATTTCCATAGACACCATACTGCACCTTAACCTTCGTTTCGGGCTTGAGGTTTGGTTCTTTTTCAGCCATTGCGATCACACCATTCAAGGCCCCGCTTCCGTACAATACTGAGGCGGCACCTTTCATGACTTCAATTTGAGCAGCTTGTTCCATCGGGATGGCATTCCATTGTGTGTCACCCGCATACCCAGATAAAAGAGGCATTCCATTCCACAGTAAAAGCACACGACTACCCGTGCCATAGGCAAAACCACTTCCCCCTCGGATACTCACCTGACCATCCATGGTAAATACACCTGGTGTTTGATCAACCGCTTGTTCAAGATCTGTGATTCCTTTATTGTCAATAAGTTGGGGACGGATAATTTCCATAGAAACAGGCACTTCCTCGATTGCTTGCTGACGTCTGTTTGCAGAAACGACAACTGGACCAAGGTTTTGAACTTGCTCACGCATGGTGATGGTCACATTTCCGGGGCCGTTCACGACTGTGGTATCTGATAAATAAGGCAGCATCGTCGTGATGATTGTCACGGGATAGGTGCTCGCGGACAACTGAAAAATTCCGTCATAATTGGAAATTGCTTTTCCTCCGTTCGAAGCAATAATCTTTGCTCCAACAACAGATTCATTCGATTCTAAAACAACTTTTCCAGTAATTTGTCCAAGGGAATTGAACGCAATAAATGCGAGAATAAGTAGGCAGTATTTCATAGTCAAAGCAGGATTTTATTGGCTAGTACTTTGACGAATATACCTATTATTGATGATAAAATGCAAATGTCACCTTCACTTATTGTACAGCATACTTCAATTGAATCATGAAATTCCGAGGTGGTTGAATGTCAGCTGGGCGAGAAGAATACTCCGCATTGAGTGCATTATTGATGATAAACATCATGCGCATGTGCTCTGTGAAATTCACGCCAAATCGCACGTCAAAAACCAAGCTTCCTTGATTGAACACTTGACGGTATTCCTTGAGTCCTGGCAAGACATATGTGCCCGCAATGGGTTCCTCGAATACGCGGTCGATGTTCGACATGAAACTGTTGAATCGACAAGATGCCCCTGCTGAAACACGTTTATAGCGAACCTCTGCATCAGCTTTCGCTAAATGCTTAAAGCGGTACTTGAGCATATTGGTATTCGTGTCAGAGAATGAGGCCAGGTACAAAGGATCTTTATTCAATGTGACTGGATTCATGTAGGTATAGCCCATTAAGGTTGAAATTTCAAATGGGCCAATCTTCCCTTCACTGTTGAACGAAAATTCAATTCCGGTGATGCGCGCTCTTTCGGCATTTTTCGCTTTAAATCCAACCCAGTCTGTGATGTTTTCTGGCGTCAATGCAATAGTGTCAGGATTGTAAATTCCGAAGGTGTATTCGATCATGTTCGTGTACTGATTGATGAATCCAGCGACATCAATGATCCCCTTCCATTTGTCAATTCTAAAGACCTGCTTAATTCCAATTTCACCTGCCCATCCTTTTTCTGGTCGCAGCGATGGATTTGGGAAAATAATGATTCCACCGGTTGATGTAGCCGTATAGCGTTCGGCAACAGAAGGGAAACGTACCCCTTGACCGAAAGAAGCGCGGAGGTGTGTTGCTTTACCTAGTTTTTTGTGAAAAGCCGTTCGGAAGACTGGATATACTGGGAGGGTTGTTTTACCGAGAACAAATTTTGATTCCGCTGCATTGGAGTCTTGTTTAAAGTACTCAACGCGCACCCCAAAGGTAGCATCCACTCCGAAAATTTTTGTTTCCAACTGACTGTATCCAGCGAGATTTAGTGCTTTGTGATTCCCAAAAACGGGGCTTAAAATCATATTTTGCGTGGCTGTTGCTCCCGAAAACAAGGTGGTGTTTTTATTAAAATTCTTTTGGTAGGAGTAGTCCCCATAATACATGGTTGCTTTCGAAGAGGCGTAAATATTGGAAAGATCGCCGGTTGTCACCAAGTAATAGCGCGTTCTTAGCTCATGCTTGTTATTTTTCTTGTCGTAATACTTGATGTAAGGGTCGACATTAATCCGAAGGTTATTTTGGTATGTAACTGTTGAGCCCGGTCCTTTCGGGTCCATTCCTCCCTGTGCAATGTAGGCCAGTGAATCGCTTTCCCACAAGATAAATCCTCCCGTGTACTGGTACTGCGCACTGTAAAAAACCCCTGTCTTTAGGTTTGGTATTTTCGATTTGAAATACACAGAGCCGCTTACACGTGCACGCTGTTCAACTGCTCCTTTGCGGTAGCCCTCATTGGTGAAACCATTCATGGAAAAGGTATATCCGACACGCTTAAACATTTGTCCGACATAGGCATCCATTTGATAGAACGTTGGATTTTTTGTCCACCATTTCAAACTTTCGCGCCTAGGATTGCCATACACACCTACCTGCACTTTTGCGCTGTACTCCAATTTCAGCCCTGGCTCGCGTTCGGTAATTGCTACAATTCCATTCAGCGCACCACTGCCGTAGAGAACAGACGACGCCCCTTTTAGAATCTCAATCTGAGACATGTTTTCCATGGGAATGGCATTCCACTTCACATCTCCCACATCCGGCGCGACCATCGGTGTTCCATTCCACACCAAAAGCACTCGGCTTCCTGCTCCATAAGAATACCCACCACCACCGCGAATACTTGCTTGACCATCCATGGTAAACACCCCTGGACTTTGATTCACGGTTTGCTCAAGGTTCGTGAAGCCCTTACTTTCAATAAGCGAGGGTTTAATGATTTCCATAGATACCGCAACCTCCTCAACATCTTGTTGTCTTCGGCTGGCCGTAACCACCATATCACCAATTTCTTGCACAATTGGTTTTAGGACAATGGTAACTTCTCCCGCAGCTGTTACAACAGTAGTATCGCTATAAAACGTATTTAACTTGGTAATTAAGGTTAGGGGGAAAGATTTGCAATTCAACTTGAATTTTCCGTCTGGATCGGTGGCTGTGACTAATCCGTCTGAAGCTGTTACTCGGGCTCCTACAGCAGGCTGTTTTGAGTCACCACTTACCACAATTCCTGAGACTTGTGACATACCGAAAGTATGCAAAGCAAGAAAACAAAGAATTAGAATTCCCTTCATAAATAGCGCGTAAACGGTCAAGTTTGGTAGCGAAAATAAGGGTTTTTTTCGATTTGTTAACCCAATGTTTAGACATTTTGGTTGAATATCTGCGTAATTTTTCTTAAATTGAAGTATAAATTCACAACCTTGAACCACTCTGAACTCCATTACAAAATTGCCTTGTCCTTTCTGTCTGGCATAGGTCCCCGAAAGGCGGCGCGGCTTTTATCCGCTCTAGGCAGTGCCGAAGCCGTATTTTTAGAATCGATGAAGTCTATACATGCCACCGCTGGTATTGCAAAGGATGTATTGCGCACTATGAATCGGGAGTCTGCACTTACACTTGCAGACAAACATGTCAATTACATCCTCAAGCACACTATAGACACTTATTTTTTCTTGGATGCCGAATATCCCAGGCGACTGAAGCAATGTTCGGATGCACCGATCTTACTTTTTGGGCGAGGAAAAAATGAGGTCAATGCTCCCCGAATGATTTCCATTGTTGGAACGCGAACAGCCAGTCCGTATGGCATGGGACTATGTGAATCATTGCTGCAGCAGGTCATTGGTAAAGAGATAACCGTGGTGAGCGGCATGGCTTACGGAATAGACATTTGTGCACATCAGTTTTGTGTTCGGAACAACATTCCAACCATTGGAATACTTGGAAACGGACCAGAACGCATTTATCCAACCGTGCATCAACGTACCGCCGAACAAATGATGGAGCACGGTGGGATCCTCACAGAGTTTTTGCCTGGCACCAAGCCTGACAGGGAAAATTTCCCCATGCGCAACCGCATTGTTGCCGGCATGACAGATGCAACAATTGTGATTGAAAGCAAGAAAAGTGGTGGTTCCTTGATTACGGCTGAATTGGCAAACGATTACAACAAAGATGTTTTTGCCTTTCCGGGGAACGTTGGACAATCGCTCTCCGAAGGTTGCAATCACTTAATCCGCCAACAAAAGGCGCATTTAATAACCAGTGCAGATGATTTTCTGACGTTCATGAGCTGGAATGATTCACCGAAAAACACGATTCAACGCAGTTGTTTCAATGAGTTGGATGCTCACGAACGTGCTATTTGCGACTTATTGACTTCACCGAGTGGCGAGCACATCGACGTGCTTTCCTCCCAAACAGGCCAAGCCATTTCAGCGCTTAATGTGCGGCTTTTTCACTTGGAGATGAAGGGAATTATTAAACCTTTGCCAGGAAGTCGATACCGACTGATTTAAAACAAAAAGGGGACACCTTCCGATATCCCCTTTTTAACTGAATGGTATTCAACTAGAAACGAACTCGCGCATCACGCAATTTGCGGTTATCGACTACTTCTGCTTTCTTTTTCAATGCTTCCATGAATTGGCTTTGCATCTGGCGACGCATAGCAGCTAGGATTTGGTCGCGCTCAACGTCCCAATTTGCAGCAGCTGGTGCCTTAATTGTTTTGTCAATGCGAATCACATAAACCCCCATTTTCCCTTTCAACGGCAAGGTGCGCTTTCCATCTTTCAAGGCAGAGAACAATGCCCCGACAACTTCTGGCTCAAAACCAGCACCAGTAATTTGAGCAGAGTAGAATGTAACTTCGGCCTTCATCACTTCGGTATTGCCGCGCTTGGCCATTCCTTGAAGCGTTTTATCTTTCAACAATTGGTTCGTGAAGCGTTTTGCTTTTTTCTCTTCAATCAATTGTTGTTTCATCATCACTTCAACATCTTCGAATACAGGCACACCTTTCTCGCGAATAGATGATAAAATTGCGATGATGTACTTGTCTTTGTCTTTGATTGGCGCACCGACAAGGTCACCTACTTGTGCTTCGTCATTGAAGGCCAAATCCAACAATTTATTTGCAGTTGTAGGATTCGTGAAACCAGCGACAGTAGGCGCTTCTTCTTTGATTGGAAGTGGTCGTGGGAAATATCCTGCACGCACTGCAATGGTATCGAACAAAGACAATTTATCCTTAATGCTTTCTTTCTTCGAGATTTTTGCGTCCAATTTGTACAACAAGTCGTACACTTCACGCTCTTTTTGGTCCATCGTTTCTTGCGTTGGTTTAAACGCTTTAAAGATCGATGCAAGAACAGGATATGTTTTATCATCTCGCTCAAGCACTTCGATGATGTGGATTCCATAATCGGTTTTCACTGTGGCAATTGTACCAATAGGCTTCGTTGCTACGAATGCTCCAAACTCTGGCACCATATCCGCTTCGATAAAGTTATCGATAACACCTCCTTGAGGAACAGATCCTTTGTCATCACTAAACTTGGTAACGAACTCAGCGAAATTGTCTTTGTTGATCAATTTCACCAGACTGTCTGCCATTTTTTGTTTTTGAGCAATTAGCTTTTTGTCTTTCGATTGATTTGTCCCCAACAAGATGTGACGCGCTTTCAAACGAGATGGTGTAAACCCTTGAACTTTAGAAATGATGAAGCTCCCATTGTAGCTGTAAGGCCCAACAATTTCTCCAACTGCCGCTGCTCTGAACACCGTGTCCATTGACATCGGGTAAGACATAAGCTTCTGTGCTTTTTCATTTCCTTCAGGAACTGCCGTTGCAATCTTGGCAGAGCTGTAGAATTTGATTTCGCTATTCAGCATAACAAAAGCAGAATCATTTGTAGACACCGCAAATTGCTTCTTGATTTCACGCATTGATTTGTCGAACATCGCCGTATCTTTTTTAGACGGTTTAATGTCCACCATGAACAAGCGAATTTCGCGGCTTGCTGTTTTGTTCTCGTATTTTTTGTCTTCTTTGTGCTGTTCGTAGTAAGCTTGAAGTTCTTTGTCCGTCACTTTAATTTTATCATCAGGGATTTCACTGAAACGACGAACTACATAAGAAATCGATTTAATTTCCTTTTGTGCCAAGTACTCATCCTCCGATTCAAGTTTCGTCACATATACTCCTTGAGAGATAAGCGCCATATACTTGTCACGCTTTCTTCCTTCGATCAATTTTTTCTTTTGGTCGGTCCATTGTTGTTGAATCGCAGGGTCCTTGTTTGTTTCTTGGTCATTGATCCATTTTTCCATCAACTTAGGATTGAATACTCCAGTCGTTGAGTCGATAAATTGCTCAGTACCCTGCAACATTGGAAAGCCATCGCGGCCGTACAGAAATGCATCAAATTCATTGTCACTTACATCAATCCCAAGAGCTTCGTATTCCTTGTCAAGAATAACTTTATCCACGACCATTGTCCACGCGTTATCCGCTGCAGCATCTTGGTCTTGTTGCGAATACTCACGCTGTTCTTGTTGCGCTTTCATGCGTTGCTGTTGATCAATTTGAGCAACTGCCTCTTCGTATTCTTTGTTATTCACCTTCTCGCCAAAGATGGTTCCATAACCAAACTCTTCGCCTGATCCACCGAAAATTTTATCGTAATCGTTCAAGATGAAAGCCAAGAGGGCGATTCCAATAATTGCAACCAACAAACCTGATCTTTCGCGTATCTTACCAATAAGAGCCATATAACTGATTTTATTAAGGGTGCGAATATAAACAGATGATTCGACTTTTGAAAACGACAGGCCTATTAATCGCTACATCAAACGAAAAAAGCCGCCTCTTTTTACATTGAGACGGCTTTTAGCTGTTTTATTCTGAATTAACCTCGGCCTTTTCCTTGGACCTTGCCTTCTCCGGGTTTAATCTCCTTGTTCTCTTCTTCTTTCGGTTCAGTCTGTGGTTCGCCTTTTCCACCGTTTGACGCTGGCTTGATTTCTGGCTTCACTGGTTTAGTCCCTCCGGAACCATTCTCCGGCTCAACTGGCGGTGCATAATTGATTGTAATCGTTTCGGTATCTGTTCCACATTCATTTGTTCCAGTGACTACAATGATGTTCATGCCTGGATTCAAGGTCAAGCCACTTGTTAAACCCCCTCCTTTCGTTGGTGCAAATGCAAATCCTGTAAAAGGTTTTCCGTTCAAGGTCATCATTACACCTTGATTGCCAGACACATTTGTAATCGTTGCGCCAAAAACAAATGAAGGTGATTGTACGGTAGTTCCATTTTGTGTTGGATTCGTCACTTGAATGACCGGTGGGTTGCACGGTGGAGTTGGATTCACTGTTGGACATGGGCCAGCTACGTCGCCATGGGCTTGATGCATAGGCCATTCAGAAACAGGAATCACCATCGTTTCTTGTGTTCGATTTCCTTGATGGCAAATCGTCATGGTTTGAGGAGCTGGTGCAGAATAGTTGATCGTGATTGTTTCTGTGTCCGTTCCACAACCATTGGTTGCTGTGATGGTAAATGTATTTAGTCCAGCATTGAGGTTCACCGAATTCGAGAAAGATCCGTTGTTGAACGAGAAGCCCGTAAACGGTTTGCCATTCACTGTGTAAACGATTCCCTGATTGTTCGAAATATTGGAAATGTTCGCTGTAATAGTAACCGATGTTTGCTGCACCGTCTGACCACTTTGCGCTGGACTCGTTACTTGGATTGAAGGCGGGTTACACGGAGGCGTTGGATTCACAGGGGGACAAGCTCCCATCACATCGCCGTGTGCTTGATGCGCTGGCCATGCTGACAATGGAATCTCAATTGTTTGAGAAGAATTCCCAGACTTATGGCAGATCGTTACCTTTTGCCTGCTGTCGTCATTCTCGTTCTCGTTCTCATTATTTACTGGGGGACATGAGCCTGCTACGTCGCCATGGGCTTGATGCATGGGCCATTCAGAAACAGGAATCACCATCGTTTCTTGTGTTCGATTTCCTTGGTGGCAAATCGTCATGGTTTGAGGAGCTGGTGCAGAATAATTGATCGTGATTGTTTCTGTGTCCGTTCCACAACCATTGGTTGCTGTAATGGTAAATGTATTTAGTCCAAGATTAAGGTTCACCGAATTTGAGAAAGATCCGTTGTTGAACGAGAAGCCCGTAAACGGTTTGCCATTCACTGTGTAAACGATTCCCTGATTGTTCGAAATATTGGAAATGTTCGCTGTAATAGTAACCGATGTTTGCTGCACCGTCTGACCGCTTTGCGCTGGGTTCGTCACCTGAATAGATGGCGGGTTACACGGAGGAGTATTCACCACTGGGCATGGTCCGAGAACGTCACCATGTGCCTGGTGGGCTGGCCATGATGCCAATGGAATTTCCAATGTTTGAGGATTTCCATTATTTCCCGAAGGATAATGGCAAATGGTGATCATCTGTGGTGTGTTGTTGGCTGGCGCCGTGTAATTGAGTGTAATGGTTTCTGTTACAGATCCACAGCCATTCGTCGCTGTAATGATGAAGGTGTTCCAACCATTCGCTAAATTCACTGTGTTCGAGAAGGCCCCATTCACAAATGAAAAGGACGTTGGCCTTCCGTTCACCACATAACTAATGCCTTGGTTGGTCGTGATGTTTGCAATACTTGCCGTGATTATAAAGGAAGTTTGATTGACCGTTTGACCATTCTGTGTCGGGTTTGTGACTTGAATGCTTGGTGGGTTACACGGAGGAGTCGGGTTTACTAAAGGGCACGGCCCGAGAACATCACCATGAGCTTGGTGCGCTGGCCAAGCAGCCAAAGGAATTTCTATCGTTTGTGGATTTCCGCTGTTTCCTGGAGGATAATGGCAAATGGTAATCATCTGCGGTGTGTTGTTTACCGGAGCAGTGTAATTGATCATCACGGTTTCGTTGGCTGTACCACAAGCATTCACCACCGAAATTGTGAACGTATTCAAACCTATATTAAGCGTAACATTCGCCGAAAATAATCCCGATTGCGGATTGAAGGTAACTCCTGTTAATGGGCGCCCATTTTGTTGAATGGATATATTTTGAGCATTTGAAATGTTCTGGAAGACACCTGTCAACGGAAACAATGGCGCATTAACCGTAGAGCCATTCATCGTTGGGTTGGTAATTTGAATGCTCGGCTGAACACATGGGGTGTAATTGACATTGATTGTTTTGATGTCGGTTCCACAGCCATTTGCCACTGTTACAGCGATCACATTCAAGCCTTGGTTTAAGTTCAAGCCCGCCTGAATTTGACCATTGGCCGTGTTGAGCGTAAAGTTGCTGATTGATTGCCCATTCATCGTAATCGTCACCCCTTGTGTATTTGAAATGTTCTGTGCGACCGCCACCAAAGAAATTTGTGGGTTCGTAAACGTCGCGTTGTTCATTGTAGGATTGGTAATGGCCATCGTTGGTGGAACACAGTTGTCATAATTCACCGTAATTGTTTCGGTGTCTGTCCCACATCCGTTTGATGATGTAATCACAAGCGTGTTCACTCCTGGAATCAGTCCTACATTGGCAACACCTGCACCAGTGGTAGAATTGAATGTGAATGCAGAAATCGCTTGCCCATTCACTGAAATAGTCACGTTTGTTTTCGCGGCAACATGTTGCGTTTTGAAGCTCAAAGGCAAATTCGCAGTTCTAACCGTCAAACTTGATGTTGAAGGAGTGGTCAGGGAAATCACCGGCATTTGACACGTTTTGCGAATGATTGTCGTGCTTTTCGCGTCTTTCCCGCAGGCTGTCAACGCTGAGAGTTCGATCACATTGTTGTTCTCCACCAAGTTGATTGCCGCAGTGAATTTTCCTGTTTGCGCATCGAATGTGAACATATTGTTTGCCACTCCATTAACGGTGAACGCAATGTTGTTTCGGTCCGTGACGTGGTATAGATCCGCATGAACTGTATACGACGTCGAGGACACGCTCATGTTTGTCGATACAGGATCTGTAAAGAGCACGATTGGCGCCAAGCACGGTTGATAATTTACTGTAGTCACCTCCACATCGTTTCCGCAGGTATTTGACGCGGTGATTTCGATGGTGTTTGTGCCTTGTTGAAGAAGAATATCCGCTTCGAAGCGATTTGTTTGAGAGGTGTAAGTAAAGTTCGTTGAAACAATTCCATTGACTCTAAACACTACTGTATTTCGGTCAATCACATTGGTAATTGTGGCTGAAATGTGAGATGATTGTGAGGCAGAGATCGTATTTCCCGTTGATGGTTGACTATAGGTTACGACGGGAGAAATGCATCCTTGCGCCGTGTTGTAATTGTTGATGTTTCCAGAGCCATTTGTGCCTCCACCCGAAGTTGTTGTGCCCCCAGAAGTGTTGTTGTGATTTCTAAAACGGAAGTTGACGAAGAACGACGTGTAGTGGTACAAGTCATTTCCAGTGTGAATTGTGCTTTGCAATCCATCGTATAGGTCGTAGCCAGTAAAGGTGGTTTTGTGTTCGATACCGATGGTTGCGCGTTTGCCAACTTGATAACCGAGTCCGAAACCAAGGCTGGGCATGAATTTTACGCTATAACCCGTCTCTAATGGTTCTTCATAACCACCATCCATGGTGTTCGTATTGTCAAAGAGGTTCGAGTAGTCTGCTCGAAGTTCTGCCCATGTGAAGCCAATGCCTCCAAAAATGTATGGGTCAAAACCCGTGCGCTCGCGAATACGATTCCCATGAATCACAAGTTCAAGCGCCAACCTATTTTGTGTTGATTGAAAATTGTTTATGCCATAATAATTCAATGTTGTGTCAGTCCCCGAAATTTTAGTGAAAAATGATGAATCTGAATCTTTTCCGTACCATTCGCCGTGTAAATACCTTGCTCTCAAATCGAAAACAAAGCGCTTACCATAATTGTAATTGAAGGATTTTCCCAAAACAACACCGTATCCTGCGTAAGTTTGATTTTTAATATCGGATGTTTGCCAAGTTCCGCCGACATTGAGTCCGAGGAACCATTTTCCACTGTTTTCATAATCGATTTTTTGGGCTTGTGCGCCCATCATACCGAGGAAAAAGATGATCGAAAGTGTAACAATTCTGTTCATAGCTCTTATTTTTTGTTGTGCCGCCGTTTGCGAATGCTGTGCCAAAAATGGCAATAAAGTGCTTAATAGCATTCGTTGAGGCGCTGCAATTTACGGATGTTTGTGCTTTCTTGAGTGAAAATCCTTAATTTCAACGAGAAATTCGGCGTATAAAAGTTCACATGAGGCCCCTTGTTATATTCTTGTTAACGGCACTTTTTTCACACATTTCAGTCGCTCAAAGTGACTACAATGTGTGTTCGCAAGCATTGGAATTGTGTCCGAATGTACCAGTTTCTGTCACGAATATCGGCGCCAACAAAACAGTTTGTCCAGGATGTGAGGACGATTTTAATTTCTGCTTCACGGCTAACAATACCATTTGGTTCAAGTTCACTACCAATGCACTTGGTGGAGCTGTTCAACTTGATTTTACAAATTTGGTTTTTCAGGCTGGTATTAACCTAGGAACAGCGCTGCAAGCAACTATGTTTAGTGCAAGTCTACCTTGTGATCCTGCCTCATATGCCGCTGTTGGAAACTGTGTCACCTCCGGTTCAACACCTTTTGCTTTAAGCGCAACACTCAATCCGTCCACCTCCTATTTTGTGGTAGTTTCTGGTGATTTGCCTGCCCCTGGCAATTCAAGTCCTGCTGAATGTGCTTTTGACCTCACCTTAAGTGGCACTGGTGTTGACCGTGCTGCAAGTTCGATTTCCATTTCAGCAAGTAACACTGCTATTTGTCCGAATGAACTCGTTACAGTAAGTGCTGGATTGAGCGCCTGTCCAGATTCGGGAACCTACCAATGGTTCATTAATGACACCCTTGTGGCAGTGACCACAGATAGCATTTTTCAAACGAGCGACTTTACCGAGGGCGATGTATTGACCGTTCAAAACAACTGTTATGCCCAATGTCCTGTTACAGTGACCTCTTCAGGAATCGTCATGTCGGTTTATTCTCTATCGGTGAATGCCGGGGCTGACATAACGATTCAGCCCGGTGAAAGTGTTCAACTCAATGGATCGAGTAGCAGCACGACATTCGTGTGGAGTCCTGCATTTGGAGTGAGCGACACGAACAGTTTAACTCCTTTTGTTGGTCCTGAAGTCACGACGGTATACGCCTTGACGGCCACAGAAAATGGATGCACCCTTCAAGATCAAGTGGTGGTCAGTGTAGCTTCCCCATTATTCATCCCCAACACATTTTCTCCCGATAACGATGGAACGAACGACACTTGGGAGATCCAAGGAATCAACATCTACACAGATTGTTTCGTAAAGATTTTTGATCGTTGGGGACAAGAGGTGTTTCAATCCGTAGGCTATTCAAGCAGCAAGGCATGGGACGGCACCCACAATGGAAATGCACTCAATGAGGGCGTCTATTTTTACATCATTGAACTGCGTGATGCGAAAGAACAAGTGTTTAACGGCAGTATAACTTTGGTGCGATGAAAGGCCTGTTTCACATAGCGCTGATGTCATTCGCTTTGCTATGCACAGAGAAAATCTTCGGTCAGCAAATCGCGCAGTATTCGCAGTGGTCGTCACATCAATTCGCATTAAATCCAGCACACGCAGGGATCAAATCATGTGTTGATGCACATACCCTTTACCGCATGCAATGGGTGGGGTTTGGTGGCGCGCCAAAATCTGGAATGTTTACACTTTCTGCCCCCTTGAGTTCTAAGCGAAAGCAATACCTTTCAGCCAGGCAAGGCATTGGACTTCGCTTTGAAAGCGATCGCGTTGGTCAATTCAACACCAACCGACTCAATGCCGCTTATGCTGCACATTTTAATTTTACTCGTGATACCCGCTTGTCACTTGGAATTTATGGCGGGGTGATTCAATTGGGGTATGATCCCAGTTCAAGCACAAGCATTGATCCCGACCCAACGGTATTGAAAGAAGCCTCCTTCGTTGTTCCCGATGCCACCTTTGGTGCTTGGTGGAATGGAGAAAATTATTATGCCGGTTTGGTCCTCGATCACCTCATCGCTTCACGTTGGAAGAACATTGGAGTGAGTTCTAAATTTCATTTTCATGCCCTTCTAAACGCAGGATATCGTTTTCAATTCACCGATAAATTCACGTTAATTCCTGCCGTGATGATCAAGATTCCTAGCCGTGGTCCAGTAGCTGTTGATCTTCAGCTGATGGCTGATTTGAACAATCAATTCAACTTTGGAATGGGGTATAGAACCCAAGATTGTTTAATCTTTTTCGCAGGATTTAAAATAAATCAGCGATTATCAATTCAATATTCGTTCGATGCGACAATTTCAGCGCTTCGGAAAGCGAGCAGCAACACCCATGAAATATCCTTAAGTTTCAACTCATGTCGGAAAGAGCGAAACAGCACTTCGGCATGCCCATTATTTGAGTAATTCGCGTTATTCAATTTCGTGTGTTTATAAAAGCCCCGACTATAGGACAAAGACAAGGTATGAATTGAGGACATTTGCATGACAAATACTTCCTCATGAGAAAATTACTTCCATTTATGGCTTTGGCCATTTTCACCGCATGTGTTCCTTCAAAAAAATACAACGAACTTGTTGAGCGCGAAAAAGTTTGTTCAGAAGAATTGGCGAAGTACAAAAGCAGTGCACTGGACAATGAGGGCAAGGCCAAAGATTTGGAATCCCGTTATGGGGTTTTAAAAAAGGAGGTGAGTGAACTTTCTGGCGACACCACAAAACTTGGTCATGATTTGCGGATTTTACAATCAGAACACGACAAACTTCAAGCGCAGAATGAATCCCTTGAGCGTTCATTTGATAAATTGCGCAATTCTGGAGCCAAAGAAACAGCCGCACTTCAAGCTGAATTGGAAGCGAAGAATCTAGAGCTTCAGCGCAAAGAAGACGCTTTGACGGCATTGGAAAATGAATTGACCAACAAACAAAAAATGCTAGAAGAACGCGAGCAGCGGGTGAACGAATTGGAAGAGGCCATTGCTAGAAAAGACGAAGCAACAAAATTGCTAAAAGCGAAAGTGGCCAATGCCTTGAAAGGATTTGAAAGTCAAGGATTGACAGTCGTTCAAAAGAACGGGAAAATTTATGTCAGCATGGAGGCGAAGTTGTTGTTTGCTTCAGGTAGTACGGTGGTGGAGGCCAATGGAAAGAAAGCCTTGGTGGAATTGGCAAAAGTTCTTGAGAATGAAAAAGACTTGGAAATCATCGTTGAAGGTCACACAGATACAGACAAATTGGTGAGTGCATCGCATCCTACCTCCAACTGGGAATTGTCCGTTTTGCGTGCGACATCAGTGATCGATATTTTGCTTTCCAATTCCAAGATGAATGCGGCACAATTGATGGCTGCTGGTCGTTCTGAGTTTCATCCTGTTGATCCTGCGGACAAGGCAAAAAATCGACGCATTGAGATCATCATCTCGCCAAACTTGAGCGAGTTGTTTGAGATTATTTCGAATGATTAGATTTTCGGAACTCTCGGATTAAATGTACCTTCATTGTTCAGCCTACGAAGCATTTTTGTATATTCGATCTAACTAAATTTTGAACATGCAAATAACCATTCACATTGATGATTCTAACGAAAAGAGCAAGGATTTGTTGGCGTACTTGCAATCGCTAGAATTCGTTCAAATAGAAAGTACTGACCTTCCTAATTGGCAGAAAGAACAACTTGATCTTGCGTTAGAAAAACATCAATTGAACACCAACGAATACAGCGATTGGAATACGGTTAAAGAGGGCTCAATGGCTTTATAGAATGTAATACCCAATCTTGGAATATTACACACCACACGCATGACCGAACAACTGCAACTCAAACTTCAAACACTCCCTGAAAAGCCAGGTGTCTATCAGTATTTCGATGCAGGTGGAACGATCATCTATGTAGGAAAAGCCAAGAACTTAAAAAAGCGGGTTAGCTCCTACTTCACGAAAACACCAGAAAACGGGAAGACCTATTTGCTCGTGAAGCGCATTGTCGACATGCAATACATCGTTGTCGACACCGAGCTCGATGCGCTTTTGCTGGAAAACAACCTTATCAAGAAATACCAGCCGAAGTACAACATTCAACTCAAAGACGACAAAACCTATCCTTGGATCTGCGTTAAAAACGAGGCCTTTCCACGCGTATTTTCCACGCGACATTTGGTACGCAACGGATCGAAGTACTTTGGACCCTATCCCAGCGGAAAGGTGATGCAAACGCTACTTTCCCTCATTCGTGAGCTTTATCCCTTGCGCAGTTGTGCCCTGGATTTAGCCGAAAAAAAAATCAGCGAAAAAAAATACAAGGTGTGTCTTGAATACCACATCGGGAATTGTTTAGGACCCTGTATTGGTGCAGAACCCAATGAAAAATACAGCGAGTACATCACGCAAATCGAGCATTTACTCAAAGGGAATAGTCAATCGGTGATCCGTGTCTTGAAACAACAAATGCTCAGTCACTCCGAAAAATTTGAGTTTGAAGAAGCCCAAGCCCTGAAGGTAAAAATTCAGAACCTGGAACATTTTCAAGCCAAAAGCACCATCGTTTCACCGAGCATTCATGAAGTGGACGTGTGCACCTTGATCGAAGAACATGATGGAGCTTTTGTAAATTATCTCGTCATCCATAACGGATCCATCATACACGCCTATACCGGCGAGGTCAAGAAAAAGTTGGACGAAACGCGGGAGGACATCCTAGGCTACGTCTTGCCCGAACTGCGCGCACGGTTTGAAAGCAGTTCCAAAGAAGTGGTAACCGACCTCGCGCTTGATCTTACATTCCCCGATTTTAGTGTACACGTTCCTCAGCGTGGAGATAAAAAACAGTTGGTTGAACTTTCGCTGCGCAACGCCAAATTTTACCGGCTTGACAAGGCCAGACAAGAAAAAATCAAAGACCCAGAAAAGCACAGCAACCGCATTCTCGAGCAAGTGAAAAAGGATTTCAGATTGGTGGATTTGCCCGTCCATATGGAATGTTTTGACAACTCCAATATTCAAGGCACGAACCCTGTTTCTGCCTGTGTGGTGTTCAAAAATGCCAAACCTAGCAAAAAAGACTACCGCCATTTCAATGTAAAAACGGTGGTTGGGCCGGATGACTTTGCGACGATGGAAGAAGCCGTGTTTCGCCGTTACAGACGGATGTTGGATGAAGGTCAAAGCTTGCCGCAACTGATCATTATCGATGGAGGAAAGGGACAACTGAGCGCTGCCTTGAAAGCCCTTGAACAACTCGAGCTTCGCGGAAAAGTAGCCATTGTAGGCATTGCCAAGCGGCTTGAGGAAATTTTCTTCCCCGGCGATTCCTTACCCATTTACATTGACAAACGCTCAGAAAGTCTGAAGCTTGTTCAATTCATGCGCAACGAGGCACACCGCTTTGGGATTACCCATCACCGCAACCGCCGGAGCAAAGGCGCACTCACCTCAGAGATCACAGAAATTGCCGGTATCGGACAGAAAACGCAAGAAGCACTCATGAAACATTTCAAAACAGTTTCTGCCATTAAAAAAGCAAGTCTTGAGGAGTTAACAAAAGTGGTAGGAGCCGCAAAGGCAACGATTATTTTGGAACGAAATGGCTTTGGGGAAGGCGATAATGACTAGTGGCCTAGAATACAAAATCTTCCACATTGTCCGGAGTAATCACTGAAAAATGAGCAGTTGGATACGCATTGCGAAACGCCAGAGGACAGCGAACTGATTTTTGAGTATTCCACTTAAATTCAAAGGCACTGATTTCGCCATTCGACTCCTCCAAAAAATCTATTTCTTGCTGAGATTTTAACCTCCAGAAATATGTATTCTTAAACGCTGAGCCATATTCATTTTGCTTGTAGCGTTCCGACATCAGAAAGTTCTCCCATAGGGCCCCAATATCTTGTCGCGTTTCCGCAGGAGAAAAATTAGCAATAAGGGCATTTCTTACTCCATTGTCTACGAAGTAGATTTTTTTACTCGTTTTCAATTCATTTCGCAAGTTCCTGCTGAAGCTTCCAATTCGAAAAATCACAAAACATTTTTCCAACAGTAGAATGTATTTCTCAACTGTTTTAGAATCCATACTGCAAAGCTGAGCAAGCTCATTGTAGGACACCTGAGAGCCCACTTGAAATGCCAAAGCTTGTAATAGTTTGGTTATTCGATCAGGCTTTTGTATTCCATCCCAAGATAAAATGTCTTTGTACAAATAACTATCCGTCAACAGCTTCAATCGCTCTAATTCCTGTCCGGGAAAATTGACAATTTCAGGATAATATCCATACACCAAACGTTGCAACAATTGCCGCTTTTCCTCCAATAAACCATGGTGATTAACCATTTCCTTAAACGAAAAAGGAAACAGTTTATATTCCCATTTCCGGCCTGTTAATGGTTCATTCAACGAGTTTAGCAATTCAAACGCAGAACTTCCAGTGGCGATTAGCTGCACATCTTTCAAAGTATCGGTGATGCGCTTTATTTTCAGTCCAATATCCTCGATCCGCTGTGCCTCATCTATAAGCAGAATTTTTTTATCCCCCAACAAGGACTGTATTCTTAAGGCACTTACTTGCTCATTGAAAATTTGTTGCACATCATAATCGTCTCCATTTAACCATAGCGCACTTTCCTGTTCAATAACTAGCTGCTTTAATAAAGTCGTTTTTCCTACCTGGCGTGGCCCTAAAATAATGATTGCTTTTCCTTGGAAAAACTTTTGCTGCACATCCTCTTGAATTTGACGCTGAATCATGGCTTTTTTGACAAAAATAGAACTTTTTCGGAATGAAATCCAAGAAAGTCATGACTTTTTCGGAATGAAATCCAAGAAAGTTACTTTTTTACTTTGTTGCCAAAGACAAACTCGAGGTATTTTTCCTCCTGAAATGATGGATTGTAGGATTCAGCTTGCTCGAGGGCTGACTTCAATTGTTCTGCATTCGCCAGTGCATATTCCAGATCAGAACGAAAGGTTTCCATTCGATAAGATGCCGCATGCTTTAAGTCTTTCCATTCTTCTACATAGTCCGCGTGCACCAACAGTGGAATTTTATACCCCAAGGCCACATTCAGCGCTCCAGGAATTTGATTGCGGAAATATTCCACAGCACTTTCTGTTTCTGGATGCACCATCGGCCAAATAAAATCTGATTCTTTCACCACGCGATCAAACTCCTTTTCATCGACAAAATGATCATACATGATGACGTAATCAAGTAGCCCGTTTTCTCGAAGCGTTTCTTTAAACCGCCTGACGCCCTCATTGTTCGGGTCGCTTTTGCCTAAAAACACGAAGTGAAGGTCTAAGTCCTCCAGTTGTTTCATTAAGCCAACACTTCCTGCCAAGTCTTTGCGGCGGTTTTCAACTCCACCGATGATGGTAATCTGCTTGCTTAATATCCTTTCGGCGGGTGAAATGTCAAAAGATGGAAATCTCATTGGATAAAAAGAAGTGATCTTTTGGCCTTCGGCGGGTTGAATCTGCGTCAAGAAAAAGTCGTTGAGAACGAGGTGCTTTTTGATTTTTTTAGAGATCACCTTCTGTGTAAAGCTGCCATTGAATTTCCTCAAGGTATGAATGATTCCAATAAATTCCGTTGACTTCTTCGCCGTTAAACACAGGTTTCGCACATGTCCACCTTGGGCTGTATTGAGAATCACCTTGCGTATGTTGTGTGATTCAAAGTAAGCGTTCAAGCGGCGCATCGTTAAGAAGTCGGTAAGTGCGCCTTGGGACAATTTCACGGGATAAAAAACATCCACCAAGGCATGAAAAGAGGTGTTTCTAAACCAAATAGCTTCGGTGCCAATAAAATAAACACGACAACCACGCTGCTTGAGGGCAAAAAACTGTGACAAAAGACACTCATCGTGTGAGCCTCCAATCTCTATCACCGCTACGTTTTCCACCTCGCTCATACCGCTATTAACATTTCACTTTTCGTAAGCTTTTCCTTACAAAGTAAATAAAAAAAGTCCCGTCTTTAAATTTGTGCTGTGAGACTGATGAAGCTTTTTGCACTCTGCATGCTCGTCCCATTGATTGGGTCCTTTACTCCTCTGCCCAAAAAGGAGAAGATTATTGTCGTCATCGACCCTGGTCATGGTGGCAGTGATCCAGGACATATGTCTGAGATAAAAAACGTCCAGCCCGAGAAGGTATTAAACCTGATGATTGCCAAAAAATTCGGGACCTACATTGAACAAAACCTAAAAAATGTCACCATTATCTACACCCGCACCGACGATAGTTTTCCTAGTCTAGATGACCGTGTTGCGAAAGCCAATTCGGTAGGTGCTGATTATTTTATATCCGTGCACTGCAATGCCAACGATCGTAAAACCGTTCATGGCACTGAATCACATGTGCACACGATGAGTTCAAAAAAATCTGTTGGACTTGCACAAGAGTTTGAAAATGAATTCTCAAAAAAAGCGGGGAGGCATTCGCGTGGCGTTAAAGACACGGAAGACCGCGAGCATTCCTTGCAAGTATTGAAATACACGCACATGACAGGTGTTTTGGTAGAATGTGGCTTTCTCACCAACGATGTCGAAGCGCAATACCTCAATACTGCAGCAGGTCAAGATGTGCTTGCCTCAGCCATGTACCGTGCCTTAAAGACCTTCATTGTAAAGGAGCATCCGAGCATCAGTTTTATAAAGACCGCACCAGCCAACACGGCAACTAACACGGCAACCGTTGCCGCAGGAAGTGAAGCCGGCATCTATGTCATTCGTATCATGTCCTCCAAAAGCGAAATAGACACAGGACATGAGAGCTTTAAAAAGTTAGGAATGCCCGTTACGCGCCGCAAGGTAGAGGGCGACACCCAATACAAATTCCAATATACTGTTGGCACGTATGCCAGCAAAGATGCCGCCAACAAAGACTTGGAAAAAGTCAAAACCAGCGGATTCAAGGATGCGTATGTGATCCGCTTGTAACGAACGACAAACGCCTCGTCAACGCCTTTAAATCGGGCAATGAACTATATTTTTTTTGGGTCGGAGCTTTGCGGAATAAATTGTTTCTGTATATTTGCATTCGCTTTTTAGCAAAATAACCGAAAATTCCTCCTTAGCTCAGTCGGTTAGAGCATCTGACTGTTAATCAGAGGGTCCTTGGTTCGAGCCCAAGAGGAGGAGCAAAAAAAGCCTTCAGTCAGCCGACTGAAGGCTTTTTTATTGCGGATACTTTGGGCGAGAAGTTTATCTTGAGCGAAACGAAGTGGAGTCGAAGGAAGCCAAGAGGAGGAGCAGAAAAAGGTCATCGAAAGGTGACCTTTTTTATTTTTCATGAGCCACTATATCTACATTATTTACTCTAAAACAGTGGATAAACACTACGTCGGGTATTCTAAAGACCCGTGGGTAAGGGTTATTCAGCACAATCCCAATTCAAAGGAAAAATACACAGCCAGGGCGAAAGATTGGGTTTTGGCAGCCGTTTGGTAAGCTATACCAGAAAGATATCACTAAATCATGGGGTGAATCCCAGGTCTAGGCGAAATGTTCATTCAAATCACATTCTAGGGAAATAACGCCACGTACAATGGATTACAAAAATAGATGAGTTGCCCCTATTGCATCTCGGAGTTGATCATCCACATTTACAGCACTTGCATAGTCGCTCCATTTTGAAACTACGGATGATACCTTGTCTATAATTTCTTCCGTATTTTTAATGTTCATCCGCTTACCGACAGTCAATAGGTCCTCCCGTGTATTGTTTTTTCTTTTCCCATTTATGCTCAGTGCATGTTGACTAACCCATTCACTCCCTGGCCTATATGCATGACAAACATCGTACGCAGGTGACAACTGCCAATTACCCGACTCGTGCATCACAAACGCAAAGTTCTTCGTGTGGTCATCACAGTTTCGTGACATCACATTGAAAACCATTCTTCGGAAGAGTTCTTGAGCTTCTGGATAACTTAATCCAAGCATACGCATTGTTTCGAAAAGCTCTTCGTAGCTATACACATTGACTTCATTGAAATCAAAGTGCCTCATTGCGCAGAACGTTTGAACATGAATTTTCTGTTTTCCCGGAACTCGATCAAAACGTTTTGTCATGAAGTGTGCCCTTCCATTTTCTTCCAATAATCGACATTCCATCATGTGTATTCCAGCATCAATAGCCATTTGATGGTATGCCATTTCTACTCGTCCATATCCAATGGTTGCACCAAATTGAGCGTCGGACACCCCATCGAATTTGATGAGCCAATGTTCAAATCCTTTTGGTGCACCTGCTTGTCCGCTTCTTACCTCTCCTGTTTTTTCGTTGTATACAATCAAGGCTTTTGCTCTTGCTCCACCCGCAGAAGACCCAATTTTTAGCATGTCAAAAAGTGCCTTTTCTTCCGGTTCAATTAGATTTGTCGTAAAATCCTTTCTTCCAGACAGAATTTCTTGAGCGATGTCAACCAAACTGCCCATCTCTAGTTTGGTCGAAAGATTATTCGTCTTCGGTTGAACGGGCTCAAACTCTAATGCGCCCATTCCGCGTCCCCCAATAAAACATAGTGTCTCAACTGGGTTTAAACTGTTTGTCGGCCTTCCTTGTCTCACTAACCACGTATTGATTAATGCATTTCCATATTTATCTGGTAAAATATCTGCCAATAAGCCCGGCAATCCCTTAAATGTTGCATTGCCTCTGTTTTCTTGAAATTCAAACAACTTCTCTCCTTGGCTTATTGGCATGAGGATGGGCGACAAATCGATGCCTAATTTCAGAAAGTCTTTGTCGTACTGAAAAGTTGCGAATCCTGTTTCAGCATTCCAAGCAATTGCTCCAACTCGTTTGTCCCAGATGTTTATAAAGGCATTGTTGATCATTACCAATCTGATTTTTTATGTTTCGGGGCATTGCTTTGTCCCGATGCCTTTTGTCGTTTCTTCATTTCCAGTTCTGCCAGCTTCATTGGACTTATTTGCTGATTTACCTCGAAGGCTTCGAAGACATGCAGTTTATTGAGAATTCTAAGGACCTGAATCAAGGTCATGAGTTGACACCTTCTGCCCAATTCCAAATCTGATAAGGTGGTTCGATTGATTCCAGCTTTTTCTGCAAGATCATTCTGCTTAATGTTTTGCTGTAAGCGATGATGTCTCACGAACGCCCCAATCTGGTGAACGATCGCGTCATCACTCATTTTGTACATGTTCATGATGGTTTTATCCTTCCTTAAGTTATTTTTTTTGAGCACTACGATGGTTCTATACAACAAAAGTAAGTTATTTTTCAAGTTGAAAACAAAAAATGTTGGATTAATGCCTCATTAAAGACAAAAAAATCACTTTATGATGGCTTTATCCAACATGTGATTGTTCAAATGAGATGATGGAGCGGTGAAACACAAACAAGATGACGCAAATTGATTTACTCTATTTATATTTGTTGTGTTACATGCAATGACAAAATCAATCCCAACCCTACTCCTTTCCTGCCTAATGGGAAGCGTCTTTTACCTCATCCTTGGCTGGATTATTTTTGATGTCCTGCTGGGGGCTTATAGCGAAGAAAACACCACGCAACTCGAAGGGTTTAAAAAGACAGCAGACTTTAGTTTTCTGTTTTTGTATTTATCCTGCCTCGCCTACTCGTTCCTCATTAATTTTATCTTGTTTCATACGACGGTCAACTCCTTGGTGAAAGCAATTTCCTTCAGCGCGATTGTCGGCGTCTTGGTGGCGTGTATGACGGATTTCTTTTGGTACGCGTCGAGTACGTTTTACTCCAATTTCACCGTAGTATGTTTGGATCTTGCTGGAGCGGCAGTGAGTGTCGGGGCATTGGGGGGATTGTCGTTTTTGTTGCTTCGAAAAAAATAGAGGAGTTGGAACGTCCTTCATTCACCATGGAAACAAACACCCAAA
Organism: uncultured Flavobacteriia bacterium; assembly: GCA_903873915.1. Classification (GTDB taxonomy): domain Bacteria; phylum Bacteroidota; class Bacteroidia; order Flavobacteriales_D; family Crocinitomicaceae; genus M0103. The sequence goes on along the minus strand of CAIQQH010000068.1, from coordinate 53,580 downwards.
TAAACACCTACATCGAAAGTCTTTCTGAAGAAACGGCTGCAGATCTGCGTGCGCTACATGCCCTCATGCTGCAATGGATTCCAAATGGGAAATTGTGGTTCGACAATGGACTCAATGGCGACAATAAAGTGGTGACCAACCCAACGATTGGCTATGGGTCGTATCCGCATACCTTCGCCAATAAAACCAACAAAGAGCTATTTCAAATCGGCATCAGTGCCACGAAAAGTGGGATCTCGGTGTATGTCATGGGAATTCGGAATAAACTGAATCTCGCGCAGACCTTCGGTGAAAAACTAGGGAAAGCCAAGGTGAGTGGCTATTGCATTTCCTTTAAAAAATGTGAAGACCTGAATTTGGGTGTTTTGGAAGAAGTTGTTCGTTAAGGGCTTAGAATAACATGTTCGAATCGCTAATTCCTCTCGAGAGATTTCCCGCCAAGAGTTAAAAAAAGAAAGTCCAACGTTTCCGTCAGACTTTCCGTTGCAGTATTGAATGAGTTTGTTTATTCTTTGATGATGCGCTGAACGCCAATCACTTCATTTGCCACAAGGATGCTGACCATGTAAATACCATTCGACAACGAAGACAAATCAATTTGCTCTTGGTGCGCAATCGTTTGCGTCAACAACACCTTGCCAGAAAGATCGTTGACCACCACCTGAGGAGAGTCAAGATTGTCATTGACTGAAATGGTTAACATTCCTTCAGTAGGATTGGGATATACCTTGAACGCTGATGAAGTCGTTTCATCAATCTGTGCCGAAGCATCATAGATGACCTCGAACACAAATTGCTTTGTCGTTACCCCAACTGGAGTTCCATTGTCCGTTACAGTTAACTCAAGGTGATAAAATCCAGGCGCAATTCCTGTCGCATTGAAGGTTGCAGCAACATCGTAATATTGTGTGCTAATCGGATTGAGTGTGTAGGTGAATGCTCCCAGAGGAATGTCTGAAGTTGCCGTGATTTCTATCGTCTGATCGACTTCTGGCGTCATGACACCAAAATTGAAATCAATCGAATTTAGCGCCTTGACTAGGGTGTCTCCTGTATACACGTCGATGGTATCACAGATTGAACTGCTGACTAGTAGTGGAGGCGTATTTGTAGTATTGGCTCCTGACACATTGAAATAGATCTCTTGTCCATCCAAGAAATCTACCCCATCTGCAAGACCCGTTGGTCCGTCAAAAGCTACACCTGACTGAATAAATTGTCCTACCTGAAAGTAATTTACACCGTTTCCTGTATTCAAACCTACTGTTGCTGGTGAACCTCCGAATCCGCCCCATCCACCTGAAGCATCGCCCGTTGTCCATTGCATGTCATTGTAACAAAAGGACACGTTTCCTCCGGCAGACACCAGGGAATCTGAGCCGTTCGAAATGATCAATTGAAAGGTAGATACCAAGTCCGTATGGTAGTTAAAATACCCCACTTGATCCCAACGTACGATCAATGCTGTTGGGGTAAGTTTATACCAAACATTTCCCCCATTTCCAGATACATTTCCCGTGCTGTCTAATGTTCCTCGCGTGTCCACGTCTGCCCAAAATGGCGCAATCATGAGTGTAGATGAATCAGGGAAAGCATTCGGAATAAAGGACATGTAGGGAAAATCAAAGGAGATGTTCCCGTTGTTGTTGATGTAGAGGGAATCCATTGGTGTCCCATAAAAATCAAAGGTAAACGGCAGGTTGATGATTGCTGAAGAACCGTCATCGTTCGGCAACATCGCTAAAGTAAATGTGGAATCCAAAGGAACCATGCAATCACACACCCCATTTTTTTCATTACCACCGAGGTACTTGATGTTCGTGGGAACTACGGCATCTGAAATTTGGTATTGAACATTGGGAGCTAGCATTCCCGATTGCTTCAGCTGTTGGTACTCCGCTTTGGTAACAGTCGTTGTATTTTGACCATAAACCACTGTTGCAGAAAGAAATAAAATTGTCAGGATTTTTTTCATAGTCGTAGGTTTTTATATCCACAAGACTATCAAAATGTTTATCGGTTGCCTAATTCTTCGGGTAACACATTGAAATGTTCGCTAGCTTTTTATAAAACCCGCTGTTTTACAGGTGTTTATCTTAGCAGATCAGTTCTTATTGCTCCGCAAGATGACTTCCATCTTCTTTCCCTTCGCCAACTCATCCACCAACTTATCCAAGATCCGCACTTTCTTGGTGAGTGGATTTAACAATTCTTCGACGCGGTAGCCACAGATTATGCCCGTCACTAAGTGTGCGTTGGGGTGAATGTTGGCCTGCTGAAAAAAGGCATCAAAGGTTGCGCTTTCCTGAACGAGCTGATCTACCTTTTGCGCGTTAAATCCCGTCAACCATTCAATCACTTGAAGCAATTCGGCCTTCGTTCGGCCTTTCCGTTCAACTTTAGCCACATAAAGTGGAAAAACGGTAGCAAAGGACATTTTTGCCATGCGTTTATTGTGTTCAGGTGTTGTGTTCATTTTATTTCAAACGTTCTAACTTTCCTTTGTTCTTCACGATGTTCTTATAATCCCACTGAATGTCACGGGATTTTTTCAGCCAACGATTTAAGTCCGCTACATCGATTTGAGCCACATCGTTATAAAAAAAGAGGCGTCCTTAAACTTTCCAGCACGCACAATCAATCCCTCTTCATCGAAATCTGCCCCGCTCCAAAACATTAAACGGATACCTGGCTTTTGCTTGCTGTACCCAACAATAGGGTTCCCATTGAGAAACCAAACGGGGTGCGCGTGCCAAATTTTGCTTTCTGCTTCTGTAAGTTCTTTGTTTATTTCAAGCTCCAGAGCAGAACAGACTACTTGGTGTTCAGCTGTTTGACGCGAGTTGTACTTGGGGATTTCCAAATTCATTTTGACAAATTCATTGCAATGTGTTATCATTCTTCATGCGCAAAATTAAGTTTTATTCCTTGTTCATTTTCACTGAAACAATCTCCTCTTTTTGCTTACATTTACACGTACTAAAAAATAAATAAAACATGGAAAATATGGAATTTCCCCTTATTGCACTCGGACTAGTCGTGATTGTAATTCTCAGTGGATTATTAACTGTTTCGCAAGGATCAATCGCTGTGATCACAATGTTTGGAAAGTACCGTCGTATTTTACATCCCGGGCTGCGTTTAAAAGTTCCATTTATTGAAAAGGTATTCAAACGCATTTCTATCCAGAACCAAAGCATCGAAATGGAGTTTCAAGCGGTAACAATCGATCAAGCCAATGTCTATTTTAAAAGCATGTTGTTGTACAGCGTAATGGATGAGCAGGAAGAAACGATTAAGAAAGTTGCTTTCAAATTCATCAGCAATAAAGATTTCATGCAAGCTTTAATTCGCACCATTGAAGGGTCTATTCGTTCGTACGTAGCCAGTCAGAAGCAATCTGAGATTTTGGGACTTCGTCACGAATTGGTAGACAATGTAAAAGAACAAATTGACCACACCTTAGAATCTTGGGGATTTCACTTGTTGGACCTTCAAATCAATGACATCACCTTTGATGCGGCAATTATCGAAAGCATGAGTAAAGTTGTTGCGTCGAACAACTTAAAAGCAGCGGCAGAAAATGAAGGTCAGGCCTTGTTGATTACAAAAACGAAAGCGGCTGAAGCAGATGGGAATGCGATTAAAATTGCAGCCCTAGCGGAAAAAGAAGCGGCCATGTTGCGCGGTCAAGGTGTTGCCTTGTTCCGTCAAGAAGTAGCAAAAGGAATGAGTGAAGCGGCCGAAGAAATGAAGCAAGCCAACCTTGACACCAATGTGATTTTGTTCTCCATGTGGACTGAGGCCATTAAAAACTTTGCAGAATATGGCAAGGGAAATACTATCTTTTTGGACGGTAGTCCTGCAGGAATGGACACTACCATGCGTCAAATTCAGTCCATGCTGAGCGCAGAGATTAAAGAGAAAAAGAAATAAGGCGTGTACATTTCACTGACGCAATTAAAGCCCAAGGGCATTGTTAGTTACTTCAGATTTTGGGTCTTGGCCATTCCAAGCTTTCGACAGGCGCAAATCGCCAAAGGAAGTTTGAGTGTTACTGCGAAACGCATGAATGGCAGTCAATGTACAATCACTTCCTGGGAAAGTAGAGAAGTCATGTTGGAATTCATGCGCAGTGGTGCTCACCTGAAAGCCATGAAGGCGTTCCACAAAATTGCTACGGGCAGAACCTATGGATTTGAAGCAGAGCAGCTGCCAACATGGCCTGAGGCGATGGCTTTATTGAAAGAAAAGGGGAAGGATTATTAAGAACACCCTGCTTTAATATGCCAACGGTCTCGTCAGTTCTCACCCTTATTCATCTCGCGATGATGCTGCCATGCATGGTGATCTGAGCCTGTCTTTTACGTGCGAAGAAGGGTGCATAAAAGATTTATCCACAGCAAGTTGGACAAAACCCGTTCTTGCAAAAAGATTTCATTGATTTAAATGTAATGCTCGGGTGTTTGCATTCTACGCTTACGTATGCTAGCATGCGTGAATCTATCTCGCTTGGACTCCATGTCGCGTTCCTTAATGAGCAGTGGAAAATCAAAGGCACGAAATCGAAAGGCATCTTCTCTTTTCAGCACTTTGTTCAAGGTCTCGTCCTCGGGATCCGATTCGCTAGATAGACTTTGAAAATCTGGCTGGAGGTTCTCATTGAAAAATTTTATTTGCGGATGGCTATTTGTTTTCGCCAATACATCAAAGTTTTTAAGCGCAGCATCATGCGCATTCACGTACACAGCTTTACCTGAAATTACATGAGTAACAAATAGAAAAAACCTTTTGAACATTTGATTTTTTTCTGGGGACGTCTGTAGCTTAAGGCAGTTTATTTTTATTTGGTTAAATTTTGTGACAAATGCAGGATTGACCAATTCGGCAATCATTTCATTTAAATTGTTCAAGCCATATTCTTCATAAATCACGGGGCATTTACTAATAAAATTGAAGATGATTTCGAGATTGATGATCGCGGTTTTATCTTCATCGCTTAAAGGCCTTCTCGTCGAAAAAGCATCGGGATTCCATATACCATGTGTTTTATAGCACACGACGGAATGTACCAGTTCGTGCACAATAACTCGTGCAATTTGTTCGGGCAGCTCCACCTTGGAATCCATTATTATGGTGGCAAGATTAATAATCACCCTATTCGAATCTAGTTTAAATTCTCCGTAGGCGCCCAAGCACGATTCTTCACCAAAGGTCGCGTATAGCGTTACGCCATTTTGACAGAGAACGTTTTTTAATTTTTGGAAAAACATAAACGTATAAGGGTCAACATGAAGCGACAATAAGATGGGCTCTAGTTCATCTATGGTATACACTTTATAAGGTGTTATTTTATCGATGGCATCCGTGATGTTTTTTAGCGCCTCCTCATAGGGCAACTGAGGATATCCAAAATACGTATACCCCTCTGCATAAAACACATTACTTTCTAAATGAACCTTTTGCATATCAAGAACTAAGTCAAGGCAAGTTTACAGATTATATGGTGAATAATGAATGTCTAAAGTATCACTATTTAAACTTTTACATGTCAGAGAAAAGATGCCAATCAAGCCATTTCTAGCTAAATCAAGGGGGTGTTTGCGTAAAACTACTTAGGGCCTACTGAGCGCTTGCACTGAAATTGATGTGCTTCGACCTTTAAATACTTTCATGGCCGTTGGAATGTGTGAACCTTTGTTTCGTCGAAAGGCATTAAACATTTAAAAACGAAACACAAAACACACAAATAAAACACACAATTATGAAAACAAAACAATTCATTTTCGCTGCGGGTCTTTTTACAGTAACATTTCTGTTCTCGGCCTTTTCCTCATCAGCTCAGATCACTCAGGATAAAATTCCTATGTCTGTGCAAATGGTTCATGCAAACCCTTCTTGCTTTGGAAGCAATGATGGCGTCATCAACATTGACATCACGGGTGGATTCCCCCCATACTTCGTGAATGGTCTGGAAATCGTTGGGGCATCCTTCCAAGTAACAAACCTCGTCGGTGGGCAGTACAGCTTTTATATTACAGACACTTTACTTACAAATTCAACTGTCGAGGTGTTGTTGGTTTCACCGCTTCAACTAGAAATGGACGCATCCATAACAGATGTTAGCACCTTCGGGGGCAACAATGGTGCAATTGATTTAACGGTAACTTATCCTGGAGTAATGTACAACTGGACAACACCTGATGGATCCGGACTTGTGCCAACTCAACAAGATCAAGCTGGACTTATCGCTGGAGTATATGCAGTAACCGTTACGGACTTAAATGGTTGCGAAACCAGCAAACGATTTATTGTTGGACAAGCGCCACAAGGAACAACGGGAACAAATGGCGGCGGTACATTGCCAAGTTTCAACCCAAATGTCAACGGAGCAAACAGCTCAAACGGAGGCTCTTCCAATTAATAGATTATCCACTTATACACAGAAAGTCATCACAACGATTAATAAAAAATAGTAAAAATTAAACACACACATTTAAAAAACAGCATTATGAAAACAAAAAACATTTTATTCGCAGCAGGACTTCTTACTACAACTTTTCAAGCCAGCGCACAATTAACAACAGTCGTTGGAGCATCAAAAAAACCATTAAAATTGACCATCGACAAGGTCTCCCCTTTTTGTCACGGTGATCAAAACGGTAAAATACTTATAGCAATCTCCGGAGGGAAGGAGCCGTATTCTGTGAACAATCAAATAATTGGTGGCAACGTCTTTGAAATTGGGACTCTCAGTGCAGGAACATACACGTTCAATGTTGCCGATGATTCCATCTCTTTTGCCACAGCACAAGTCAACTTAGTGGACCCACTAGACCTACAAGTTTCCTCGATTGTTAACAACGCCACCACCTATCACGGGTCAGACGGAAGCATCAAACTTATAGTAAATGAGCTCAATCCAACGTTTATTTGGGAAGCGCTCAATCCAAATCCAAACAACAACCTCATTGTGACAAGCAAAGATCAAACAGGTTTGAGTGCAGGATACTATAGTGTTACAATCACCAACGCCCAAGGATGCAGCACTCATAGGAAATACGAGGTGACGCAACCAAATACACCTGTAATCGGAGTGTTGGACAATCCAGATGTCATCGGTGGAGTATCAAGCAACATCAGTGTATATCCAAACCCGTCATCTGGTCACGTCACTTTAAGTGCCGACGCAACTGTTCGCACTGTCATGATCATGAATGACCTTGGAATTGTGCTTAAGCAGCTTGACTTCAAGAACGAAGGGAAACTCACTGGATTGGATTTAAACCCTGGAGTTTACACCCTTATTTCCATCGACGAAAATGGAAATCGCGCAACGGAGCGCATCGTTATCCGATAAATACGTCATTTTTTTCAGACCCAGAATAAATGAGCCGGCGGGAATTCCCGTCGGTTTTTTTAATTTCTATTCTTTTTTTCCATACTTTCGCAATCAAACAATTAAATCAAAAAACATGAAAAAACTTTTACTTGTTATTTCTATCGTTTCTGCTGCCATGAGTGCGAGCGCGCAATCATGTACTCCAGGAGCTAATTACGCGGATTCAGTGTACGGTGTATGGCCTGATACTGTTCAAAACTTCCCTTTTGCTACAGTGAATGTTGCATACTCTACAGACTTGAACTTCAAAGTACCTGCAACAGTAACAGCTGAGTTAGATCCAACTGGAGGAACACTTGTTGGAACACCAATCCAAGGATTTGTTGTGGATAGTGTTGTAGGTCTTCCTGCTGGTATGAACTTCGGATGTAACCTCTCTGGATGTTCTTACGCTGGTGGTGCAAACGGATGTGCAAACCTTTATGGTACTGCTACTGCTACTGGAACTTACCCAGTTGAGATTTTCATTACAGCAACTGTGTTGGTTACCATCATCCCTGGATTCCCACCAACGCCACTTCCTCAGTCGACTTCATTCTCTGGATACCGTATTGTTGTTGGTCAAGCAGGAACAATCGATGCAATCTATGAGCCATTGAACCTTAAGCCTAACCCAGCTAGCGAAAATGTTACACTTTACGGAATTACTCCAGACATGAACATCTCTTCAGTTGAGGTAACAAACATGGAAGGAAAAGTTGTTCGTACATTGAACATCGTTGGATCTGCTTTGGAAATCAACTTGAATGGTTTGAATAACGGTGTTTACTTCGTTGTTGTAAACCACGTAGGTGGAAAAGAAACAATCAAGTTCATCAAGAACTAATTGATCGCTAAACGCATTGAAAGGCTCCCACATGGGGGCCTTTTTTAGGCCGAAAATTTTCTGTCCCCCGTTCAAGTTAAACAGGAATAAAGAAGATGTGTTAAATAATTAACATTGATTTGCATGTTGTTGAGCGAATAATATCTTTGTGCTGTTAATTATTGAACATGGAAATCACACCTGAGATCAAACAACGCTTAGAGCTCTTGAATGACAAGTACACTGCGCTAGGTCAAGATTTATTGTCCTACCTCGACGGCTTATTGTATGCCGACACGGTGAAGTACTGGGACTACATCGAGCTAGACACTCTTCTTAGCCTTCAAAAACCTAGAACGAACATTCCTGATGAGCGTATCTTTATCATTTACCATCAAATCACAGAGCTTTACTTCAAAATGGCGCTGCAAGAATTTGAGCAGCTCGCAGATCACCCCACCATCGACGCGGAGTTCTTCGTGGAACGCGTAGGGCGAATCAACCGCTACTTCGATGCATTGATTACCAGTTTTGATGTGATGTCAAAAGGCATGGACCACAAGCAGTTTTTGCAGTTCCGTATGTCTCTATTGCCCGCGAGTGGTTTTCAATCGGCGCAATACCGATTCATTGAAATGTGTAGCACTGAATTTCTTCATCTCGTCAATAAGGATGTTCGTCATCAATTTACGAATGAGTCTAGCATTGAATCGATGTATGAATTCATTTATTGGAAAGCTGGCGCAACGGAATTGAGCACTGGGAAGAAAACATTGACCTTGGTACAGTTTGAGGAGCGCTATCAAGAAGAGTTCATTAAACATGGGGAAGCGTGTAGAAGCCGTAACTTATGGCAAGTGTACAAACGATTAACACCTGAAGAACAAAAGTCTGAAAAGGTCATCAGCACACTTCGGCACAACGATATAAACGTGAATGTCAATTGGCCTTTGGCGCATTACAAGTCTGCCGTTCGCTACTTAAACCGCGATCCAGAGGATATCGCAGCAACGGGTGGAACCAACTGGCAAAAATACTTGCCTCCAAGATTCCAAAAACGAATTTTCTATCCGGCTTTGTGGACAGAACAAGAACAAGAAGAATGGGGAAAGGCGTGGGTTAATGATGTGCTTAAATCATAGCTTTTAGGTCATTCAGTAAATCCGTCATGGAGTCGTACATGTAATCGGCAGCCACCAAGCGCGGGTCTGGATGATTCATTTTTTCTGGAATGCATGCCACTTTCATTCGAGCAGCCTTGCCGGAAACGACGCCATTAAACGAATCTTCTACCACCAAACATTGTGTGGCTGGGACGTTTAATTGTCTCGCAGCTGTCAAATAAACCGCGGGGTGTGGTTTCCCAAATTCTTCGTGCTCAGCAGATACGCACACCTCAAAGTATTTTTTGATCTCTAAGGCTTGAAGTACCGTTGAAATTAGAATTTCATAGGAAGAGGTTGCCAAGCCTACTTTTACTTTTTTTTCTTGAAGGAAGCTTAATGTCTCAAGTACACCAGGCAAGGGCGACGCATTTTCTTTGATCAATTCCACCATTCGAAGGACAATTTGTGCTTCCACCTCTTGCGGTGTTACTCCTGTCCATCCTTCGTGTGCATGCCAAAAAACCACCACCTCATCCAGACGTAGGCCTACAGTTTTTTGAAAGTCTTGCTTTGTTAATTGAGAACCGACAGCATGAAAAACCTCTTCCATGGCAATTTTCCAAAGCGGTTCAGAGTCAATAAGAACTCCATCCATATCGAAAATAACGGCATTAAAAGGAACTATATCATTCATCATCCAAGAAGTAATTTGGCAATTATTTATTGACGTGAATACGAACCACTTCGATTCTTCGGTCGCTCACTTGTTCAATAATGAACGTGTGGTCTTCAAGTTTAACAGTTTCACCCACCTCAGGAATACTTTCTAACTCATTTAAAATCAATCCCCCCAATGTTTCATACGATTCCGATTCCGGAAGTTCAAGGTCATACTCCTCATTGAGGTAATCGATATCCGCGCGGGCCGAAAAACGGTATTCATGTTCACTGATCTTTTCTTCCAGCCAATCTTCCTTGTCGTGTTCGTCTTCAATTTCACCGAAAATTTCTTCGATGACATCCTCAATGGTAATGATCCCGGCAGTACCTCCATATTCATCTACAACAACAGAAATGTTTGCAGACTTCTTGGTGAACATTTCCAACAACTCCTTGCCCGGTAAGGCAGATGGCACAAATGATATCGGAATCAACATCTGTCGAATGAGCGTTGGCTGTTTGAACATTTCAAACGAATGCACATAGCCAATGATGTTGTCTATCGTATCGCGGTAAATAATTATTTTCGAAAGGCCTTTTTCAATGAATAAATTACGCAAGTTGTTGATGTCATCATTCACTTCAAGTGCTATAATCTCCGTTCTAGGAATCATGCAGTCACGCGCTTTAATGTTGGAGAAGTCAAGCGCATTTTGAAGAATTTGCATTTCATTTCCAAAGTTCTCTTCTTCATCAATGCGTTCAGAAAGTTCTTGTACGTAGTTTTCTAGGTCTATTTTAGAAAAGACCTTCACATTCTTGGACCGATCCACGCGCAAGAGTGCGAGCACCGCGGTGCTCAAAAGCATCACCACCTGTGTGGGAATAAACAAGAGCACATAGATCAAAAACATGGGAAAGGTGAAGAGGCGCAAGAATCGATTTGGATTCAACTGCACAACAGCCTTTGGCAGAAACTCAGCGGTAATTAAAACAAGCAATGTGGACAATGTTGTTTGAAGCAAGAGTACCACTCCTTCGCGATGCACTCCCCACGAATGAATGATCGGTTCGAGTAGGGCAGCGGAATACATTCCAAAAAGTACAATCGCAATATTGTTTCCCAGCAAAAGGAAAGCTATAAATGTAGATTCGCGTTTATAGAATATATCAATTGTGTTGCCGAACAAGGTTCCTTTGTTGCGTTCAAGTGCCACTTTTAGTCGATTGGAGGCAAGGAAAGCAATCTCCATTCCGGAGAAGAATGCCGAAAAAAGTAGAGAGATAAGTATTACAACGACCGATATGGAGGGGTCCATTTACGAGATAACTTTATGCAATATATAAAAAAGAACAATTACAAGACATCAAAACCTATGTCTTTGCGGAAAAATGCTCCTTCAAATTCAATATTCTCAAGCGCGGCATAAGAGCGCTTTAGGGCGACATCTAAGTTTTTTCCATAGGAGGTAACAGCAATAACGCGGCCCCCAGCTGTGCGCACTGCCGGACCATCGGCCACTGTTCCTGCATGAAACACCAGGCTGTCGCTAGGGGCATTCAAGCCATAAATCGCCTTCCCCTTTTCGTAAGCTTCTGGATATCCGCCGGAAACCATCATCACTGTTGCTGCACATTTTTCAGAAAACTGAATATCTCTTTCAGACAAGGTTCCGGTGGCTACCCCTTCGAACAAGTCCAACAGGTCTGATCGCAGGCGTGGAATAACCACTTCCGTTTCTGGGTCACCCATTCGGCAGTTGTATTCAATTACATAAGGCTCGCCCTTCACGTTAATCAAGCCAAAGAAAATAAACCCTTTGTAAGGAATCTTATCATTTCTCAAGCCTTTGACTGTAGGAATGATGATTTGATTTTGAATCTTATCCAAGAATGTTGGATCGGCAAATGGCACAGGTGAAACAGCGCCCATTCCTCCTGTGTTCAATCCTGTATCACCCTCACCTATTCTTTTGTAGTCTTTGGCTTCGGGTAAAATTTTAAAAGAATCTCCATCAGTAATCACAAAAACTGAAAGTTCATTTCCTTTCAAGAATTGTTCGATCACAACGCGTGTGCTTGCCGCCCCAAATTTTGCGTCAGCGAGCATCAACTTCAACTCGGCTTTTGCTTCCTTTAAATCCTCTAAAATCAGCACGCCTTTTCCGGCAGCTAGTCCATCCGCTTTCAGTACATACGGTGGTTTCATCGCTTCCAAGAACGTATAGCCCTGCTCAAGTGTTTCCTTGGTAAACGTCGCATATTTGGCCGTAGGAATGTTGTGTCGGGCCATGAATTGTTTTGCAAAATCTTTGCTTCCTTCTAGCTGTGCGGCATACTTTGCGGGTCCAATTACGGGTACATTTCTCAGTTTTTCGTCGGCCAAGAAAAAGTCGTGTATCCCATTCACTAAAGGTTCTTCGGGGCCAACGACCACCATATTGATTCGCTCCTTAATAACAAATTCACGGATGGCCGCAAAGTCATTTACATCAATAGAAATATTTTGACCATGTTGACGTGTGCCGGCGTTTCCTGGGGCTATAAACAATTCTTCCAGCAAAGAACTTTGAGCAATTTTCCAAGCGAAAGCATGTTCTCTTCCGCCATTTCCTAGTAATAAAACCCTCATTTAGGTGTGATTAGCAATGTTTTAGTAGTGATTCAAACAATGCGCGGCCATCTTCATTGGCAAGAAAACGATCTGCAGCGCGTTCTGGGTGAGGCATCATTCCGAAGACATTCTTCGATTTATTGGTGATTCCAGCAATGTTCATCAATGCCCCGTTTGGATTATTGGCGTCATTCACCTCCGCACTCTCGTTGCAATATTTAAATAAAATCTGATCGTTGTCTATAATTGATTGCATCGTTTCTTCGGCGGCATAAAAGCGTCCTTCACCATGTGCAATTGGAATTTGATATGCTTTATCTGCCGTTAGTCCTTTTGTAATCGCCGCTGTTGTTGACACTGGTTTTAAGAACACATTTTTACAGATAAACTGTTGATTTGAGTTGTGTAAAAGGGCGCCTTCTAGCAGTCCAGATTCAGTAAGTATTTGAAACCCGTTGCAAACGCCGAGTACATACCCTCCTTTGCTAGCGTGGTCCACAACCTCATTCATAATGGGTGAAAAGCGGGCAATTGCTCCCGAACGCAGGTAGTCACCATAAGAAAATCCCCCTGGAAGCACCACGAAATCAACTCCTTTTAAGTCGGTGTCTTTGTGCCAAAGACGTTCTACTTTTTGTCCCATGATTTCTTGAAGAACATACACCATGTCTTCATCACAGTTCGAACCGGGGAAGGTAACAACACCAAATTTCATCCGATTATGCAAATTTACAGTGGAAACGAACAGCCGTCCACTTGTATGCAAAACTACATAAATTGCATGGGAAAGAGGCCAGTTAAAGGAAAAATTTCAGACACGAATACCCAAAAGTGATGTAAAAAAGAAAGGAGGCGAGTCTGCCAAAAGTTTGGCTTGTAAAGGCGAAAGGAAGGAAAAAGGAAAGGGGGATCATTAGGAAACTAAAGCGCTCGATTTGACCAAACATGAAAAAGTCTGCAATTCCAAAGATCGCCCCAAGCAAAACCAGCCACCAGAGCATACTTGTCAGTTTTTTTAAGCGGATAGACGACGTTTTCATGCGGGAACGGATACTCACCAAACTCAATAAAAAAAGGAGAGTGAACAATACTGCTGTGATTAAAAAGTCTGTTTGTTTATTGGTGTAATCAATTGATTTATCTATCAATTTCAACTCGATTTTACTCCCTGACATCCAGAGATATACTCCAGCATAAACTAAGGGTATACCCATTCCAACGATGACCATCAAGGCCTCGCGAAAAACAAAGGGGCGTATGCGTCGCGCCATGATGATCAAAAGTGGTGACAGCAATACCAATGGGGGGTGAAACGTAGTGGCACATCCCGCTAAAAAAGCAGCATTAAACACATGTCTTCTTCCATCTTCATTTTGACGGAGCAGGAACAACTGATAAATCATGGCAATGACAAACGAGTGCGCCACTAAAAGCCCATCTATGGAGTATGCCGCATGATAGAAACTCATCATCACCACGTACAACAACGAAGGCATGTAACTGTTACGCTCTAAAAACTCGTTGGCGTTGTAAATCATGTTTATCGCCAACGCATTCATTACGACAAGAATAGCCCCTGAAATTTCTAAAAAGGAATCGGAGAAAGGAATAGAAATGCCCCACATACCGATGTTTGTCTGAGCGTTGTGCGGATAATAACTGGTAAACTGATCCAATAGAAAATACCCCAGCATAAAGAAGGGAATGAGGAAAAGTACCCCCGTTCGATTTCCTAGAAATAATTTTACCATAGCACGAAGATACAGTATTGTCGACAAAGGGTTAAAGTAAACTAACTTTCATCTACTTAATTTTTACTTGGTACTTACCTATTTTCACTTATATTTGCGGCCACGTCCCGCCTGCGGGAGTGTTCAAAACCAAAATGTCATGTCACAGGAAAAAACAAGATATTCAGATACTGAGTTAGCCGAGTTCAAGGATCTAATTCAAAAAAAGCTTAAAGAAGCACAAGACGATTACGATTTGTTGAAAGGATCTCTATCGCACAATGACGATCACGGAACAGATGATACTGGCCGCACATTCAACATGATGGAAGACGGTTCTGACACCTTGTCTCGCGAGGAGGTGGCGCAGTTGGCCGCACGCCAAGAGAAATTTATCCAAAGCTTGCATGCCGCGCTTGTGCGCATTGAAAACAAAACATACGGGATTTGTCGTGTTACAGGTAAACTTATTGCCAAAGAGCGCCTCCGTTTGGTGCCTCATGCAACCATGAGTATTGACGCCAAAAACGCGCAAAGCAAATAAGCTGTGAGAAAGAATTTGTGGATTGTTGGTGTATTGGTTCTTGTTATTTTATTGGCCGACCAATTCATTAAAATTTATATCAAAACCCATTTTTTTCCCATGGAAACGGCTCCTGTTTTTGGGGATTGGTTTGTGTTGGAATACGTTGAAAATCAAGGAATGGCCTTCGGGACAACCTTTGGAAATCAAATGTGGCACAAGCTCGCGCTGAGTATTTTTAGAATCATCGCCATTGTTGGTATCGGGTATTATTGGTACAAACAATCTCTAGCAGGTGCGCGGCGAGAGTTTCTCATTGCCGTAGGATTAATTTTCGCAGGAGCAACAGGAAACCTCATCGATTCCATGTGCTATGACTTTATTTTCCCTTTTGACCCTTGCATTGGTTTCAATCAACTCGATGGCTCAGGTGTTAAAGCAACATGTTACGAAAGCTTTGTTGTCGAACGTCGGCACACCGGTTTTTTATTGGGAAATGTTGTTGACATGTTTAAATTCCAAGCAACATGGCCGAAAGGTATGCCTTGGCTCGGTGGATCTGAAGTGTTTCCTGCCATTTGGAACCTTGCCGATGGTTCCATCACAATTGGTGTTGTTATGGTGTTTCTCCGTCAACGCACTTATTTCCCAAGTAAAAACAATGCAAAGAAACCTGGTTTTTTTGAGCGCCTTTTCAAGAAAAAAACTGAAACTTCAGCCGATTAGAACCGCGCTGTTATTCCTCCCATCACTTGGAAGATTTGAACTGGATGATTGTACCATCTGTAATATCTCTGCGAGGCCAAGTTGTTGAATTGAATGAAGGCAGAGATGCGTTTGTTGTAGCGGTATTCCAAACCAAGGTTAATGTCGGTAATCAATCCCATACGCTTCGCCAACTGTCCGTTCTCTAAGGTCACATCAGACTCCTTAGTATCGTACACCAAAGCCTTACGACCCCCCTCGAAGTTTACATTAAGATTCACTAGAAACTTGTCATACAAATTATAGCTTCCTCGAACTCCTGCCTGCCATTGTGGGAGATTCCACGCATAGGTGTTGTTCATCAACACATACGAATAGTAGCGTCCAATGGCGTCTACTTTTAATTTTTCATTCAGCTGGTACGAAACCGAACCTTCAATGGTTGTTTGATTCAGTGTGTCATAGATTAAGTTGAACTTATTCCCCAATGAGAATGTCGTGTCTGTAATAAAAAAGGCCTTGTCTTTCACTCGTGCAAAGCTTGCGTTCACATTGAAGCTAATGCGACTCGAAAGTGTTCCTTTGATTCCGCCATACACGTCGATGCTCGTGTTTTCATTTTTCAATTGAAGATTTGACAACACAAACTCATTGTCATCCACTGTTGATCTAAATGTGCGTTGCTTTAATCCTCCGCGCACACCTATAAATGGGATAAAAATATCATTAAACAAAGAGTATTTTACCTCTGCCACAGGATATAGGTGCACCTTTGTTTGTGTACGTGCATCCACGACAAAATCAAATCCAATGATGGCGCGGAAACGGTTGTTCCAAAGCTGTGTGGTTACGGTTGGCTTTAAATTGATAACTGTATTGTTCAGCACCAATCCTGAATCGGCTGCAAACTGAAGAGTGTCAGACTGCGTTCCATAGCGATAACCATTGTAGCGAACATTCGCCTCGGCTGCAAACACTTCCTTTCCTTGGCGATACCAACCTGAGCCTCCAATAGCTACATAGTTTTCACTTCCTCTCCAAGCACTCAATGAATCAGATGGCTTCTTTGAGTTAAAATGGTTGTAGGCCACATTGATCTTATAATTCAATTGAGCGCTGTCTTTTTTGTGTGAATCAAAGGCGAATATACCCCCAACATCTTGGTAGCGCTGAGCAATAGTGCTTCGATCAACCGATTGGGCAGAATCAACTAAACCATAATAATGCAAGCCTTGGTTGTTGTAGTGAACATCTCCGCGAAGGGAATAGTTTTTTTCGTTGATGGCACCGTACACATTGGTACGAGTGCGGTCAAACTGAGCCGGTGCATAGTTGGGAATGTTCCCAAAAGAACTGAGGTGTTGGGCGTGCACACCGTAAACATATTTACGGGAGCGCTTCGAATCAAAGTATACCTCGCCGAGCGGCATCAATTCAGAGCCAATTCCCAATTTTACATACGTAGAGTACAGCTGTTGAAGCTTTGGTTCTACCTTGATGGTGACCGGTTTAATCGTATCTACCTTAATCTGTGTTGGAAAGCGTAAGGACAACAAGGGATATTGCTGAACTAGGGTGCCGAGCACGGTGTCAATGATGGACGGATTCATGCTGATGCGGTATGCCGGCGGAATGTCTCTATTCCCGACACCATTAATGATCACCAAGTCACCCTGTCCAAATGACAGAAGTGGGAGCAGTGCAATAAGTATGGCGATAAATCTCTTAGTTCCCATTTTCGTTCATTTCAATGATTGTTTCACCTTCTGGTGTGATGCTTTTCGGCTGATTCTTCAATTGTTGAATCTCCAGCATCAATTCGTTTGCTTCTGTTAAGATTCCATCATCCGTTGTTTTATAGTGGTTGATGACGGAGTTGAGTGTGCGCTCAGCTTGGAACAAATCATCCGTCGCCATTTGCACGCGCGACTGAAGAATAAGTGCCTTGGCCGTCCAGTAATTGTAGCTCGGCTTCATCTTTAATAATTCGCGAATGGTTTTATCGGAATTGGCATAATCTTGTTTTGCGTAATAGATTTCAGCAATAATAAATTTTGCTTCTGCAGCCGTTGCTGTTGTTGTGTTTTTCACTAACCAATCCAGGTGGGGAATAGAGGCAGAATAATTCTTCACCTCATAACTTGAAATCCCTGCAACATATTCACCTTCTTGACGAATGGTATTGTTGATTCCTGTGTTTTCAAGCACCAAGGCAGCTTTCTCGTAGGCCTTCGACCAATTTTCGATGATAAAATAGCTGCGCATCAATCCAAGACGTGCTGAAAACACCGTTGATGGCTTTGAACTGATTGCTTCCACTCTTTCGTAGAAAGGAATTGCTTCTGCGTAACGTTCACTGTTGTAATAAATTTGAGCGCCCCGTGATGCTGCATATTCCGTGTACGAATTGTTCGGTCCTTCTAAGCATTGTGCATAGGCTTTTACTGCATTTTCCTTGTCGTTCAATGAGAAATACGAATTCCCTAAGAAGAACTTCGCATCCACCGAAAATCGTCCTGCTGGGAATTTATCCAAGTACTTTTTGAACAATGGGATAGATTCCGCATACAAACTGTCCTTATACGCTTCAACAGCTGGAGAGTAGTACAAGCCCTCTTGTTCTTCCATTGAAATGTTTGCGCAAGAATACTGTGAAGCAATATCACTTACCTTTTCTGGTTGTTTCAATGCGGCATAAATGTCCATTAGTCCACGGACAGATTTTTCACAAACGGTGCGGTCTTCACCATGTTCTGTTAAAATTTGCTTGTACTCCAACTCCGATTGACGGAAGTCGTGCTTTTTAAAGTGGATGTCAGCGAGTTCGATGCGGCAATCAACCACCAAATCTGAGTTCGGATACTCATCAATGATTCTTCTTAAATAGGTATCCGCCTTCTCGAACTGTTCCTTTGACTTGTAGATCAAGGCCACATCGTACAAACATTTGAGCGTATATTTTGACGTTTTATAATTTGTGAGAATATCCAATAGGCGCGCAGCTTTCAAATCATCATTTCCCAGATAGCCATAGGCCTTCGCCATGTAGAACAGCGCCTGATCCTCGTAACCTGAAGCCAAGCGAACCACCTCTTGGTAGCTTTTCACCGCCAACTCATCTTGTTTTGTTGCGAAATAACCATCTCCAACGCGCATGTGGGCATCAGACAATTTGCGTTTGTCATTTACCGATGATTGACAATAGATTCGGAACGCATCTGTCGATTGAGTGATGTCGTTCTTTTTTAAATACGCATACCCCATGTTGTAGTACGCATCTGCTTTCAGTCCAATCGTTTGAGCTGCAGGCATCGAAATAAACTCACGGTATCCTTTGATGGCTTTGTCCATGTCGTCCAAACGGAAATGCGCATCCGATGCCCAGAAACGAGCTTTTGCGTTAATCGCAACATCCACTGGATATTGATTCACGCGGTCAAACATCTTTAAGGCACTTTTCATGTCTCCCTTTTGGAAATAGTCTACACCATAGTTGAATGCAACCAGCTGATACACCGTTTTCAAGCGCGTATCCTTATTTTGCAACTTGTCCAAAGATTCAAGGGCTTTTGCATAGTTGTTTGTCGAGGAGTACACATTCACAAGGTATTGATTCACCTCATCACGACGGTCTGATTCTGGGAATTCAGTCAAGAACGACTCAAATGCTTCAACTGCATCGTTAAACGGGTTAATGTCCAACTTGTAGGAAAGAACCGCGAAGTTATAAAGCGCATCTTCCTGGATTTTAGGGTCTACCGTGATCGCTGCCGCAGCGCCAAATGCCGACCTTGCAGACGCTAAGCTGTTCTGCTTCATTCTTGACTCAGCGATGTGGTACAAAGCCACTTGCGCTAAACTGTCCTTTTTACCATTCGCCACACGATCAAATAGCTTCGCCGCTTTATCGTAATTGGCAGAGCGATAATATGCATACCCCAATTGATAATCGTCATCGCGGGTTGTTTGCGCGTTTTTATTGTACGCTTCAAGATAAGGTACTGACTCTTTAAATTGATTTTCACGGTAATAGGAGTCACCCACCAAGTGATTCATGTCGTTTTGATTGAAGACCTTAGAGGTATCCATCACATTTGGAGCAATGTCAATCACCTTTTGGTAATCTCCCTGCAAATAATAGATTTGAGCCAAGTAGTAAGGCGCAATAGAAGCATACTGCGCCTTTTCCTTCAATTGAATGAACCCTGCTTCTGCCACCGAGTAAGACTTGTTCATGTAGGCAATGTGAGAATAGAAATACAAGGCCGGCGGACCGTATTGGGTAGAATCGTCCTTAATGTCGTGGAATGCACTTCGGGCTGCATCGTAGTTCGCTTCTTGAAAATTTGCATACCCCAGCTTGAATAAAAACTCTGATTGGTCTTCTTTCGATACGTCCTTTGCACTCAATTGGTTGAACCAAATTAAGGCGTCATTAAAATCGCGTTTGTGGTAGAAAAACTTACCTAGGCGGAAATAGATTTCTTTGTGGTAGATGCTTTCGGGGTAATCCGAATTGAATTTTTCGAGGAGCACCACTGCATCATTGTTTGAAAGCTCCAGCGCTGAAATCCCCTCGTAATACCTAGCCTTGACATACATGGGGTCGTTTGTTTTACCGAATTGATCGATGAAGGCACGAAATTCTTTGCGTGCTGCTGCAAACTGCGCTTTTTCGTACAATTCCTCCGCACGGTAAAAGCCCGCATATTCACTGTTGTATTTTTCTGAAGTCTGCGCACAAACAGCAATGTTGACGCACAAACCCAGAATGATCAGAAGCCTGGTCATAAGATGTGTATTTAAGCTAGTAAAATTACGTCTGTCGTATTCGGTTACAGAAGCCTTAACTAAAAGTTTTACACTTGATTCTGTTAAGATAATTTTTGCGGTAGTGCCTTGAAAATAGTGCGATTTAAGACCTTTACATCAAATAGCATCCATGGAAAAAGTCATTGAGATCAAAAACGGCGTCATTCGCCAACAAAACACGACCATCCTTTCAGATCTGCAATTCAGCGTTGGTCCGCAAGACTTTGTGTATTTGATTGGTCGCACAGGGAGCGGAAAAAGCACTTTACTTAAAGCCATTTATGGTGAGCTTCCGCTTAGCGAGGGCACAGGCACTGTGGCTGGGTTTGACTTGCTGCACATGAAAAAGAAGGATGTGCCCATGTTACGCCGCAAGATTGGGATTGTCTTTCAAGACTTTCAATTGCTGTCCGACCGCACCGTAATGGACAACTTGCTCTTTGTACTCGGCGCTACAGGATGGACCGATAACACACTTATGCAAAAGCGGGCCTTGGCGGTATTGCAGTTGGTGGGCATCGAAAAGAAAGCCAACACGATGCCTCATGCGCTTTCGGGCGGTGAGCAGCAACGCATTTCCATTGCACGTGCCTTATTGAACAATCCTGCGTTGATCTTGGCCGATGAGCCCACTGGAAATCTTGATCCAGAAACTTCAGAAGATATCATGCACCTCTTGATCGCTGTCGCCAAAGAAGAGGGTTCGGCAGTGCTTATGGCCACCCACGACATGAACATGGTCAACAAATTCCCAGGAAGGGTTGTGCGCGTGGAAGATGGGGTGCTTATTGAAAGATAAAAATGACTAGTGACTAGTTTATTGGTTAATTTGATGCCTGCGGCAATTTAGAATTTGATTGCTACACAAATTTGTGGCCTCGAATAAACCCCAACTCGTAACTCGTAATTAGTAATTAGTAACTAAGAAGTCGGTTTCTTAAAGTTCACTTCAAACAGTTTCGGCCATCTCTTGCCAGTCATGTACCACTTTTTATTCGCTGGATTGAAGGCAATGCCATTGAGCACATCGCCGTTTCCTCGTCCTTGGCGAACAAGTTCAGTCGCATCGAGCTCAGCAACAACCTTCCCGTTGTTTGGGTCAATCACCGCCACTTTGTTGGTCATCCAAACATTGGCATAAATCAAGCCGTCGGCATATTCCAACTCGTTCAGTTTGGTCACTGGACCTTGGTGTGTATACACTTCGATGGTGCGTGTGATGGCAAATGTCTCAGGATTTCGGAAGGTGATGCGTTCTGTGCCATCCGACATGATCAATGAGCTGCCATCGTTGCACAAGCCCCAGCCCTCACCAGAGTATTTTAAGTCTTTCAACAGGGTTAAATCCGTTTGATTGTAAACAAAGCAAGTTTGCTCTTGCCACGTAATTTGATAAATCTTCCCTTTCAATACTGTGATTCCCTCGCCAAAGTAAGAGCCGTCTAAGCCCATAGACTTCACGATTTTACCGTCCGATAGTTTCACTTGCGCTAAGACACTCGTTCCTCGTTCACCCGTCCCTTCGTACAGCTGTCCATTGCTGAACTCCAATCCTTGTGTAAAGCTCGTTGCTTCATGGGGGTATTCGCGTGTAATTTCTGCAATCCAGATTTCTGGAACGACATCAGAAAGGACTCGGATAATTCGCTTGTCGGAGGATTTTGTTCCATCTTTCAAGGTTGCCACAAGCTCCACTTGACGTGCGCCCAAGCCGTAAAACCCGGCTTTGAGTTGATACGTGATTTTCTTTCCTGGTGAATTCCATATAGCGAATGTGCTGTCGTTGTAAATCAGCTCCAAGGTTTCCACGTCCTTATTGTTGACCACGATGTCGATGGGTACTTTTTCATCCCAACGTGTCGCTAGATTGTCTTCAAAGGCAAAAGCCGCAGGCAGTTCTGCTGCCGAATCATCTGTCGATGAAGGTGCGCACGAACGAAAAACCATCGCTCCAGCAAATGCGATGATCAAGCCTATGATTAGGTACTTTTTCATGTTAATGACTTAAAAGTTTTGCCATTTCACCAGCGTCGATATCTCCATGTGTAGCTGTGTATATAACTTCGCCGTTGCGGACAAGAATCGCTTGTGGTGATTGATGAACGATGTTGGTTTGCTCAGCAAGTTCATTTGACACGTCGCGGTGATTGAGTAAATCAATAAAATAGATGTCACAATCTTCTGGTGCCATGGCCCAACGTTGTTCTAAGCGACTAAGCGCCATAATGGAAATGCTGCAACGCGTGCTGTGCTTAAAGAAAAGTGCTGGTCGTTCGGTTGATTCCAAGGCTTTCATTAATGCCTCTATGCTTGTGAGCGGAATCCAAGGAAGTGACTTTTCCTCTGCCGTTGATTTAGAGAACCATCCCATGTCTTAAAGTCCTGGTGTGAATTGTTTCAAAAAGCGAAGGTCATTTTCCGAATACAAGCGAAGGTCACTCACCTTAAATTTCAATTGTGCAATGCGTTCTACTCCCATCCCGAAAGCAAAACCAGTGTAAACTTCAGGGTCTATTCCGCATGACTTTAACACATTCGGGTCGACCATTCCACATCCGAGTATTTCCAGCCATCCTGAGTATTTACAAACGTTACAGCCTTCTGCGTTGCAGATTGAACACGATACATCCACTTCAGCACTTGGTTCTGTAAATGGAAAATACGACGGGCGCAAGCGAATTTGTGCCTTTTCTCCGAACATTTCTTTGGCAAAATAAAGCAGTGTTTGCTTCAAGTCGGCAAAGGACACATTTTTATCGATGTACAAGCCCTCCACCTGGTGAAAGAAGCAATGTGCCCGTGCTGAAATGGCCTCGTTGCGGTATACTCGTCCTGGGGAAATCGTACGGATTGGCGGTGTGCTATTTTCCATCACACGGACTTGCACCGAACTTGTGTGCGTGCGCAGGGCCATTTCCTTTTCGCCTTTTTCAATAAAAAAGGTGTCTTGCATATCGCGAGCTGGATGTTCTGGTGGAAAATTTAATGCGGAAAAATTGTGCCAGTCATCTTCAATTTCTGGTCCTTCAGATACTGTGTATCCGATGCGTGAAAAAATAGAAATGATTTCATTGCGCACAAGTGAGAGCGGGTGATGTGCTCCGACGGACGACTCTTCAGCCGGACGAGAAAGGTCAATACGCTCGCTGCTCGTTTGTTGTGTGGCCAATTGTTCTTTGAATAGTTCGAGTTTTGATTCTGCTTTGATTTTTAAATCATTTAGCATACGGCCCACTTCCTTTTTCTCTTCATTGGGCACAGATTTTAAGGATGAAAACAATTCCTTCACCACGCCTTTTGATCCTAAAAAATGTATCCTGAACTCTTCAAGTGTTGCGGTATTCGTTATTGAATACGCCTCTATCTGTCCAGCAAGCTCGTCAATATGTTCTTTCATTCGATTGGCTTATTTTTTAAGTTTTTGGACAACCCTGTAACTTTTGGATGCCTTAACTTGTTTGAAACAGCGCAACGAAGGTACGAATTAAGGGCTACATTAGTATTGCATATGCTCAAAATTAGTTTATCTTTGGGGCGCATGTGCTCTCTTAAATGAAAACAAAAGTGAAAAAAGCGATTTTATTTTTTGGGTTGATTTTGATTTCGGTGATGTTCTCCGGATGCAAAAACAACGACCCTTCAGTGCTTAAAATATTCGTTCGTTCATCAAGCAACGAATTGGTAAATGGCGCACAAGTAGTGATTGTTGGTGACATCAATTCAAATCCAGCAACATTAGCTTTTGTCGACACATTGGCTACAAACGCTTCTGGATTCGTTGAATTCAACATGGACAGTTACTTTACCATGGCAGGCGAAGGCAACACAACGGGTTACTTTGACGTCATTGTAAAGAACGGATTGAAAACGGGTACAGAATATGTGCGTTGTCGTTCACACATCACAACGGTACAGACTGTTTATTTAATGAATTAAAACCTAATACCTATGAATACATTCACTCGATTTGGTTTAATTACCACTGTTGCTTTTCTAGGCGTTTTCTTCTCGTCTGGTTGCCGCAAAAAGAAAGACACGATAGCTATCATTTACGTTCGTGACGTGGCAAATCAACTTGTTGCTGGTGCTCAAGTGGTCGTTTATGGTCAGTCAACGATCAACCAGCCAGCCAACGTAGTTTTGTACGATACAACACTTACGAATACCTCAGGGGAAGCAAAATTTAACTTCAACGATGTCTACCAACTTGGTCAAGCAGGTGTTGCGGTATTAAACATTGAAGCCACCTTTGGTGCTGCTGTCGGTGAGGGAATCATCAAGGTAGAACAAGAAGTAACTTCTGAAGAAACTGTTTTTATTCAGTAACTTTCAGATTACAACATATTAAAAACCTCGATTCAGTCGGGGTTTTTTAGTTTAAGGCATGAACTTCTCCCTCATCAACCATGGGCTCTCCGTGCATTCTGAGGTACAACTGAATCAATGCCACCACATCCTTTTCGCAGTATTGTCTGATTCGATTGATGTTTTCCTCTTCATAGTACACGCGTGCTACGTCTGCGCCTGAGATGTCGTCCTTCGAAGTGGGAATTCCAAATACGTGACATAGAAGCGCAAGTGAGGTGTAGGCCTTGTAATCCCCAAACTTCCATAATTCCATGGTGTCGAGGTGTCCAATTTCCCAGGGTTTTTTGCCTGCAATATCTAACATGCGTGGCAAAGGCAATCCATTGATGAGCATTCGCCGACAGATATAGGGGAAATCAAATTCCTTGGCGTTGTGTCCGCAAAGCAAATAGAAGTCATCATCCGAAATGAATTTGGCAAACTTGCTGAGCAAGGTTTCCTCGTCTTCATGGACAAATGATTTTATGGTAATTTGCCTGCCTGAGCGCTGATCCTGGAGATAGCCAACGGAAATACAGACAATCTTCCCAAATTCAGCATAGATTCCTGCCCTTTCGGAATACAGCTGTTCATAGGTTTTGTCCTCAGAATGTAAAAACCGAGTTTTTGCTTCGAAGAGTGATTTTATATTTTCCTCCAAGGAGCTGTACTGATAGGTTTGGGGGACTGTCTCTATGTCGAGAAACAAGATTTTGTCAAGAGTGGTTTTTTCGCGCATGTTCAAGTGTTTGTTACTTGAAGATAGGAAAATAATTGGAGAATCGAAGGAAAAAAGGCAATTTTGCTGAAACAGCATGCCCATTATGGCGGAAGACCTCATCAAAACAAGCGGAAACAAAACCGAACAATACACTGCATTAATGCCACAAATACAGGCCTTAATGAGCGGAGAATCCGATGCTATTGCCAATATGGCCAACTGTTGTGCGGCATTGCACGAAACCTTCGCTTGGCTTTGGGTAGGTTTTTACATCGTCAAGGGTAATGAACTCGTTCTCGGTCCCTTCCAAGGTCCGGTGGCGTGTACACGAATTGCCCACGGAAGAGGTGTATGTGGCACCGCATGGAAAGAAGCACGCGCAATCCTTGTTCCTGATGTTGAGAAATTTCCTGGACACATTGCCTGCAGTTCACGATCGAAAAGTGAAGTGGTGATCCCAGTCCTTAAAAATGGAAAGGTAATCGCCATCCTCGATGTGGACAGCGAGACATTGGCTGCTTTTGATGATACGGATGTCACTTTTTTGACTGAACTTTGCACATGGATTTCCGACTGTTTATAATTCTTGCCCTGCTGCTCAGCTCCTGCGCTCAGGTAGGCACTATTACAGGAGGTGAAAAAGACACGGTTGCGCCCAACCCAACGCAAACAAATCCAGAAAATGGTACGGTCGGATTCGATCAAAAATCCTTTACACTAGATTTTGACGAGTATATCCAATTGAGCAGCCCACTGCAAACAATGAGTATAGTTCCAGGAGGCATTAAGCTCGACGCCCAACTGAATAAGAAGCAAGTCACGGTGAAACTTGACGGAGATTTCAAGCCGAACACCACCTATGTGGTTTCATTCAACGGAACAATTAAAGACGTCACCGAGGGCAATGATTCATTGATTCAATACGTCTTTTCAACAGGGACAAGCATTGATTCCGCTGAGCTCTGCGTGAATGTCACCGATGCATGGTCCCTTGCTCCAATGGATAAAATTGTTGTTGGTTTGTTTACAGACACCAACGAGGTGAGTCCGTACTATTTTGCGAAGACTGGTAGGGATGGCATGGCGCGATTTCGCTATTTGCGGAATGGAAAATATGTGGTTCGTGCCTTCGAAGATCTGAACGGAGACTTGAGCATTCAGCCACAAGAACGCTGTGGATTTTCTTCCGACACCGCTGATATTCAAGCAGGAAAGATTGACACTCTTGCTGTTCGAATGTTCAACCCAGTTACAAAAAGAAAGGTGAATACATTTAAAACGGCGGGCATCAATCGCTATGTTGTCGGGGCAAACTTCTCGTTGTTGGATGCCACGCTTTCGCTGAATGGTTCGCTCTTAGAAAATGGTGGTCTTTCACACATCACCGAAGACAGTCTTTATATTTACCAAAGATTTTCTGACCTGACAGAGTCCAATTTAGTCGTGCTGAAAGACACTTTTGTGGACACTCTTCGCACA
Source organism: uncultured Flavobacteriia bacterium (assembly GCA_903873915.1). Classification (GTDB taxonomy): domain Bacteria; phylum Bacteroidota; class Bacteroidia; order Flavobacteriales_D; family Crocinitomicaceae; genus M0103. Next base: position 26,676 of record CAIQQH010000068.1, on the reverse strand, counting down.
CGTATTTCCGCGAAAGATAAAGCTTTTCCCATTCGGATTGAGTCGAAACGAAAAGGGGGATTGTACACCCCTTTGGATACACTTACATTTTCGGTAAATGGCAGAATTACAGCGCTCGACAGCGGGTTTATCTTCGTGAAAAATTTAGCTGACTCGAGTTTCGTGCCATTTCATCTTGCCTATCGCGATATGAATCAGTTTACTGTTGTTACCACAACCAAAGTAGAAAAAGGGGTGGTCGTCTTTAAAAAAGGATCCATAAATTGTGGGAGCACCCAGGTTATGGATTCTACTGGATTCACTTTTCAATATGGAGAGCTGGAAGACTTTGGGGTGCTTTACGCTGTGTTGCGCGACTTCACCGGACCCTTGATTCTTCAGTTAAAACGAGGCAATGAAACCATAAGTGAGCGTCTTTGCAGTGGCGGAACAACGGTACAATACGACTACTTGGAACCTGCCGAATACACCTTTGTTTTGATCGAAGACTTTAACGGAGATGGCAAGTGGAGTGAGGGCGATTTAAAACAACGCATTCAACCTGAGGCCGTGTATCGCTTTTCAAAGCCGACAAAAGTGAGGGCGAACTGGGATGTTTCTGTTGAATTACAGCCCTAGCTAATGGAAGAGCAGCACGACATCCTGAAGAAATCCTTCAAGCCATGGAAAATTTGGTTGGCGGTTGGCTTAGGGTTATTGATTGCCGCAATCATGTTGTTTTCTGGTGTTCGTCACGTGCAATTTGTAAGGGTGGCTGACCAGACGGGAAATTATGCGTGGCATGACGCCAACGAAAATGGAAAAATTGACATCCACAACCAACACGAATTCATGGCTGTGCCTCAGGGCGATTACATCAAGCAGCATGCCTCTGATGCTTTAAAGCAGCTCGAATGGACAAGGTCTTCCTTCATGTGGATCTTCATTGCCGTTCTTTTCATGGTTGGTCGCGACCTCTTTTACATGATTCGAATTCGTGTATTGACGCGGAAGAAGCTCAGTTGGAAATCTTCGTTTCATGTGATTATGTTGTGGGAGTTTGCCTCAGCACTTTCCCCGGGTGTTGTTGGTGGGGCAGCCGTTGCCATGTTTATTTTAAATCGGGAAAAAATACCCTTGGGTCGTTCAACAGCCATCGTTTTCATCACCACGATGATGGACAACTTGTTTTATGTCCTTATGATTCCTCTCGTCTTTTTCTTTATCAGTAGCAGCACTCTTTTTCCTGAAAGCACAAGCTATAGTTTGGGTGTTCAATGGGTATTTTGGATTGGTTTTTCAATTATTCTTCTGGCCTGTCTATTTCTGTTTTTTGCGGTATTTATTCTGCCCTCATGGTCAGCTTGGTTCCTAAACACACTTTTTAAACTTCCCTTTTTGAAGCGCTGGAAAAATGGTGTTTCGCGCACAGCGGAGGACTTAATCGTTTCATCCAAAGAACTGCGAAAAGAACCGCTTTCCTTTTGGGGCAATACTTTTATTTCCACATGCTGCAGCTGGATTTGTCGTTATTTGGTGATCAACGCTTTACTTCAGGCCTTTCTCCATTTAGGAATAATGGACCATATGCTCATCCTCGGAAAACAACTGGTGCTCTGGATCTTTATGTTGATTAGTCCTACGCCTGGTGGAAGTGGCGTTGCTGAATATGCCTTTGGAGAATTGTTGATGCCTTTCGGGATGTCTGCTGCCATGCTGGCTGGAATTGCCGTGCTGTGGCGTTTAATTTCTTATTTCCCCTACCTTTTTATTGGGGCTATTCTACTGCCGCGCTGGGTTAAACGAACGGGTCAGTCTGCTTTAAAATAAAGCGTATATAGCGTTGTGGAAGCTATCGCAGACAAGACATACACAAGTTCAGGAAGGGTGATCAATAACGCGAGCCCAAGTGCAATTCCCACGCTTCCGATCAGCATGAAATACATGCGAAAATGTCCCTGCCAAAAAACATAAAGTTGTATTGTTCGGAATTTTCCGCGCAGCAAAAACTCCATACGGTAGCGCTGAATGGCGACAAATAAGACAAGTGGAATCAATACGTAACCTTGTGCGATTCCCATGTCTTCATACGACCAAAATGCAAGCGCCTCCTTTTTAAAATCAATTCCGGGAACTGCGGCGGCAATGAAAGCATGTACAACGAACAATGAAGCCATAAACAAGGCCAAAGAAATGACTGGGCGCTTTAGGTCAAGCCGTTTTTGAGCATGGTATTCATTGATTTTTCGAGCAGATAAATGAGCGATGTTTTCTGTTGCAAATAAATCGATCAGATAAAAAAGGAATATAAAATAGAGGTTCCATTCCCACAGGAAAAAACCCATGAGCGGGATAGCGGCATCGGCTGCCACTTGAATAAACTTTGGATTCAACTTCATCGCTTAAAGCAGAGCTTCAATTCGGTCTTTCGAAATCTTCATGTTGGGGTCGTATTTTACAGCCCAACGGTATGCAGCAATCGCCTTGATGCGCTCTCCTTTTTGTTCATAGCAGACTCCTAAATTATGCCAGGCATTGGACAAGGTTGGATTGCTCAAGGTTGCTGAATTGTAATAATAAATGGCGCTGTCTATTTCCTTGTATTCGTATTGTTTAATCACCCCAATTTGATTGAGTGCTTGTGCCTGATAAAACGCCGTGTCGAGTACCACCATTTTGCGGTACAAACGGAGTGCTTCATTTGGTTCATTGAACTGTTGTTTGGCATAGGCCAGGGAGAAGATGACTTCAGGATTCTTCGGCTGAAGCTTCACGGCTGTGGTATAGTATTCCATACATATTGGATTTCCTTCTGCCTCATAAAGCATTCCCAGCATCATGTCCGCCTCGTAGAATTTTGGGTCTTCTTGAACTGCGCGCTCATAGGCCGACTTTGCTTTTTCCAAATAACGCGGGTCTTCTTCCATTTGCGCCAAAAGACGATAAATTGACCCTTCCAAAGTATAAGAATCTCTATATCTCGGGTCAATTTTTTGTGCCTTACGGATGTACTTAAATGCGCTTTCGAAATCCATCAATTGGGCAAAGGATGAGGCAAGACCAACGAGAACTATCGCGTTTTTCGGTTGTTGTTTTAGCAACACCTTGTAATGTCTTTTGGCAATGGCTTTGTCGTCTTCTGATCGATCTGGACTGTTGTTCAACACATTGGCATACAAAAGACGCGATTCAAACGCTGTGCTGTCCTTTCCAAAGGCCGTGGCAGCATCCTTCAGCGCTCCTTTAAAATCCTGTGTTTTCATACGTTGGGTGCCCCGAGTCACCAAAGCCGCGACCAACAACTTTCGGGCTTCAGCATTTTTTGGATTCGCGTTGAATTCCTTTTGACGAAAAACCACCAAACTATCCAAATCTTTGGGAACTTTTGTCAATTGCTCATTTCCTGTGCATGCAGTAAAAAGAAGGAGCGTGATAAATAATAGCTGTTTCATGAAGCGCGCTTGATATCGAGCAGCAAAGTTACGCTAAAATCTGTGGATTTCGAATGGAGAAATAGAGAACTATACTGTTGATTTTTTCGAAAAACAAAAGCGCTAATTGCATTTTGTAGTACCTTTGTTTCATGAAAATTCGTCAATTCATCTTAACCGTTGCAGTACTTTTTGTGTGTGCAGCACATTCCTTTTCACAAGGGTGTTCGCAATGTCGTATGATGACCGAGCAGGGGTCAGGATTGGATGAGGGGTCATTCGGAAATAGCATCAACTCTGGTATCTTGTACTTGATGCTTATCCCTTATTTGCTTATTCTATTTTTATTCCGCCACCGCATCATATCTTTCTTTCGGGGATTGGCTAAGAAATAAAAGGTCCGGTCCAAAATTAGGTCGACAATTTAGACTTATTTGCGCGCTTGTTGACATATTCAGTTATTTTACCGCAGAGGCACAGAGGAATTGATTGATATATGCGGCATAGGATTAAAGGTTCCAAAGGAAATCGCTACAGCATCCCAAATTACATTGGAAGGTTTAAGTCTATCGCTTTTTAAATAAGGCGTGACTTAAGTTTGTGTAGGACAACGAAAATTCGATAGAACCTCCTTTGTACGCGCGCACCATCGAAGATACTGTTGCATCGTAAGAAACACCGAAACGGAATCCACGGAAGTCAACCAAAATAGATGGAATTACCGCATCATTCAAGCGGTAATACGCCCCAAAACCAAAGTACGCATCTTGGCTATATCCTGTAATTTTTGTTCCGTCTTTGAAGCGGTATTTGAACATCATTCCAAGGATTGTTTCCAAGTGGGGGCCTTGAATAAACTCTAAGACACTGGCATCCAAAGACCAATCTGTACCTGCGAGGTCTGTAGTTACCGCACCGTGAAAAACGAACTTACTGTACATGCGGTCACCATTCACTGTCGCATATTTCAATACGGGGCGATTCAGGTGATAGCCGGAAACCCCCAATTGAAGTTTAAAGTCATTGTTGCGGGCAAAGGTTGATTTTCCTCCGTCGTACACGTAGTAAATACCGGCAGATGCATCAATGTAGTGAAATGACGCTGCTGCCGCTTCGCCCGATGCAATCGTTTGATCAAAACCAGCACCAGACCATTGAGAAGAAAAGCTCAATTTTGAATAATCCGCTGTTCGGTTGCCAAAACCACCCTGAATTCCAGCGGAAAGGATATGACCCGTTTTACCCATTGGCAAAATTCCGCTTAAAGTGATTGCGCCGGTTTGATTGCCAAAGCGCGAATCTCCGCCAATGTCATTGTAAAACAACAAACCAAGGCCCATGTGCGCTTTAGAGTTGTCGCGGTTCTTCCCAAAATTGGCGTCTGCAGCAACTGCAGTGGTCATAAACTGTGTTCCTGCACCAAGCCATTGATTGCGGTGATTGACAACCACGCGCTCCCACCCGTCGTAAACACCAGCACATGCCGGGTTAATCAACAAAGGCGTTTGTGCGGTCTGCGAAAAATGAATGTCCTGTGCGGCGCTTAAAAACGGTAAGACAAAAGCAATTGCGATCAATCCTCTTTTCATCATCATCGGATTAATGTGATATTGCCTGAGCGCGTTTCCTCAATGCCAGTCACAAATTTCACGTCGAGAATATAAGCATAAACACCTGCATTGCAAGGTTTCCCATCGTAGCTTCCATCCCAAGTAAAGTTTTTATCACTTGTTTGAATCATCTTATTCCCCCAGCGATCATAGATGTATAGCGTGAAGCTTGCTACATCTTGTCCAACGAGGATGTCCAATGTTTCATTCATGTTTGGACCATTGCCATTTGGCGAGAATCCTGTTGGAAGATAGATGCCATTGATGCAATCTATTCCAGCATTATTCGGATCACATGGATCAAACGGATTGCTGCCATTTGCGATTTCATCTATATCCAATAAACCGTCGCTGTCGCAATCCGTACCTGACGTGATCGGCAGTGTGATTGATGCTACCAAATACGAGCATGGATCTGTTGTACTTGTTCCATCCACCGCCTCTTGCGCATCTGTTACACCGTCAGCATCAGTATCCACCAGGCAACCAGGAAATGTGTTGTTCGGGTCACACGGATTCAGTGGATTTGAACCGTTGGTGACTTCCATGCCATCGCTAATTCCATCGCCATCCGTATCTGGATTGGTCGGATTGGTACCCAAGGTTCCTTCTTGTGCGTTTGTTAAGCCGTCATTGTCTTGGTCACAAGGACCCGCATTTATGTTCGGAATACAAGGATCCGTATTGGCAGGGTCAAATTCATCAAATACACCATCTCCATCTGTATCAACAATAGAAGATTCAAGCGCATCAATAATTCCGTCGCCATCTGTATCAAGTGGAGTTAGGATGTTTGGCCCCACTTCTAAACTGTCGTTTTCTCCATCGCCGTCTGTGTCTGGGTTGTTTGGGTTGGTGCCGATCACACCTTCATCCACATTCAATAATCCGTCACCATCTAAATCAGGATTGTCTACAAGGAATACCGCAACGATATTTTCAACTCCATTGATGTTGATGCTGTTTGTGTCTTGAGTAATGGCTGAGCCGAGTGGGCCTGTGGTATATTCCCAATGGTCGAAAACAAACCCAGGATTCGCTTTTGCAACTAAGTTGGTGCCGACACCACCAAAGTAGCTTGTAGACCACGGGTACGTAGGCGCCCAAATAGAGTTCACCTTAATCTCTCCCGAAAGTGGTGGTGACACATTGAATGTCACGGCAAAAGGACCAGTAAGTTGGTAGCAATCAATCAATCCTTGTTGAAGAGCCACACAGCGTGCGTTAATAAAGTTTTTTAACTGCAGCACCGCGGCTTGCCAGCCGGGAACAGTGCCTCCCCACTTGGCGATTTGACCTGGCATCTCGGGGGCTATTTCCAGAATCATACTGTCGAGCAGCTGATTCATGTAGGTACAGGAAAAATAGGTGTTTATTAAGTCGATATAACGCGTGATGTAATATTGCTCGACGGCAGGATTTTCATTGATTAGCTTTTGAAGAATTGCGGTATGCCCTTGTCCACCAGGGTTTGGTAAGTTCTCCACGTTACATGGGTCAGCATTCGCCGTTGCATCTGGAATTCCTGTGTAGTTAATGTAGTGCCCAAACGTCGCGTCCATGTCCCAAAGTGCATAGCGCCATTTTTTATGTTGTCCCGCGGTGTCCGTTCCTCTCCACCATGCCGTATTCCAATTTAACCAGTCTTGACAAACTACGTAGGAGTTGTAAACGAAGTAATCACACATGGACTGCCAGTTGAGCAAGCTGTCCGCATAATTGAAATTCGCCGGGACAGACATGTTGTTGGCTAGGATATAGCTCGTTAGTGAATTCCATGCAGGAAGCGCATTTGGAGCTCCATATTCTTGCCAGGTTCCACCCCATGTTTTTAAGTATTGAAGGTGGTATTTATCTTGATTGTCGTAAAACTTCGTGTAATCATGGTCGTCGGCTTTCTCTCGAATTTCATATACTCCCCAATATTGCCCATTGATGTACAAAACACATGGTCTCCATGTTCTTTCATCCAATTTTAAATCCGCACGAATGGACAAAGTATGCACAAAGGCATCACGGATGTGCGCTCCATTCTCAAACGGATAGTTGTCATTTGCCGCTGGCTTAAGGATCAATCTCTGGAAGTTTGCTCTGTTTTTCTCTGGGAACAAAGTGTCTTCAACATCAGCAGCATAACCATATTGATCTCGAACAATATAATCGAATCCCTTTTGGGCATAGGCCCATGAGTCATTTCCGTGCTTATTAAAGTCCCCTTGGCCATCATCTCTAAACGTCCCGTCATCTCCAAAAAGTTCAAAAGAACCCACTTTTAATCCGTTTTGCTGTCCGTTGATGATCAAACTCGCGACATCTGCACTGCTGATTGAAACGACAGGTGTCGTATGTGTAACGTTGATAAAATAAGTGTTTGTTTCGGTGTAAGATGCTTGATTGGTGCTGAACGCGGCAGCGCGTAAAACAGTCGTCGCGGATATGGTAATTGGTCCAGAGTAAAGCGTAGACGTTGTCGTAGGATTATTTCCATTGGTCGTATAGCGAATTGTCGCTGTTGGGTCCGGACAGGTGATTGTTACGGTTTGACTTCCGGTATAGAACCCAGGAGCAAGACTCATAACCGGTGTTGGGGTATAAAAGTTTATGGCCCCGGTGTTGCTCGCATTCGGCGTTGGTGTGGTAAATAATTTCCAATCAGGAGCAGCATTGGTTGAACGACCTACCGAGTGGTTTGCTTTTGTCATGTGAATCATTTTGATCGAATCGACAACGCTCCCCGCTGGATTTGATACGATGATCCAATCTCCTTCTGTTTGCTTCAAATTGAAAGTAGGGTGGTATTCATTTGCAATAACGGTACCTCTGCTTGAGCAAAACACCATTTTAAAACCGTTTCCATTGATACTGCCACTTGGAATTTGCCATTTCAGCAAGTTGTTTGAATTGTCAGAAAGGTAGTACCCGGTCAAGTCAACAACCGCACCTGAGGTGTTGTACAATTCAATCCAGTCTTCGCGTTGTCCATAGGAATCCAAAGGGCCTGCAACATTGGAACACGAATATTCATTGATAATGATTTGGGAATTTGCTGCAAAAGAGCATATTAAAACGGCGAATACGAGTAAAAATCGTTTCATAAAGTTGTTTTAGGTTTGGTTTTCTAATTTGTGCTTACACTCAAATTACTTCAATATTACGAATATATTAAATGAATTCGTAGCTTTGAGACGCTTAAAACCTATCTTAGGTTGTTTTTCGTAATTTCATTGTCCTTATAAAATTCCTACAAATGAAACGTATTCTTGTTGCTTTTGGATTCTCTACAGTGGCAATCTTCCTTTTTTCTGCTTGTCAAAAGGTAGAAGGACAGGGTGGCTCTTCTTCCATTATTGGAAAAATTACTGTGAACAACTACAATGTTGGCGGATCAATTCTCGAAGGGGTTTATCCCGGTTCTGACGAAAAGGTGTACATCTGCTACGGTGAGGGAAACACTATTCCTAGCGACGATGTCAACGCGAGTTATGATGGAACATTTCAATTTAGATACCTTCAACCTGGGAAATATACCGTATATGTTTACGAAGATGTTCTACCTCAGCCTGCCAATGCAGACAAACAAAAAGCGGTCATTGTGACTATTGAAATAACTGGTAAAAAAAGCACAGTTGATGCCGGTGAAATCGTGATTAAGAAAAATTAAGGTGAAAAATCTACCCTTTGTTTTTGTTCTTGTGTTTGTGTCGCTGAAGGCCTTTTCGCAGCAATCAATTGGTATGCTTTGGGCAGACGCGGGTGTTAAAGGTCAGATTACGAAGGATCTTGAATATGGTGTGAGTTTCACATCGCGTGTAAGTGCCGCGCCAAATCAAACCTTTTTTCCTCAAGTTACATTGAAATACAAGGTAAGCAAATGGCTCAAACCATCGATTGATTACCGTGGGATTTTTGCCTTGGATAAGTATGGCAACTTTCTATTTAGCAATCGATTAAATTTCAATACTGAGTTTAAATTCGTAAAAAAACGACTGGAACTTCGAGCGCGCGTTCGTTACCAATATACCTTCAACACCTTAAATTCAAGTTCGGGGTATGATGCTGAATTTGACAAAGCTTTACGCGTAAAAACACAGGTTCAATATGACTTGAACAATAGCTTTCTTTCTCCCATTTTAAGCTTTGAGCTTTTCTATAATCCTGCTATTGGACCAAGTGGAAGGCAATTTTCAAAATACCGTGGGTTCGCCGGTGTGGCCTTAGAAATAAAGGGGCCGCACGATATCAGTGTGGGTTATATGATTGATCATCAGATGAATGCTAGCAACCCTTTGACGAAACACATTATGTCGGTTTCCTACACCTACACTATTCCGTCGAACCATTGATTTGATTGCAAGGTTCAAACCTATTTCCTTTTCTTCTTTAATCTTTCGGTGTTTCAACCAAAAGGGTAAGGTCTAGAACCTCATCAATGGCCATTTGGGTAATTCCCTGTTCAATCATAAAGGTGTATTTACCTGCTTCGGCGAGTGAACATTTGAGCATTCTGGGAGCATTCCCGGGACGATCAAAAACTTCAAAATCTCCTTCTTTGCTTCGGATAAATACCACCTCTGTTTCAACGATAGTTCCTGTTTTCTTACCCGCCCAAGATCCATCAGAATTTGTGACTGCAATTTCAATCGGTTCACGCGTTGTTTCTCCTTTTGGATTTTTTGTATTTAAAAACACCCAAAGGTTGCTGTATTTATAATCGGTGGTTGTGCGTAAAGTCAATACAAAAACATGCTCCTTCCCTAGCTCCTTGATGTCCAAAACAAAGCGGGGCTTCACATTTTGTTCCCACAGATTTTTTTTGAAGGTATACGAACGCTCATAGTGCGCCGGTTGCTCGCATGACCAAACGATAAGCAACAAAAGAATGCCAATCAGACTATTGCGGGCTTTCATTGCCGGAGTTGTTTTGGTTGGGACGACGACGATTGTTCGGTCGATTGTTTCGTTGCTGTTGATTGTTAGGGTTCTCCGAAGTCCCTTTGGCCCCAGGATTCCCTTGAGGATTTTGGGATTGGTTCGGATTGGCCGCTTTTGCTTGCTGGGGATTTTCGCCAGATTTTACAGCATCAACAGGCCTATTGTTCCCGGGTTTCTTCTTTTTTCTATTGTTGTTGTTGTTCTTTTTGAATGCATGTTCAAATCGGTTCAAGCTATCTTGACCCACCACATTTTCGTAGTCGGGTTCTTTGATTTTTACTTCAACAACATACTCATTCAGTTCCCTTGGTTTTTTACCATCGAGGTTCATCTTCATGATTTCTCGAACTCGGTCTGGATTCACAGGAATCAAGCCCGAAGCAGAATCCCCTTCATAAGCATACCACATTTGTTTGCGAAACACATCCGTTTTAATGTGGTAAGCCGAGCCTTTTTCAGTGTGAAGTTTTGTTTCAGCCTTTGGAAACGATTTGATCGCATCAAGATACATGTCGAGCTCATAATTCAAGCAACATTTCAATTTTCCGCATTGTCCGGCTAATTTTTGCGGATTTAGGGACAATTGCTGGTATCGCGCCGCTGACGTGGAGACAGATCTAAAATCAGTTAACCATGTAGAGCAACACAATTCTCGGCCACACGACCCTATACCTCCCAATCTAGATGCTTCTTGTCGCGAACCTATTTGGCGCATTTCAATGCGAATACGAAACTTATCCGCCATGTCTTTGATCAACTGCCGAAAATCGACGCGACCTTCTGCTGTGTAGAAGAATGTTGCCTTGCTAAGGTCTCCTTGGTATTCAACATCCGAAATTTTCATTTCGAGATTCAAGTTCACAGCAAGTGTGCGGGATTGGTACATCACCTCCTTTTCAAGAGATCTTGCCTGAATCCATTTATCAACATCTTCCTGAGTCGCTACGCGAATGATTTTCTTCGCTTCGATAGGTTTAAAACCAGGCGCTTTCTTTTTGATTTGAATGCGCGCCAATTCTCCCGATACGGAAACCACGCCCACATCGTAACCTGGACTCGTTTCAACCACAACCACATCCCCAACAGACAACCCTATTCCTTTGGCATTTCTATAAAACCCTTTTCGGCTGTTCTTGAATCGAACCTCCACTATATCGTATGGTGTTTGGCCTGATGGCAACATAATGTTGGACAACCAGTCAAAGACCTCAAGTTTATTACAACCTCCGGAACTACAGTTGCCGTTGTTTTTACATCCCCGTGGAGTTCCACCGTCGGAGCTACAATTTGAACAACCCATAATTCTATTCGTTTTGGTAAAGTTAGGAAAAAATCGTTGTGCTTTTCTTGTTAAGCCGCATGTATATACCGCATTACCTGAAAGCTAATGTTGGTGAAAAGTATTTTTGAATTTGCATTCCGCTCAATGTAATAGTGTGAATCACTGAAAGTCAGCATAAAATCACGTAAATTTTTTCCCGTAATGAAACGTGCAAAGTTGGCCAAGAACGCATCTTCATCATGGGTAAGTCGGGTCAGCTGGTCTCCTGTATAGTTTTTCAACATACTTTGACGAACCATGTGTAAGGCATACTCCAAAAACACCTTTTGACTGTCTTTCGTTGAGCCAGAAACTTCTTCCGCCCAATCGAGCATGCCAAGCACATCTTTGCGGTAACTCACACGCATCAGCTTAATAAACCAATCGCGATTCGCAGCCGAATCATCCTCCTTGTCATAAGCCGCCATCGCTTGAATGAAGTCGCCATCACCCTGAATTACCACCCGTTCGATAGCGGATGATTCTAATTTGGCTTTGTTTCTCAGGTATACCCTCAACTCATCATCATCAATTTTAGGCACCCGAACCACCTGAGTTCGCGATAAAATAGTGGGCAACATGATTTCGTGCGCCTCTGCCACAAGAATAAAAAGGGTTTTTGGTGTTGGTTCTTCCAGTACTTTCAATAATTTGTTTGCCGATTGAGCATTCATTGACTCGGGCAGCCAAATGATCATCACTTTGTAGCCCCCCTCGTAAGCCTTTAAACTCAATCTTTTTATGATGTCTTGGCTTTCATGAACACTAATAATCATGTTCCGTTCTTTCGGGTCTATTCTACTCAACCAATCCAACTCGGTGAAGTATGGATTTTCGCTGATTTGTTCTCTCCATTGTTTAATCAATAAGATCGACTTCTCGGCATCAAATTGAACGCTTGGGTACGAAAAATGAAGGTCGGGATGCTGCAGTTTCTGTACCTTCAAGCACGAAGGACAAACACCACAGCTATCGTTTTCAAGTCTTTGATCACAAAATAAATAGCCTACAAAAGCAAGTGCTAAAGGCAGCGCTCCATAGCCCGGTTTTCCGCAGAACAATCGGGCATGAGCAATGTTCCCACTATTGATTTCGGTGATGAAATGATTCTTTAATTCTTGTTGACCAACAACATCTACAAATTGCATGTGATAAAAATAGCGCAAAATCCCTTCATTTCCCCGTTCAAAAACACTAAAATTGTACTAGATATCGAATTAAACTTGTGCTATGAAAAAATTTCTCATTCTTATTGGCGTATTAGTGTCTGGACAAATCAGTTTACACGCAAAACAAACACCCATTCATACAGCCGAATCCACACAACGCGAAGCGGTTACCATCTCTATTTCCGTTACAGCAAATGGTGTGGCAGTAAAGGGCGCATTTGTAAAAATCACCACCGGAACAGTGACCATCGGTGCGGGAATGACAGACGACAAAGGTATAGCTACAATCAGCATTGCGACTTATGGCAAGCAAATCTCCAACATCACTGTTACGCACGCCATGTACCGCGATGAAAAAATGATTGATCAGGTCTTGGAAAACGGTCGTGCTTATACAATTACACTAAAATCTAAAGGAGAAACAGCGGAAGAGGTGACGACTGAATCAAACGAAAAGATCAAAGAAATAGAAGAAAAAACGCAGCGTTCTGAGCAAAAAACGGCTGAACTTGAAAAAGAAGCCGCGGAAAGCGCAAAAGAAAAAGAGGAGGCGATTAAGCGTCAAGAAGACTTGCGTAAGCAGCGAGAAGAAGAGGAGCGCTTAGCGAAAGAAAAGCAAGCACAGGCTGATCAAAAAATGACGGAAGCCCAGAAGAATATGACTGAGGCTGAACGTCAAAAACAAGAAACTGAACGTCAACGCATAGCAAAAGAAGAGCAAATCAACGCAGATGCAAAACGAAGAGAAGAGGAGGCCAAGCGCAGGGAACAAGAAGCTGCAGAGCGTGCGAAAAACTTAGAGAATTCTATTCCTGCCGACGCTAAAGAGCAAGAGGCGCAAGCGCGCAAAGAAGCAGAGCAAAAGCAAAAAGAACAGAGTAACGAAGCAAAAGAGGCAGAGCGCAAAGCAAAAGAAGCTGAAGAAAAAGCCAAATCTGAAAAAAACGCTCAGAAAGACAAAGAAGAAGCCGCAAAGGAGCGTGCTGAAGCTGAGAAAGACGGAAAGAAAGACGCTGAGAAACAGGCAAAAGCAGAAGCGGAGGCAAAGAAAGAAGCTGAAAAGCAACAGAAAGAAGCTGACGAAAAGCAAAAAGAAGCAGAGAAACTTCAAAAAGAAGCAGAAAAAGCCAAGGAGGCCGCAGCGAAAGAGGCAGAGGCCATGAAAGAATTGGATGAGAAACTTAAAAAGCTTGATGAAGAACAAAAGGGAATTGATGATGAGCGCAAGTCATTGAAGCAAGAGCAAAAGAAGCTCGACGACAAAGTGAAAAAGGGGAAAAAGCTCGATAAGCTAAAAGAAGAACAAGTCAAGCTCGATGAAAAAAATAAAAAGCTCGATGAAAAGCAGCAAAAACTTGACGAGAAGCGAAAGAAAACGATTAAAAAATCTAATTAGTCATTGACATCTTCAACAAAAATCTTTTTCTCTGCGGTAAAAAAATAAAGTAGCAAAGACTTTCATGTTTACGCTAAATGAAAAACAACCGCAGGGCCACAGAAGGCCTAGAGTTTTTTGACTTTACACAAAATGAAGGAGATAAATTGCTTATAAAAACTACCCTACACACAAAAAACAAACACCGCAAACGGTACAATTTCCCCGAATTGATTGCCGCACATGCTGAATTGGCACCTTTTGTTCGGGTGAACAACTACGGCGATGAGTCCATTGATTTTGCGAATCCCGACGCGGTAATGGCACTAAATAAAGCGCTACTCATTCACTTTTACGGAATAACCAATTGGTCGGTGCTACAAGGGTTTTTGTGCCCTCCAATTCCTGGGCGAGCAGAGTACATTCACCATATTGCCGAAGCTTTGTCTCTTGACAACAACACAACATCCATTCACTGTTTGGATATTGGGGTCGGTGCGAATTGCATCTATCCCATCATTGGTGTTGTTGACTACGGATGGACATTTGTCGGGTCCGATGTTGAAGACGCATCATTGAAAAACGCACAATACATCATTGACGAAAACCCTGGTTTAAACAACAAGATTGAATTGCGTAAGCAGTCAAACCAAAGCAACATCTTTCAAGGCGTCATTCGTCCAGATGACCGCTTTGATCTCAGCATCTGCAACCCGCCCTTTCATCGTTCACAAGCAGAGGCAACTGCCGGTTCGTCGCGTAAATCCAAGAACTTGGGGCACAAGAAAAATCAAGCTCCAGTGCTCAATTTTGGCGGACAGGGAAATGAGTTGTGGTGTGAGGGGGGAGAAATCCAATTTATCCAGACCATGATTCGAGAAAGCGCTCTGTTTAAAAACAAGTGTCGTTGGTTTACGACGCTCGTGTCTAAAAAAGAAAATTTGAGCAGCATCTACAGCGCGCTGAAACAAATTGAGGCAAAGGAAGTAAAGACCATCGAGATGCAGCATGGGAACAAGACGAGTCGGATTGTGGTCTGGGGTTTTTGAGCGAACAACAAGTCGGGTTTATTTCACCGCCTCGGAATGCGCATAAACAAATTCGGGGCTGATGTCATAGTTGCAAGAAGACACTGAGCCATTTAACTCCTGAATCTCACCTATTTCATCCCAAAACAATTCACCAAAAGATCCCAGTTTAACCTTGTCAAAAACTTCTCGGTTCAAGATTTTTCGCACAAAACGATTATTTGTGTCGAGTGATTTCTGTAGATCAAATATCCTCACCTCTCCTGTATTAAAAACACAACTTAGGGTGTAATTTGGTAGAATGGCTATCTTTTTGATTTTTAACATTTGAATACGGCTATCTAAGTGGTTCAATTTTGTGAAAAACCTTTGAATTCCACATATGTAACAATTCCTCCTTATGAATTTCAGCCCAGGCCGATACCAACTTCAGTTTACTTATAGGTAAATCACCATTGAGTATTGTTCCGTTTTCAATTAAAATATTTGCTTCAAATTCTGAATACTTCACTTTAAAATGAGGGGGGTGATCATTAAAGAACATAAACACAATTATTCCATAAAAACGACTGATTTCAGGCATACACAAATATAAACAAACAGAACAATCATAAAAAATTAATCTCTTATCAATTGACGCACACTTGTATTGCAATTTGAAAACCTACGAAGGCCATAATTTCCCTACCTTCGCGGCGTGATCAAAGACCTTAAATACCACGCGCTGCTGCATGTCATCATTTTCATTTGGGGCTTTACGGGTATTTTAGGTAAACTCATTCACCTCGACGCCTACCCCTTGGTGTGGCACCGCACATGGATTGGTTTTGCTGGGTTAGCCATTGCGCTGGTGTTCTTAAAAAAATCGCTCCGTGTTGACTCATTAAAACAGCTCTTGATCATTGCTGCTGTTGGAGTAATCGTCGCATTACATTGGATGACCTTTTACAAGTCCATTCAACTTTCAACGGCCTCACTTGGAATCTTGTGTTTGTCAACAACAACGCTTCACGTCACGTGGCTTGAACCCTTGTTGTTCAAAAAGAAATTTTCGTGGGTTGAATTTCTCTTGGGCTTGGCTGTCGTTTATGGGATTTATTTTGTATCAGATGAGTTTGGTGAAAAAGAAATCGAAGCGCTCATTTATGGGCTTTCTTCAGCGTTTTTTGCGGCTTTGTTCAGTGTGTTGAATGGACAATTGTCGCGTCGCATACCTTCGCATACCATTTCATTGTACGAACTCATTTCCGCCTTTTTATTCTTGACTGTTTTCCTCTTATTTCAAGGTGAAATCAACGCGGAATTGTTTAACATGCGAACTGAAGACTTCCTGTGGTTGCTCTTTTTAGGAATTGTTTGCACGTCGTTTACTTTCTTGGGATCCATTGCTCTCGTTAAACGACTGGGCGCGTTTACTGTGTCGCTTTCCATCAACATGGAGCCTGTCTACACCATACTTTTAGCGATTTTTATTTTGCAAGAAAACACAAAACTAAGCGTCCATTTTTACACCGGATCGGCGATTATTGTGCTTGTGGTTTTTGTCAACATGTTCCTGAAAACAGTGCTTCTAAAATGGGAAAAATCAAGGGTTGGGGGATAAAAACGTCAGCCACCTTTTCGCTTGATCAGCATTCAACACACGGGGAAATTTATTTTGTGATCCCATCTTACCCGATTCATTCATGAATGCATAAAACCGTTGAACCGGAAGCACTTGAATTTCGGGCGGCTTCAAATTGTACTTCCTGGCCGATGCATAGTCATCGTTTAATGCGCACAATTGATTGTCCAAACTTTGGATCAAGGCCTGTCCATTACAAGGGTCATCGCAACCAATAAACCATACATGTTTCTGTTGTTCCATGTCTGCGTAAATGCAATACTCTGATATTTCTAAGCTCATGCTTGATGCACATGTTATAATTGCTGAATTGATGTTTTCTAGTGATATATGCTCACCCACCAAGCTTAAATACTGCCTTATTCTTCCTGTTATGATCAATTCTTGTGCGGAAACGCTGGTAAATCGCACCAAGTCACCTATTAAATAGCGCCAAAGTCCTGCATTGGTACTGATCACCATGGCATAATCGACTCCCTCTTGGATTTCACTCAAGGCAAATGCTGTGTGCTTGTCTCGAACTTGACCTTCTTCATCAAAATACTCACTTGTAAATGGAATAAATTCATAATACACACCTGTATTCAAAATCAACTTCATTCCTTCCGAGTTGGGCGTTATTTGATAGGCAAAATACCCCTCGCTGGCAAGGTATGTATCCAACAAGTGAATTGGTTTTCCCAAGACTTTTTCTAAGCGCGAAAGGTAGGGCTGCATAAATACGCCGCCATGCACATACACCTCAAGATTTGGCCACATGTCGTGAATAGATGTTAGCGCATACCTTTCCACGATACGTTCCATCAGCATAATGCACCAACTCGGAATGCCCGCAATAATGCCAATATTCCATTTTGGTGCCTTCTCAATCATTGCCTCCAGTTTCTGATTCCAGTCTTTCATCGAAGCAATTTTACCCCCCGGCTTGGTGATCGGACTAACAATAAGTGAGGTGTGCTTTTTTAAGATCCCACTCAAGTCTCCTTCGATGTGTTTTCGTTTTTTGATGAGTTTTGTGCTGCCCCCAACAGCCAATGCTGAAGCGCTGTAAAACTGTTCTGAGAGGTTTAAATCATGAAGCGTGGACAATTGGCGAACACTTGTTTTTTGAAAGGACCGAATCATTTGTTCCGTTACCGGAATCCGTTTGCTTGGGGACCCTGTGGTTCCAGAAGACAGCGCAAAATACTTCACCCGCCCTGGCCAGGTATGGTCCTTTTTACCTTCAATCGTTTGACTTAACCACAAAGAATAAAACTCCTCGTACTCTGTGATTGGTGTTGTTTGCTGGAAGGCCGTAATTGGGTTTTTGTCATTCACCACTTTTGAAAAAGTATGCGCCAAACCAAAGGATGTGTTTTTTGCAAAACCCAAAAGATTTACAAGAGTTTCTCGCTGGGTGGCGTGGCTTTTTCCACGTTTCAACACGCGCTTGTAATTGATTTGATTTGATTTTTTTAATAGCTTACCAATGATGGCCATACTTGTTTATTTTATTCAAAATTAATGACAAAAGTTTTCTTCTGCATCAGTCTTTCTTTATACTTTTGTTTTGAATCACTTTCGGTAAAAATCCGCTCTAATGAACACAAAAAACTTCATCGTTCCTCACGATTTTACGCAGGTTGCTGAAAACGCACTTGACCACGCGATTGCAACTGCACGCCCATTGAATGCACAAATTTACGTACTTCATGTGGTAAACAAAGAAAAACAAATTACCAAAGCGGAGCAGCAACTTGCAGAAGTGCTTCGTGTTCATGAGACATCGGGGATTACTTTGATTCCAACCGTTCGGGTGGGAAGTATTTTTGAAGACATCGGAGAATTTGCCGCAGAACACCATTCCGAGCTCATTTTTATGGGAACACATGGGGCTCACGGATGGCAACACCTAACCGGTAGTCATGCCTTAAAGGTGATTACAAGCTCCACTGTGCCGTTTATTATTGTTCAAGAAAAAGGGATTAAACAAACGGGCTACGACGACATTGTCGTTCCCATGGATTTACATAAGGAAACAAAACAAAAACTTGCGATTGTCGCGAACATTGCCACGTATTTCAACTCGCGTGTTCATGTTATTACGCCGGCTGAATCAGATGATTTTTTGCGGCACCAAGTGCAATCGAACATACTCTTTGCCAACAAGTTTTTTTCGGAGCGAAACATTGAGGTGACGACAACCTTGGCGCCAAGCAGTGGCTTTGACAAAGAAGTGGTGAAACACGCGGTCGGACTAGACGCTGATTTAATTGCCATCATGAACTTAAATCGAACAGGGTTCTTGGGCGCGTTGGGAACAAACTACGAACAATACATCATCACCAATGATGCGCGCATTCCAGCGTTGGTTGTGAATCCTATCGATTTGGGGCCTTACGGACAAAGCATCCTTTTTAGTTAGGTGCTTCTTCGCTCATTGAGCTTCGAAGGACAAAGGACCGCTGCGCTTAAAGACTTAATCAATCTTCGATTTGTTTAGATTCAATGAAGTAATTAGTAATTAATAACATCAGTCCTCGTATTCATCGCGTTCGAGGCGATCGCGAATCTCTTGAATGTTCTCCAGCTTCTTTTCTTGACGGGTGTTGTTTGCGGTATCTGTAAAGTACCTATGTGCGGATAAGAATTGTATTTGTATTTCATCCCATTTACGGTCTGAATCTATTTTTCCGTGTTCTCGGAGCTCACGACGCAAACGATCGGCAATTTCATGGAAATCATCCCTGCCGAGGTAATCTAAGTCAGCATCACACATGATTTCCTCGAGTTTGTTTTTCGGGTTGTGTGGGATCTGCGTTACATAAATAAGTTCTTTGATCGTTCCGATATGTTGTTCGGTATAACCATATTTCGGTAGAATTTCTTCGGCCAGTCGAGCACCAATTGGTTCGTTTTTGTCGTATTGTTCAACAAATCCCGCATCGTGATACGTTGCCGCTGTTTTCAATAGAAAAAGTCCTTCATCGGTAATTCCCTCTAAAAGAGCCAAGCGTTCAACTGCTTTTACTACATCAATACTATGGTCAATGCTGTGGTAGTGTAATTTTTCTGAAAGACCTTGTTCCAGCACCCGAATAATATGTCTCTCCGCCTTGTAATAACTTATTGAGCTAAAGTGGTGCAGGTTGACGATTTGATGGAATCGTTCGTTTGGCAAAACCCCTTCTCCGTTGACCGAAAGTTCTGGTTTAATGTGGTCCACAGTGTACATGTCGATCAAACCCTTACTTTTTGATTGGGCCTTGCCTCTGAAGGTACATTCAAAATAGGGTTCAATAAATTTAAAAGTATTGCCTGTAATGGTCACTTTACCTGGTTCGCCCAACATCTCCATGCGCTGTGCTTGATTCACCGTTGAGCCCCAAATGTCATATGCCAAGCGCTGACTTCCGATAACTCCCGCTGTCACTTCGCCTGTATTGATTCCCAATCGCAGCTCCCAGTATTCTTGGTTATGGGCAATGGCATTGTACTTCAAGGTTGCCATATAGTGCTGAATTTGCAGCGCTGCAAGGCAGGTGTCCACAGGGTTGGTAAGGTTGCGCACCGGAACACCACCGGCACACATGTAGGCGTCACCAATCGTTTTGATTTTCTCCAGGCCGCTGGCTACGATTATTTCGTCAAACTTTCTAAAATACACATCGAGTTTACCCACCAGTTCTGTTGGTGTCATTCGTTCAGCAGCTTTTGTAAAGCCAACAAAATCAGTAAACAACACAGACACTGTTTTGTAGGCGCGCGCACTGGCTCGGCCAAGATTTTTCAACTCTTCTGCTGTGGATTCGGGGATGATGTTTTTGAGAAGTTTTTCAGATTTATCTTTCTCTATTTGCAGTAAGCGTTGCTGTTCAACGACTTTATCTTTCTCCTCTTCCAGTTGCTTGCGTTGATTTTCGATTTTTTCGTTTTGTGCACGTATTTCTCGTGTTCGATCGGCAATCTTCATTTCCAAACGCACCTGATCGCGGCGAGCAGAGTTGATTCGTTCACGGACAAAAATTCGAATGGCCACCGCCAACAACACGGAAATGATCATAATAAACCACCACGTGGCCCAAAATGGGGATTTAATTTCAATCGAAAGAAGCGCGGGTGTTTCACTCCAAGGGCCTTCGCCGATGCGGGCATAAATCTTTAAAACATAGGTTCCTGGTGATAGGGAGCTAAATCGCAATTCATTCGTTGAACCAATAAGCATCTCCCCCTCATCAGCTCCTTCTAATATGTATTTGTAATTAATGAGGTCTGGGTGACCTAGGTTGGAGGGCTGAAAGCGCACAGAAAAACTTCGCTGCCGATAGCGTAAAGTGATTAGGTCGGTTAAAGAAATGGGCTTCTTCAGTGGGGATCCAACATCGCCCGGTAACAACCATCCCTTATCAAGTTTAAACTTGACAATCTTTACCGATACATCTTTAGATTTCAATGAAAGTTTTTCTGGTAAAAAATAGTTATACCCATAAATCCCTCCAAAATATAGCTCACCATTTTTACTTTTGAGATACGCACCTATATTGAATTCATTGCTCATTAACCCGTCGCGTTCAGTGTAATTCACGCACTTACTTCCATACATGTCAAAGCGACACAACCCTTTATTGGTACTCAACCACAAATGCTTGTCATCCGCTTTTAAAACCCCGTATACCACGTTGTTTGGAAGCCCTTGTTTCTTTTGGAAAACATCGAGCTTCTTCGTCTGTTCATTCCACTTCATTAGCCCAGAACCAATTGTTCCGAACCAATATTCGTGTGGGCCTGTTTGACAGATTGAGCTGATATAATCTTTTGATGTCTTTAGAAATTGCGTATTGTATTCATACGGCCGAATGCTTGGTTTACCATTTAGAATGGAAAGCACACTCAATTCTCCCGAGCTTGTTGCAAACCAAATTTTATTCGAATTGTCTTTGTACACAACCCGACAAACACCCGACGCTATAGATTCCTTTGGGTGTTTTGCACGATGTTCGAACGCAGTTAGCTCTTTCGTTTTTAAATCAATAAGCAAAGCCCCCGACGTTGTTCCTAAGAAATACTTCTGCTCCTTCCAATGCACAATGCTGTAAATTCTATTGTGGCGTAGAAGAATTTTTTCTGGTTGAAGATTTAGTCGTTTGAATGTATATCCACCTGTGGGGTTGATGAGTAACTCATACAGCCCGTCTGCACAGCCTGCTAATACATGATTTTCATCTATCACACGCATCGAAAGGACGGCTGTTTCATCGCCCTCACCGAGCGCTGTATTGACATCGGACCGATTGTACTGTTCGAAAGTTCCTGTGTATTTGTTTCTTCGTGATATTCCATGGTCGGTGCCCACGAAGATGTATTTTTCGTTTTTATCCTCGCCAAAGCTCCACACGTTGGGCTTAGGGATACCTTGTGTTAAATCCGCGCTGGGACCTATTCCCAAAAACCCTTGTGTGGTCGGATCGAACCCTGAAAGACCGCGTTTTGTACCCGCCCAAAATGTGCCTGAATCATCCAAAAACAACACATTGATGTCATTAAACAACAAGGCATTTTTTTGAAGTAAATCGTGCGCGCTTTTGGCAATTGCTCCATTTGAAAACAGGGTGTATAATCCTTGTCCTGAGGTAACAATATAAGTAGTTCCGTCTGCTGTTTGCACCAAATCAGTTACAGAAACCTCACCCCATTGGGTATTGAGTTGAGCAAATGCAGGGGTAATTTTTTGGCTTCCTGAGATGTATTCAAAAACACCTTGACTGGTGCAAAAATAAGTTTGACCCTTCGCTGTTGTCACAATACGTTGAACACTGTTTTTTTTGGCGTTAGCGGGAAGAACAAGTTGTTTACAACTCATCTTGTTTGCGTCGGTTAAAAACACACCCTTATCTTCTGTAACGATAAAAAGACCACCATCCAATGCGTTGTACACACCATGAATGCGCCGCGAAGAAGAGATGGAACCGCGTTCCTTAAATTTTTTTGTTTGTGGGTTAAAAGAAATCAGTCCTTTTCCAGATGTTGCCAACCAAAGCAAACCTTCTTGATCTCTACAGATACCCTCTATTTGAAGGGCTATTTTCCCGGGAAGGGTATAGTGGTTAAATCGCTCCGTTTTCAGGTCAAAAACACTTAATCCGTTCGCTGTTCCAAACCACAAACGTCCATCGTCTGTTTCAATTCCACATTTGATGTATTCACTTTTTAATCCTTCGCTATCATCTGATGAAAACACCTCAAATTGCTTTCCGTCAAAACGATTCAATCCATCTTGCGTTCCAATCCACAACGCGTGGTTTTCATCCTGAAGAATACATGTCACCGAACTTTGAGACAGGCCATCGGTGATGGAAAAATTGGAAAAACGGTATGCTGACTGGCCTTGTGCCGCAAATTGTGCGAGTACAAACCCCAGTATAAAATACCATTTAATCATTAATCCGTGTGTTTATTGTTGTTGAGTGCTTTGCCCGGCACCGCCAATTGATGCGTTTTCCAGATCGCGGTCAAACATATACATTCCTCCTTTGTCTCCGTCAATCAACCGAAGTTTGTCGAGAACGGTTCTCGCCAAAGCTTCTTCCTCCAATTGTTCTGAGACATACCACTGCACAAAATTATGTGTGCTATAATCCTTTTGTTGAAGACAAATATCCACTAAATTATTGATGCTATCAGTAACACTAATCTCGTGTGCCAATAACAATTCAAAAACATTTTCTAGGTTCTTGAACTCCTTGGGCGCTTGTGCAACAGGTGGTATAATCGCTTTTCCTCCTCGTTCGTTGATAAAATGGATCAATTTCAACATGTGAAAACGCTCTTCGTCAGAGTGTTGATACATAAACTTAGCTGTTCCATTCAATCCGTTACTTTCAGCCCAAGAGGCCATTGCCAGGTAAAATTGAGAAGAGGATGCTTCCTTTTGAACTTGCTCATTCAAGGCGCTTTCAACAAGTGGGTTCATTCTGTGGTTTTTTAAGAATACTTTATAAAGTTACCAAGTTTAGACATACTTTGTACGATGGTTTTCGATAAACACAAAAAGAAGTGATAGATTCTAGTTATCAAAAACCAATAAAGCTGTAACTTCAAGCGATGCAAATCAAGAATGGTTATTTATCTATCAAAGGGATGGTGATGGCATTTATACTAAACGCATTGATTTAATTACAATTCATGTCAAAAAATAAAGGCGGAAAACCTGCAAAAATGAAAAACAGTCTTGTTCACATTGTGAGAAAGGTGTTTGATAAAAATCCCGACAGTGTACTGTCTCACAAACAAGTCTGCGTTCTCGTTGATGTTCGAGAAAACGCCTTGCGAAAATTAGTGTTTGATGTGCTGCAGGAACTCACTAATGACGGCTTTTTACAAGCGCATGCGCACGGCGTTTATTCGTTGTCTGTGAAAAACGATTTGGTTGAGGGGTCGATTGAGCTGACAGCTCGTGGTGCAGGATTTGTGGTCACAGACGACGAAGAGTCAGATATTTTTATTGCTCCTCAAAACCTGAATCAAGCGCTCAACGGAGACCGGGTTCGTGTGCGTATTTTTAAGCGTGGGAAATCAAGAAATGAAGGGGAGATCATTGCTGTTTTAGAGCGTGAGAAATCTCAATATGTAGGAACCATTGAATTGCACGATAAATTTGCTTTTTTAGTGCCCGACAACCTGAAGGCCGGAACAGACATCTACATTTCAAAAGAGAAATTAAACGGTGCTAAAAATGGGGATAAAGCCTTGGTAAAAATCACGGTTTGGCCAAAAACCTCAGACAATCCCTACGGAGAAGTTATAGAAGTACTCGGTAAGGCCGGGTCAAACGATACAGAAATGATTAGTGTTTTATGCAATCATGGTATTGACTATAAATTCCCACAAGCTGTTTTGGTTGAAGCAGAAACCGTTGGAATGGAATTGGATGAAAAAGAAATTGCTATCCGCAGAGACATGCGTGGGGTGACAACATTCACCATCGATCCTGTAGACGCAAAAGATTTTGATGATGCGCTCTCTTTCCGTAGATTGGAAAATGGCCACATTGAATTGGGTGTTCACATTGCGGATGTTAGTCATTATGTGCGTCCAGGTAGCGCGATGGATATTGAGGCCTTGAAGCGTTCAAACTCTGTTTATCTTGTCGATCGGGTTGTTCCAATGTTGCCAGAACAGTTGTCCAATATGGCCTGTTCTCTTCGTCCAAATGAAGACAAATACAGCTTCTCCGTCATCTTCGAAATAGACGAGGCGGGTGTTGTTCATGACCAGTGGTTTGGAAAAACCGTAATCCATTCCAACCGTCGATTTAGCTATGAAGATGCACAAGAAATCATCGAAGGAAAAGACGGAGATTATAAGGAAGAAATCCTTATTTTAGATAAAATCGCTAAAATTTTGCGAAAATCACGCTTAAAACACGGCGCTTTAAGTATTGAATCCGAAGAAGTACGCTTCCGTTTAAACGATGAAGGACACCCTGTAGAGGTGATCATTAAAACCTCGAAAGATGCACACAAACTGATTGAAGAGTTTATGTTATTGGCCAATAAACATGTGGCAAAATTTGTCGCGGCACCTAAAAAAGGGAGAGACACTGTTCCGTTCATTTTCAGGGTACACGATAAGCCAGACGCAGCAAAAATTGCATTGTTCAATGTCTTTATTGAAAAATTTGGATATAAGGTGGACGCTCGGCAACCGGATAAAATTGCATTGAATATCAACACCCTTTTAGAAGAAATTCGTCATACCCCTGAGTATTCATTGATCCAGACCATGGCCATTCGATCGATGGCAAAAGCAACCTATGAGACGGATAATATTGGTCACTACGGGCTCGCATTTGACTTCTACACGCATTTCACATCACCTATACGCCGTTATGCCGACTTGATCGTCCATCGCGTCCTACAAGAAGAATTAAGCACTAAAAAGCACCGCTACGGCAATGGGCTTTCAGATGTGTGCAAGCGCATTTCCAAGATGGAACGAAAAGCAGTAGATGCAGAGCGTGAATCCACAAAATATTTCCAAACGGTATTTGTCATGGATCACGTTGGAGAGGTATTTACAGGAATTGTTTCTGGAATTGCAGAATTTGGTTTGTTTGTTCGAATGGATGGAAATCAGTGTGAAGGAATGGTTCCAATGATGGCTATTCCTGGAGATCGTTTTTTCTTTGATGCCGATAAATATAGAATTATAGGTTCGCGATTTAAAAAGGAATACAATTTTGGCGACAAGGTCACTGTGCGTATTTCAGAAGTTCACGTGCGGAAACGTCAGATTGATTTAGAATTAATTCCTTAAAAAAGGAATTATACTAGTTGAATTCGAGCACTTAAATCATCTCGGTAAGAACCACCTATTGGGATAATCTTTTTGTCTTTTTCTAAGGATAAATTAGGGAATTCTATAGAGGCAATTTTGTCCAAACGGACGATAAATGATCGATGGACACGAACGAAGTCTAAATTACCCAATTTCATTTCAATATCCTTCATAGTGGAGTGTATTGTATATCGAGCTTCAGCGGTATGTATCACTACATAATCTTTCAATGCCTCCACATAAAACACATCCTGTGTGCGAAGTTTAATGAGTTTACTATTTGTTTTCACAAAAAAGAAATCAGTAAGCACTTCTTTCTGCTCAAGAACTGAGTATAGAAAATTTCGTTCGCGAATAACCTCTTGCTCCTTCTGATTTTTATAAACCGCCAACTCAATATTGGTGTGTAAATCAATTTCTTTGAATGGTTTAATGATGTAGCCAAACGGTTCTGCAATTACAGCTTTAGTCAAAGTTAAATCATCAGAATACGCCGTTAGAAAAATGACTGGTACTCCGAATTCTTTTTTTATAATTTCTGCAGTTTGTATTCCTGATAGATCCCCCTTGATATTGATATCCATCAGAACCACATCTGGATTCCTTTCCTTCACCAGTTCAATGGCTTTTTCACCATGGGAGCAAGCTCCAGCTACTCCGTAACCAAAACGAACCAACGAATGCTGAATATCCTTAGATACGATCGATTCGTCTTCAACTACAAGAATATTTATTTTCACCATTTCTGCAAGCTTAATTTCCAAAGTTATTTAAAAATTCTTGACAAATAGAGTCAATTTCTATTCTCAACTTACCAAATTGGATATATAATATAATAAAAGAGATTTATTTTTATAAAAAAAGATTTATTATTCTTTATTAAGGGTGT
>CAIQQH010000067.1 GCA_903873915.1 uncultured Flavobacteriia bacterium | reverse complement strand
GCGTCTACTATGCGCTTCACCAAGTTGTGGCGAATAATATCACTTTGTCCCAAACGAACAACGCCTATCCCTTCAACATCCTTCAACACATCTAAGGCATAGGATAATCCTGATCGCTGACGATGAGGCAAATCAACCTGAGACATATCCCCAGTAATGACAAATTTAGCCGTCATCCCCATGCGCGTCAAGAACATTTTCATTTGCATCGACGTGGTGTTTTGCGCTTCATCCAAAATGACAAATGCCTTGTCCAAGGTTCGTCCGCGCATGAAAGCCAATGGGGCAATTTCAATGATTCCAAATTCAATCATATCCGCCAATTTCTCAGGTGGAATCATGTCGCGCAGAGCGTCATATAAAGGCATCAGGTAAGGATCCAACTTTTCTTTCAAATCACCAGGCAAAAAACCCAAGTTTTCACCTGCCTCAACAGCTGGACGAGTCAGAACAATGCGTTTAACTTCCTTTGCTTTCAGCGCACGAACAGCCAATGCCACTGCGGTATATGTTTTTCCCGTTCCAGCAGGGCCCACGGCAAAGACCATATCATTGGTATTCACCGCTTGAACCAATTTCTTTTGATTGAGGGTTCGGGCCTTGATCTTTACTCCCTGATTTCCGTGAACGATTGTTTCCGAACCGTCATCTGTCGAAATCATTTTTTGCCCTTCGTCCAACATGAGGTTATCAATGTTGTTCTCCGTTACGGTATTGAATTTATGGAAATGCTGCACAACCAATTCAAACTTACGCTCGAACTCGTCCATGACCTCATCATCCCCTACAATTGTAATGAGATTCCCTCGAGCAACCACCTTTAATTTCGGAAAGAAACTCTTAATGTGCTTCAAATTAGCGTTGTTTACTCCGAACAACTCAACGGGATTGATCCCACTAATTTCTATCGTTTTCTCGTGCAAGCTAAATTATTTGTAATGAACTGCTTTATAAATCGGCATTAAAACCCTATTTTTAGCGTCAAATTTAGGAATAAATCACCAACAGGACCGAGAGAAATTCGAAAATGCAGATCATTACCCTGACATCGGATATGGGATTAAAAGACCACTATGTGGCATCCATGAAAGGTACTGTACTTGGTTTGGTGCCAGATGCGCGCATTATAGATGTCTCGCACAATATTCGTCCCTTCAATGTAGCTGAAGCTGCCTATCAGATTTCGTGCTGTTACGCTGACTTTCCAGCAGGCACAGTTCACGTCATAGGCGTCGATAGTGAGCCAATGATAAATTTTGGAGGCACGGACGGGGCCTTTCCATGCATTATGGTCTTTGCTGGGCAGTACTTCATTTCGAGCGACAATGGTTTCTTTGGTACCTTTTTGAAAGACGAACAACCCGATGCCTTTTACCGCATCGATGATGTCATGTCCAACCCGAATTTGTTTAAATTTCCAACAAAAAGTATTCTGATTCCTGCAGCATGCAGACTGTTGAATGGAGAAAACGTCACAGACTTTTGCTCGACACAAGAAAATTACAAGCGTGCATTTTCACAAGCGGCGGTCATCGAGCAGAACTTGATTAAAGGAAATGTTTGCCACATCGACACCTTTGGCAATTTAATTACAAACGTCAATAAAGAGCTGTTTGAGCGTTTTGGGAAAAATGAGCCCTTTACAATTTATTGGCGCAACAAGGACTACTACATCGATGAAATCTCCTCGGCCTACAATTCAGTGCCAAATGGAGAAAAGGTTGCTATTTTCAATCACAACGAGTTGCTTGAAATAGCCATCAACAGAGGTGCTAATTCTACAAGCGGTGGTGCTGAGCGACTTTTTGGAATGCGCGTTGGCGATGTCATTCGCATTGAATTTACCCCACGCGGATCTCGCACAACCATTGAATCATTGTTCTAGGGAATGATTACAAGAATTGTCAAATTACATTTTGCCGCAGAACATGTTCATGATTTTCTGAGTTATTTCGACACCATCAATCAGGTAGTAACCACTTTTCCTGGGTGTCAAGGAATGAGACTCATGCAGGACAGAAAGAATCCTTGTATTGTTTTTACTTACAGCATGTGGGAATCGGAAGAAGCACTTGAGTCATACAGAACATCTCCTATTTTTCAGGAAATCTGGCCCAAAATAAAATACTGGTTTGACCAACAAGCCGATGCATGGACTGTAAACACGTACTTTGACGGCTTCGAAAATCTTCATTAAAAAACGTTCATGTCAATTAAATAAAAAAAAAGTGCAACTTATTAAAATATAAACATATCTTTACCAAAATTATCAATTCAATAGTATAATGAACAACAAGGGAACAGTTAAGTTCTTTAATGAAACAAAAGGATTTGGTTTCATTATCGACGAAGAATCAAAAAAAGAGTATTTTGTCCACGTCTCAGGCCTTATCGACAAAATTAAGGAAAATGATGAAGTAGAGTTCGAACTCGAAGAAGGACGAAAAGGATTGAATGCCATGAATGTGAAGTTAGCATAACTACAATATATCGCATCAATTTGAAAAAGCCTCGACACTGTCGGGGCTTTTTCTATTTTAGGATTTTTAGACGTTAAGACATGAGACAAAGGACAAGTAACAAAAGACAAGTGACTTATTCGCACTTCGGTTGCTTGAAATAACTTGTAATTCGTAACCACTGTTGTCCGATAAAAATTTTCTGCTCTTCTTGAAACCATTGAAATCATTGGTTTTAAGAAGGGGTTTTAAAGTAAGCGGGTGGTTTTTATTTTATGTGATTTAGTCATTTAGTATTTAAACTGTTTGACCCCGATGGGGTCATGGGCTTTTCGGGAGGGCCTATGGTTACAGAGGTTTGACCCCGATGGGGTCAGAAAACCAAGGTTAGATCGATTGGATAAAACATGAAAATGGATTTAGTCGGACAACAATGATTCGTAACTCGTAACTCGTAATTCGTAACTCGTAATTCGTAACTCTTAATTCTTAATTCTCCACTAAATTATACACAAGTGTTGGCTGATATTTCAGCATCCATGACCTGCAATCGTTTCAAATGGAAAGATTACATTTGAAGTTGTAAGTTGGGGCAGTTCAAACTGGCTCATTCACACCTCTTTTGATATGAACGATTCGATAAAAATTATCCTGTGTGTACTGCTTCTCATCAGTGTGGTGTCACTATGGAAAATATTCGCTAAAGCTGGACGAAAAGGATGGGAAGCCCTTATCTCTCCCTACAATTTCATGGTCTTATCCAAAATTGTTGGCAAGCCGATGTGGTGGGGATTACTTATGATTATACCTGGATTTAATGTTGTTTTGCATTGTTGGTTTCTGAACCGCCTGGGAAAAGCATTTGATCAGAAATGGTACTTTTCACTCGGACTTGTATTCCTCCCTTTTGTATTTCTGCCACTCTTGGCCTTTGGTAAAAAAAAGTACATAGGCGCAGACAACATCACCGAAGGACCACTTTTCGCTTTGTACAATAAGGAATTGAACGGGTTTTTAAGTTCAATTATTGGGTATATTTTCATTCTTATCTTCTTGCTTGCTTCGGGATTAATTCACTGGATTTTCCCCAACAACAAATACATGTATGCCAACCTCCTTGAAGGAAGCGAATCGAGCCTCATTCCATTTTTCGATATTTCACCTTTCATTTTTATGATTCTCATTCCAGCAATTACGATGCGTATGATTGCTGAAGAACGCCGACTTGGAACCATTGAACTTCTGTTTACACGACCAATAACTGACTTTAATATCATTGCCTCAAAATACCTTGCGGGAATTACACTTGTCTTTATCGCATTGATTCCAACTATTATCTTTTATGTATCCATGCATTTCCTTGGGAATCCAGTGGGAATTCTCGACGACGGAGCAACGATAACCTCTTACATTGGACTGCTCTTGCTGGGGGCTGTATTTGTTGCCATTGGCATATTCGCATCAGCCCTAACCAGCAATCAAATCGTAGCATTCATCATTGCAGTTTTCTTGTGTTTTATTTTTTACTGGGGATTCTGGCTACTTGGTTCTTTTTCCATCATGGGAAAATTTGACTCTGTTTTACAATACATCAGCTTAACGTACCATTATGACGCCATCATGAAGGGAGTCATCGACACGAGCGATCTTGTCTATTTCGGATCAGTCATCGGATTATTTATATTTGCCGCGCTCACGGTGGTTAAAACTTTCAAAAGCTGAGGTCATGGCAGAACGTAAAAAACTATCAAAAGGCATCTACAACTGGTTATTTTTCTCTGTTGTCATCGTCTCTCTCGTATTCGTAAACATCATCGGTTCCGTGCTTTATAAACGCATAGACATGACCGAAGACCAGCGTTTTTCATTGGCACAGGGAACCATAAAATTCTTGTCGAATGAAGAAACATTCAACAATCGCTTAAGCATCAAGATCTATCTCGAAGGGAATTTACCTGCTGAATTGAAAAGCTTTAGAAATGCCATTGAGGATAAATTGCAAGAATTTAAACAATATGCTGGAAATCGCATAGAATATCAATTCATTGACCCGAATGTGGGCTCTGAGGGCGAAAAGCAATCGCTGTTTGAATCCCTTTACGATCGTGGAAAAGGCATCATTCCGATGGATGTTGTTTATATGAAGGATGGAGCTCAGAACCAATTGTTGTTATGGCCAGGTGCGGTAGTCGATTATGGTGGCGTTACCGTGAGTACCATTCAGTTCTTACCGGGAACAAGTGCTGGAAAACCTTACTATTTGGATGATATTACCGAAATGATTGACAATTCAGTGAAAAATCTCGAGTACATCTTGGTAAGTTCCATGCGAAGATCCATTCAACAGGAGCGTCCGCGTGTCGCTTTCCTTCAGGGACATGGAGAACTTTCTTTTGCCGAAACGCAACGTGCACGTGCACTCATTTCCCCCTATTACAATATCGCAGACATCACGCTAAATGATTCTCTTGCTGCTTTGGATGATGTTGATGGTCTCGTCATTGCACGACCACGAACGAGATTTAGTGAGAAAGACTTGTACCTGATCGATCAATTTGTCATGCGTGGAGGCCGATTGATGTGTTTCCTCGATCCCTTGCATATCGATGAAGACACCTTAAACAAAAAAGGAGCAACACATACCACACGCAATACCACAGGGCTTGAAAATTTACTCTATGATTACGGGTTAAAACTTAACGACAATTATGTCATTGATGCGAATTGTGCACCAAAGGCAGTTCCTTTTGCCAAACAATCACTCATACCTTGGTTCTTCCATGTTTTGGCAACTGCAACTCAACACCCAATCGCCCGCAACCTCGAGCCTGTATCACTGAAATATGCCAGTGAAATTCAATTTATTCCAAACGAAAATCTTCTACTCACCCCCATCCTCAGCTCATCTACAAATTCAAATGTCACAGGGCTTGCTCCATTGGTGAGCCTATCCATGCCAATGAGCTATGGCAAGAATCCACAATTGGCGACTGACCCAACAGATACCCTCAATCAACGCTGCCTAGCAGGATTGGCTGAAGGAACATTTGAATCCCATTTCAAAACACGGATTGTTGAAGAGTATGTCAACAACCCCAATGCGCGAAAATACATGGCGCAAAGTTCAACTGAAGGAAAGGTGTTTTTAATTGGAAACGGACGATTTCTAAGAAATTCCTACGATTCGATGCCAGCTAGAAATGGTCAAGGATACATGTATCGTCCAAACTCCTTTAATGATTTAAGAATGGATCGCGAACTTGCTGAGGCAAATATTCCGGTCTACTTTGGAAACCAAGAGTTCTTCCAAAACATGATGGATTACCTAATGGGAGACAACTCCGTCCTCGATGTCCGCAGCCGTCAAATTGATGTTCATGCCATGGACAAAGACAAAGTGATCAATGACGGTACATTTTACAAAATCATCAATGTGCTGCTTCCGATTTTACTTATTCTACTTTTTGCCTTGCTGATGAATTATTTGCGAAAGAGAAAGTACACACAACTCTAATGTCCTATGAAAAAACTGATTGCTTTACTTTCAGCTGTTGTTGTTCTCGTTTTGCTCGGATGGTTTGCCATGCGTGCAATGAATTCCAAAGGACATTCAACTACTGAGCTAATTGAATTTGCCGTTTCTGACACCACGACTATCGATAAAATCATCATTACCGATGCGCAAGGAAGAGTGATGGAAGCCATCAAAAATGGTGAAGAATGGACAGATAAAGATGGTGGATGCATTTCGCAGCCGAATATTTCTTTTATCCTAGACGCCATTAAAAACATTGAATGGAAAGGATACTTGACTGAGAACTCCCATAAACAAATCACCAAATTAATGGCGAGTCAGCACATTAAAGTTGAGATATTTCAGGAGGGCGAATGGGTTAAAACCTGGTACATCGGTCCACCGGCACAAGACCACTACGGCCAAATTATGTTGGTTGACTCACCTGAGGCGGGGAAAAGTGATTTACCCGTGATCATGAAAATTAAAGGATTTAATGGCATCATCGAGCCGCGCTTTTTTGCAGATTCTCGAAAATGGATGTGTACAGAAATCTTTGCTGTTCGCATGGACAAAATCCGCAAAGTAGAAGTTCGTTTTTACGATGTGCCTCAGCGGAGTTTCAGTGTGACAAAAAACGGGACAAAAACAAAAGTTTATCAGCAAGGAAAATTAGTGAAAGACGTCAATCCACAAAGGGTATATCTCTATTTGCAGAACTATAAAAAAATTCACTACGAATTGGCCAATTATGAATTGAGCCAAAAGCAGATTGACAGCATGAAGCGCACAACACCCTTTGCGACATTGCAATTGACTGAAACAAATGGGAAATCAACAAAACTGCGGATGTTCCGCATCAATTCATTCCAATCACAGCGCAATGAGTTTGGTGAGGTTGTAGATGTTGACATGAATAAATTTTGGTGTCAGTTGCCCAACGGCGCTATGGTTAAATGTCAATACCATGTGTTTAATCCTTTGCTTCTTGGACATGTCTATTTTCCTATCGTTCTACCCCAAGACCTAACACAACAAGATACTCCTGAAACCAAATAATAGATATCAGTGAATTGAACACATCTTCAACAGGATTTCAATCTCACTTTTACAAGAAATTGTTGATAACCTATTAAAAAAAACAGTGTCAATTTACACGCTATTTCCCCTTGCTTTCATAGTTTTGATATAAATTACACATCAATGAACTTTATTGTTTCCAGCACGTCGCTTTTACGCCATTTACAGAGCATTTCAGGAGTACTAAGTACAAGTAATAACTTGCCAATTCTAGATAATTTTCTTTTTGAAATTGGAGAAGGACAGTTGACTATTTCAGCTTCCGACTTAGAGACTACAATGCGCACCTCTCTGGAGGTTGAGGCTAGAGAAGCAGGTAAAGTTGCCATTCCAGCCAAGATCTTAATCGATGTATTGAAAAATATGCCCGATCAACCCTGCGCGTTTTTGATCGACCCTACGACAATGGGCGTTGAAATTGCTTACGACAACGGGAAATCGAAAATGAATGGATTTAATGGTGATGAATTCCCACGCATTCCATCCATCGAAAACAGCACAACCATCCGCTTAAGTGGTGACATTATGTCAAAAGCCATTGGAAAGACTTTATTTGCGACGGGGAGCGATGACCTTCGTCCAGTAATGAGTGGTGTATTTTGTCAGTTTAGCCCGGAGGACATCACGTTTGTTGCAACAGATGCTCACAAACTGGTGCGTTACAGACGAACGGATTCACAAGCTGAGGGAAGTTCATCTTTTATTCTTCCGAAAAAACCCTTGAACCTACTCAAATCAAACTTGAGTGGGAATGAAGAAATCACAATGGAATACAACGAATCGAACGCCTTGTTTACATTCAACGATATCGTATTGATTTGCCGTTTGATCGATGGTAAATATCCGAACTATGAGGCGGTTATTCCCAAAGAGAATCCAAATGTATTGACAATTGATCGTGTTCAATTCCTAAGTTCCATCAAGCGGGTTTCAATCTTTGCCAATAAAACAACACATCAAGTGAAGTTGAAATTGGCCGGCTCTGAACTTGCGTTGTCTGCTGAAGACATTGACTTTGCCAATGAGTCCAACGAGAGATTGACCTGTAACTACGACGGAGACGACATGGAAATTGGATTTAATTCTCGTTTTCTTATGGAAATGCTTAATAGCTTAGAGACAACAGAAGTTCGCTTGGAAATGAGCGAACCAAGTCGAGCTGGACTGTTGATGCCCGCACACAAAGACAACGAAAATGAGGACATCCTTATGCTCGTGATGCCTGTGATGCTCAATCGTTAAGGAATTCATCTTTTTCTGTCAATTTAGACAGGAGTTCAAACGCCTTGATTATGCGAATTGCCTATCATAATCAGTTTATTTTTTGTCTCCTTATCACCACGATGAGTGGGTGTGGCTTGCACTACATAGCACCAGAAACACCAGAAGCATTTGAACTTCGCCGTCACAAGGCCGTTGAATCGTATGTGCAGAGCAATACCAAAAATGAAGGATACATGTATGAATCCGTTGCTTTTGGAGCAACGCAAATCGTGAAGCCTAATTCGTACCGCACACTCGACTCGCTATTTGCGTTGAAATATAAAAATGAACAAAAGGGTTTAAAGTCCGATGCTCAATTGGATGAAAAAATAGGGAACCAACGCATCATCGCCCGAAATGACACGAACCGGGTTATTTATATTGAAAACCATGTGTTTGCGCTTAGCTCCGATACAACAACTGAAATTTATGCGGCAAACTTTCAAGTATCGTCCGAAGTGCTAGTCACTGACATGATTATTCGTGAAAGTACCTTCCTGCCAAAACGCGACACAGAGCGCTACAAACAATACCTTTTTAATGAGTCATTTCTGAATCCAGGAAATCCACCAAATTCATCCGAAAATAAATTTTACACACTTTTTACAAACCGTTTCAATGAGCTATCCAAAGATCAGCGCGACCTTGAAGTGCGGCATATGCTTCAGATCATGGAAATTGCTCAGCGGCGCGCTTCCTTAGGAACCGAAGGGATTTTGAAGACACTCGCTGCTTTGGAAATTTTAGGCAACATAAGCGTTTCCGAACTTGTAAATACTGCATCTAAACTTACCACCAGTAACTTTCAATTCATCAAAGCATCCAATGAGCCAGCAAGTCAAGTGATTGGATACACTTTTGTCTTTGCCATTGAAGCGAGCCAAGGAAATGGTTCAATTGCCGTCTATTCCATGGAATACGACCGCTTTTTTCATGCCGTGAGAAAAGAAAAACTCTATTAAATCGCCAAGCGCCAAGATCTCTTGGACAAGTAATGGTCAATTTGGCTTTCTCTCCGTTCTTTTTCCCAAGGCATTGCAATGAAATGTGTATTCCGATTCCTTTTTAGCGACACCTCATCCAAAACAACTCGCACCAATTGATTGGCACACTTTAATTCTACCCACTTCTTTTTACGTTTTACATCTATCATGAATCCACCTACTTTAATCTTCCAATTGCGGCGATCAAGATTGAAGTAATGCACCTTTCCAGAATGAATTTTAAGGTAATTCCCAATCAGCCTTTCGACCTTGAAAAAATCTGCTTTTTTTGACCGATAAAAGCAAAATAAATGTCCATTTACTCGGACAGCCATGACCACCATTCGTGCATTGAAGACAATGATTTCATTTCGATTGATATTCTCAAATCGTTGAAAAACAATTCCAGCCAATATCCCAAAACTCATTATTAGGGTTGCCCAAAACCTACTTGTTCCAATTTTAAAATAAAAGATTAAAGGGAATAAAATACCCAAGGCAAGAACGGTCCAAAATTTCAGCGCAAAACCAAATGCGACCGCACCAGGTAAAGATTCTACCCATTGAATAAACCACAATGATACTCCTACAACGAGCATCAGAACGAAACCAATCCACTTGGCCATAAATCCCCACCACGAAACAGAAAAGATCAACAATCCACCTCCTAAGATAAGTCCTGAACTGGCCATCAATCCAATATTTGTGAGAATAAAGTAATTAGGAAACTGATTAAAATAATGCAACGACAAGGGCGTAGTCATCACTTGGGCTGCCAAGCCAATGGCAGTTCCTTGCCAAACCTTCTGAAGAATTGGCTGTCGAACTGCCCAAAAAGATTCTATCTTTTCATAGAATAAAAAGATCCCAAGCATCGATAAAAAAGACAATTGAAAACCAATGTCAAACACCGTCAATGGATTCCATATAACGAGCACAAAAGCCGTTAAAAATAAGGTGTTTAAAGAGTCATAATTTCTGCCTGAAAGCTGAGCAATGGACAATACGGTGAACATGATTACCGCGCGCAAGACGGAAGGAGAAAGTCCAGTAATCGCTGCATACCACCACATGATTCCGATTAAAAAAATCACCGCAACTCTTCGAGATAAGACGCCGGAAAACACAGCCAATGCAGCCATGAGTATTTGCATAATTATACTAATGTGCAAACCGGAAACTGCCAGTACATGCAATGCTCCTGTATTCGTAAAACTGTCGCGAATTTCTTTATCCAGCATGGAATTATCACCGAGAATGAGCGCCAAGGAGATTGCTAACTCTGGTCCGGATAAATGCGCTGTAAGAGCAGATTTTAAATAATTTCGTGAGGCATTGAGCAACTTGGTGAGGAGCGATTGTTTTGCTTGATTTAGCAGCATCAGTTCACCACGAGAAACAAAAGCCATTTTGTTGACGCCCTGTCGGCTCCAAAACATCTCTGCATCAAATTCTCCAGGGTTCCCCTCATTTCTAATCGCCATCAATGCCGATGAAATCGCCACTTGATCCCCTGTCCCTGGTAAGCATTCATTTTTGTGGATCAATAACAACACCTTTTCTAACCGCACAGTTTTTACCTGTTTTTCTACATGTTGCTTGACTTCACCAATGGCTTTATTCCAATCTCCTTTGCCTTCCTTCGACTCACAAATGCGCAAGACATAGATATCTCCCGGTTTATAACTTTGCTCAAGCGGATTTCCCTCAAATACATGCAAACGCTCGAGCATAAGCAAACTTCCAATTCCACAGAAAGACAAACACGAAAGGCAAAGAAAAACCATTCCCCTTGCCCGAAAAACAAATAAAATCAACGCCAGGAACAGTAGGATACAAGAGCAATATGCCAATAAAATGGCATGAGTTCGACATGCAAAAGCCAAGACCAATCCAACAAGAAATGGCAAAGTAATGAATACGAACGGGCGGTCGTAAAAGGTCATGAGTGTTGTGGTTTCAGAATAATATACTTAAAAGTAAGTCAAATAATCGCACAATTCAAAACGAAAGCACCACAAATCATCGTGAAATCCCAACACATGTTCGGGTCAAAATAGCTACATTTGTGGCAATTCAAAGATTCATGATGATCAATATTACACTTCCTGACGGGTCAGTCAGACAGGTAGAGACCGGAACAAGTTCAATGGACATTGCGAAAAGCATTTCCGAGGGCTTGGCAAGAAATGTCCTCGCAGCAAAAATCAATGGCGAAGTTGTAGACGCTTCTCGAGCGATTACGACGGATAGTACCTTGCAACTTCTGACCTGGAATGATCAGGAAGGAAAATCAACCATGTGGCACTCCTCAGCCCACTTGATGGCTGAAGCACTTGAATCGTTGTTCCCGGGTATTAAGTTGGCCATTGGTCCGCCAGTAACAAATGGATTCTATTACGACATAGACTTCATGGAGCATTCAATTTTCGAAAAAGATTTGGAGCGTATTGAGGCGAAGATGAAGGAATTGGCGAAAGAAAAGAATGAATTCGTTCGCAAAGAAGTCGCAAAGTCAGATGCCATAGCCTATTTTACCGAAAAAGCAGACCCTTACAAGTTGGAGTTGATTGAAAATTTAGAGGATGGTACGATTACCTTTTATACGCAAGGAAATTTTACGGATTTATGCCGTGGACCGCACATTCCAGATACTGGATTTATCAAAGCAGTGAAACTAACTGCTATTGCTGGAGCTTACTGGAAAGGTGACGAAAAAAACAAAATGCTTACCCGCATATACGGGATTACTTTTCCTAAGGCTTCTGAATTGACAGAATATTTAGAAAAAGTAGAAGAAGCGAAGCGACGTGACCACCGAAAACTGGGGAAAGAACTTGAATTGTTTACCTTCTCTCAAAAAGTGGGTCAAGGCCTTCCTCTTTGGTTGCCAAAAGGTGCTGCCTTGCGCGAACGCTTGGAGAATTTCTTAAAGAAAGCCCAACGCAAGGCGGGCTATGATCAGGTGATTACTCCGCATATTGGCAACAAGGAATTGTATGTTACATCCGGACATTACGCAAAATATGGGGCCGATTCTTTTCAGCCCATTCGCACACCGGATCCAAATGAAGAGTTCTACCTCAAACCGATGAACTGTCCTCACCATTGTGAGATCTTCAAGTCAAAGCCGCGCTCGTACAAAGAACTTCCAACCCGCTTTGCGGAGTTTGGTACCGTATACCGCTATGAGCAATCAGGTGAGTTACACGGCTTAACACGTGTTCGTGGTTTTACGCAAGATGACGCGCACATCTTCTGTTCTCAAGACCAGGTGAAGGATGAATTCAAGAATGTGATCGATATCGTGTTGTATGTATTGAAAACTTTGGACTTCACTAATTTTAAAGCACAGATTTCCTTGCGTGACCCTGCAAATCCGACCAAGTACATTGGTAGCGATGAGAATTGGGAGAAAGCGGAAAGCGCAATCATAGAGGCCGCAGCAGAAAAAAATCTCACAACGGTCGTTGCATATGGTGAAGCCGCATTCTATGGTCCTAAGCTTGATTTCATGGTGCAAGATGCCTTAGGGCGTGAATGGCAGTTGGGTACAATTCAGGTGGATTACAATTTGCCCGAGCGTTTTGAGCTGGAATACACGGGTGCTGACAATCAAAAGCACCGACCTGTGATGATCCACAGAGCACCTTTTGGCTCATTGGAGCGTTTCATCGCCGTATTGCTTGAACATTGTGCAGGAGATTTTCCCTTGTGGCTCGCCACGGATCAGTTTGCGATTTTGCCCATTTCAGAGAAATACAATGAGCATGCAGAAAAAATTTCAGAAGTCCTAAATATTTCCGATATTCGCGGGCTCGTTGACGACCGAAATGAAAAAATTGGGAAGAAAATCCGTGATGCGGAGATGAATAAAATCCCTTTTATGCTAATTGTCGGGGAAAAAGAAGCCGAAAACAATGAGGTTTCTGTTCGCCAACGTGGATCCGGAGATTTAGGATCAATGAGCATTGCTGATTTCTCGAAATTGGTGCAAAAGACAATAGAAGATGAACTTTCATCGAAAGCATAAATAACTGAATGAGAAAAAACACGAGAAAACCGTTCGTAAGAAGAGAAGAAAAAGAAGAGCACAAGATCAACGAAAAGATTGATGCGCGCGAAGTGCGTTTAGTTTTTGAAGGATCCGAGCCACAGGTCGTTTCGACTTCTGAAGCATTAAAAATGGCTGAAGAACAAGACCTTGACCTCGTTGAAATTTCACCAAATGCAGTGCCGCCGGTATGTAAAATCATGGACTACCGCAAGTTTCTTTACAACCAGAAACGGAAGCAAAAGGAGTTAAAGGCGAAGCAAAGCAAGGTCGTATTGAAAGAGGTTCGATTTGGACCTAACACAGATGACCATGA
This sequence comes from uncultured Flavobacteriia bacterium, assembly GCA_903873915.1. Classification (GTDB taxonomy): domain Bacteria; phylum Bacteroidota; class Bacteroidia; order Flavobacteriales_D; family Crocinitomicaceae; genus M0103. The sequence continues at coordinate 3,250 of CAIQQH010000067.1, read as the reverse complement.
CTTCAACTTCAAATTGGCTCACGCACGCAAGTTTTTGGAAGAAGGAAACAAAGTGAAAGCTTTTGTATTCTTCCGTGGACGAACGATTGTGTTTAAAGAAAGAGGTGAGATCTTATTGTTGAAATTCGCTCAAGAGTTAGCCGATATAGGTGCTGTAGAACAGTTACCCAAGTTGGAAGGAAAGCGAATGATCATCATGATCAACCCAAAAAAGAAGTAATACACTTCATTAGAACAGCTATACAGAAATAACATAAAAACGAAGAGAGATGCCTAAAATGAAAACTAAATCCAGTGCAAAGAAGCGATTCACGATCACTGGAAGCGGTAAAATCAAAAGAAAGCATGCGTTCAAAAGTCACATCTTGACAAAGAAGTCGACAAAACGCAAGCGCAACTTGACAGCAGCAGGTTTGGTTCATGAATCAGACGTGTCGAATATCAAGTTACAGTTGTGCATGTAAGACATGCATTGGTTTATTAATTGTTTAACCCGGTAATGAGTACATAAGTTTCCTGAGACAATGGAACACTCCTTATCAAAAAACTAAAAATTATGCCTAGATCAGTAAATCACGTTGCGTCAAGAGCTCGTAGAAAGAACTTGATGAAATTGGCCAAAGGATACTTTGGTCGCAGAAAAAATGTCTGGACAGTCGCAAAAAATGCGGTTGAAAAAGGACTCAATTATGCCTACGAAGGCCGTAAGCAAAAGAAAAGAAGCTTCCGTTCACTATGGATTCAGCGTATCAATGCTGGAGCTCGTCAGTATGGAATGAGTTATTCTCAATTCATCGGAGCTGTTCACAAAAGTGGAGTCGAATTGAACCGTAAGGCTCTTGCCGATTTGGCTTTGAACCACCCTGAAGCATTCAAGGCGGTTGTAGACGCAGTTAAGAAATAAATCAGTCAATCTCTGTATAGCAAGAATCCCAGTCGAAAGGTTGGGATTTTTTTTGTGCTTACATTTTGGTGTTGGCGGAGGCAAACCATTGAAATGGTTTGGTCGTTGGATTTTTATATTACCAAGCAATTAAAAAAATATGTCTCATCTTCCACGAAGAATTTGAAAAATGAAAGCGATATTTTTTTAATTCGATTAAATTTGCCTTTCAAAATTGAACTATGTCATTTAGCACGAAAAAGGCAACCGCCGCAGGTGTCCTCATCACCATTGGAATTGTCTTTGGAGATATTGGTACATCGCCCTTGTATGTCTTTCAAGCCATCACAGGGCAAGGGACAGATTTTTCCTATGACCTCATCATGGGCGGATTGTCTAGCGTGATTTGGACATTGATTTTACTGGCAACTACGAAATACATTTATTTTGCCCTAAACGCCGATAACAAAGGTGAAGGAGGAATATTTGCCTTGTTTGCCTTGTTGAAATCTCGACGTATAAAATGGGTGATTATCCCTGCTTTAATAGGCTGCGCTACACTCCTAGCTGATGGATTCATCACCCCTGCGATTTCAATTTCTTCGGCGGTTGAAGGAATCAATAACATCAATCCTGATTTTCCTGTTCTTCCCGTTGTTGTAGGGATTATCGTACTTCTATTTTCAGTGCAGCAGTTCGGAACTTCGGCCATTGGGAAAGCGTTTGGACCTGTAATGCTCGTTTGGTTCGGGTTCTTGGGGTATTTGGGCTTGATCAACATTGCGAAAAATCCTGATGTTTTGGCGGCTTTCAATCCTTATTATGCCTATAACTTGATCGTCAATGTAGATGGTGGATTCTGGGTACTTGGTGCTGTATTTCTTTGTACCACAGGTGCTGAGGCATTGTATTCCGACCTTGGTCACTGTGGCAAAGGAAACATCCGCATCAGCTGGGCTTTCATGAGTACATTGCTTGTCATCAACTACCTCGGACAGTCTGCACTGTGTTTACAAGATGGATTTCATTTGGCAGCTAATCAAACCGTTTTCTACGCCATGGTACCGCCCGACTTGTTGTATTTCGCTATTGGAATTGCAACAGCCGCTACAATTATCGCATCTCAAGCGCTCATCACGGGTGTCTTCACCTTAATGAATGAGGCCATTAAATTGGATTTGTGGACAAACTTAAAAGTGAAATACCCTTCTGAGCACCAGGGTCAAATCTACATTCCATTCATCAACTGGTTTTTGATGGGGGGATGTTTGTTGGTGATCGCTATCTTCCAGAAGTCCGCAGCTATGGAAGCAACCTATGGATTAGCCATTACCATTGATATGGTCATGACGTCGATTTTGTTGTGCTATTTAATGATTCTTCGCTACAAGAAATTCAGACCTTTCTTTCTTCTTATTTTCGCCATCTTCTTGATCATTGAAGCCATCTTCTTGATGTCTAACCTTGGGAAAATTGTCCACGGAGGTTGGTTTACACTGGTATTGGCAATCACCTTTTTCTCCATATTGTTCCTTTATTTCAAGGCGAAATTGTTGCGCAGAAACATCACTGCTTATGTGCCTATGACCAAGGTAAAACCATTGCTGATGGCGGTCAAGGCGGATGATAAATTGCATTATGAAGCATCAAACTTGGTGTATCCAACACGCAGTACCCATCCGGAGAAGTTAGATTCGACCGTATTTTTCTCCTTGTTCAATAAGCGGCCGCGCAAAGCTGGTGTGTATTGGTTCTTGCACCTCGACATCATTTCGGATCCATGGGGAGTGCATTATTCAGTGAACGAAGTCATTGATCAAACATGCTATTATGTGCGCCTACAACTTGGGTTTAAGGAAGAGCACCGCGTGGAATACATGATGCGTAAGATTCAGTCCAACATGGTCAAGAAAGGTGAACTTACAGGTGAAAGTGTTTTTGAATCTGTTCGTGGGCAGCTCGATGAAGTAGACTTTAAGTTCATTGTATTGAACTCACGCGTGGCCACGAACAACCAATTGACAACGTTCGAAACTCTGTGCGTAAAAGTCTATCGTTTTGTGAAATCAACAGGGCTAAAACCCGCTGAAGATTTCGGCTTGGACAAGACCAATGTTGTTGTGGAATACATTCCGATAAGTGTAACGAAGCAACTTGACCAAGTCTTGGTGGAGGATTGTGAGAACTATTCGAATACTTAGGACGAGAGACGCTTCTTCGCTCTTTGAGCTTCGAAGGACAAGGGACACTTCTTCGCTCTTTGAGCTTCGAAGGACAAGGGACACTTCTTCGCTCTTTGAGCTTCGAAGGACAAGGGACACTTCTTCGCTCTTTGAGCTTCGAAGGACAAGGGACACTTCTTCGCTC
>CAIQQH010000066.1 GCA_903873915.1 uncultured Flavobacteriia bacterium | reverse complement strand
TTCTTAATAATATTTTTTTTTAATTTCATAAGCTATTGTTATGACCTCAACCAATTCTTTCAATTCCAACTTTTCACCATAGAAATTCTATCTTTGCTCAGATGACAAATAATCTTCTTCAAGCATTAAAGGTCAAGCGCGCTGAAATCACGGTGACGCTCATTTTTATACTCATCTATTGCTTGGTATCCTTTGTAAATCACATCAACTTCCGCACAAGTTCCTTGGATTTGGGGATGTTTAACCAGGCCTTGTATTCGTTTTCACATGGAAAGATGAATTACTTTACCTTGGATTTAACCGGAAAGAGTCCTATTTACTTTGCGGATCACTTCTCACCGCTTACTTTGCTTTACACTCCTTTTTATTTCCTCTTTGGTTCATGGACCTTATTGGTCATTCAAATTGCATCGGTCATCTTGGGTGCGATGGGCTGTTATAAAATTGCACGATTAAAAATGCCGACCATGAAATCACCTTGGTTGGTCCTCTTGTTTTTCCTAGCGCAATGGGCCATTATTTCAGCATTGGCCTTTGATTTTCACAACAATGTGGTTGCGGCGATGCTCATTCCTTGGTTTTTCTACTTCCAAATGACCAAGCGCCGTTGGGCTGCCATCCTGATGTTTGTTTTGGTCATACTGGCAAAAGAGAACATGGCCTTGTGGATGTTTTTCATTCTAGCAGGAATGGCCGTGTCAAGAGGATTGAAAGACTGGAAAGAAAACCTAAAATTGACACTTCGATTTGAGTTTCCGCTGATGCTCATATCTCTCTTTTACTTCTACTTTGTTGTTTCGAAAATAATGCCTGGACTAAGTCAGGGTGAGGCCTTGAGCCAAATTGCGCGTTTCGGAAAGCTTGGAAACAGTATCCCAGAAATTGCAAAGAATGTTATCCTCCATCCTATTGACACATTCAAACTTCTGTTTTGGAGTCAATTGACTGATCCTCTTTCATTCGGCATCAAGAAGGAGCTGCATTGGGTAGTATTTTATTCTGGCGGATTTGCGCTCATCTTGCGTCCATCCTACTTGTTGATGTTGGTACCTATTTATGCCCAGAAGTTATTTTCAGACAACATGGGCATGTGGGGAATCAACGGTCAATATTCCATAGAATTTACACCCATTATAGCCTTGGCAATGATTGATTTAGCGGTTAAATTAAAAACGAATAAACAACGCACTATATTATGGTCATCGGCTGCATTTCTCGCTGTTTTGGTCAATTTCATCACTCTAAAAGATCGGACTTCTTTCTGGTATGAAGCCACAACCCACGATTTCATGAAAAAGGCACATTACGATTCGGGGGGATTAAATATCGCATATGCGAATAAAGTCATCCATTCAATTCCAGAAAACATCCCTGTTTCCGCTTCACCTTGTTTCGGACCCCGCTTGGCAAATCGCGATAGGCTCTATCATTTCCCTGTCATCAATGATGCTCAAATTATCGTATTGGTAAAATCTACCCGAAGCACCTACCCTGTTACACCTGAGCAACAAACTGAAATTGTCAATCAGTTGATTGAATCAAACCAATTTAAGATCCGTTCTAACAAGAATGACATACTTATTTTAGAGCGAATTGTCCCGAACAAACCGAACAATTAAGTGTTAAACTAGCAATGAAACAATTCGACATTCCAGCATTTTACAAGTCGCCTATCATCAGCAAGGTAAAGGCACTTCGGAAAGAAAACGACCCGAGAAAGAAAGATTTCACCCCAACTTTACTTGATTTCGGAACTGTACGTTTTTACATCGCACGGCACTTTGGATTTTGCTATGGTGTTGAAAATGCCATTGAAATATCCTACAAAGCAATCAGTGAAAATCCTGGAAAGCGCATCTTTTTAATTTCAGAAATGATTCACAATCCAGCGGTAAATGCCGACTTATTGGACAATGGAATTCGCTTTTTACAGGATACGGATGGCACGCAACTTATTCCTTGGACTGACTTAACTTCTGATGATATTGTGCTGATTCCAGCTTTTGGAACAACAGTGGATATTGAGAATACATTGAATGATCTAGGTGTAAATATTACACGCTACAATACAACGTGTCCTTTTGTGGAAAAGGTTTGGAATCGTTCCGAGAAATTGGGAAAAGAGGCTCACACGATTATTATTCACGGCAAATACGACCACGAAGAAACGCGAGCGACCTTTTCACACAGCGCACAAAACTCTCCCGCGTTGATTGTGAAAAACATGGAAGAAGCTAATTTCCTTGGAGAAGCGATTCTTGGTCATCGCTCAGAGCAAGAGTTTAATGAATTTTTCAAAGGCAAATGTACCTCTGGATTTTCGTTTCAATCAGATTTAGTGAAAATTGGAGTGGTCAATCAAACCACCATGTTGGCTACCGAAACTCAAGAAATCACCGACCATTTGAGGGATATCATGATTCAAAAGTATGGCGCTAATCAACTCACTGAGCACATTGCCGACACGCGTGACACCTTGTGTTATGCCACAAACGACAATCAGTTTGCCACCTATGGGTTGATGGAAATTGATGCGGATTTGGCAATTGTCATTGGCGGACACAACAGTTCAAACACAACTCATCTCGTTGAATTGTTAGAGCAAAAGTTTACCACCTATTTTATTGAATCCGAAAATGAACTATTGAATTCAGACACCATTCAAACGTTCAACATCCATTCAAAAACGATCGCTATCCATTCTGATTTTCTCAACACTGACGAAAAAATACCTGCTATTATTATAACTTCAGGCGCATCATGTCCTGATGCAGTGGTGGACAGAGTCATTCAGCGCCTCCTTGAATTCACAGGTTGCACACAGTCCGTAGAGAACGTTTTAGAAAATTTACAATGATTCTTCCGTCGCAAGATTTCTCATTGGTCATATTTGGCTACATTTATAATGATTTCGTAGTGCATGGAACGCTTCATAAACATCCTCATTATTGACAGTATTGATCAGCATCGGATCGGATTGAAAGAAATCCTTTCTGGTGGTGGAAACAATATTCTCTTTGCGCACTCCGCTAAAGAAGGCGCTTCCGTGCTTCAGCAAAAAGAAATCGGAATTCTATTGATCAATATTGAAGATGTTGGCAATACACATGAAACCCAATTGACTGAAATAAATTCACTTGGTCATTCAAAAAACCTTTACAAGATTGCTTTAACAGAAGACCCAGATGCTGGCGCAAGACTAATCAAAGGGCACAACCATGGTGTCATTGATTTTATTTGTTTTCCCTTCAATCCTACTTTGGTCAAAGCAAAAATTGACGTATTCAAGAGCCTTTACTACAAAGATTTAAGGATCAATCAATTGCTGAGTAACATCTTTCCAACGAATGTATTGCATGACTTAAATACGTATAACAAATTCTCCCCAAAGCGCATTGAAAATGGCGTTGTCTTGTTCACTGACTTTATTGATTTCTCTATTAAAGCGAAAAAAATGAAGCCCATTCGCTTGCTCAAAAGTCTTGAATACTATTTCATTCAATTCGATGAAATCATGCGTCGGTATAAATTGGAGAAAATCAAGACCATTGGCGATGCATATATGGCGATCGGTGGAGTAACAGAAGATGTTCGGGAACCTGCAGTACGAGCTTGCCTTGCCGCATTAGAGATTAGAGATTTAATGAAAAATGAACGCGACATTGCCAAGGCCTTGAAACGCGATTTTTGGGAAATAAGAATTGGATTGCACATGGGGCCACTTGTTGCTGGAATCATTGGAACGAACAAAATAAGTTTTGATGTGTGGGGAGATACAGTGAACATCGCTGCACGTGCCGAACAAGGTTCAAATTCTGGCTGTATTACCGTTACTTCATCCGTTGCAAAAGAGATTCAAAACTACTTTGAATTGGAATCACGCGGGGAAGTTCCTATCCACAAACGAGGAGGAAGTGTAGAAATGTTCTATTTGAAAGAACTGAAAAATGAGTACTGCCTTTATGGAGAAGGTAAAATTGCTTCTACCGCATTGCGCATTCACTGTGGGCTCTCTCCCATTGACTTTGAGCACATGCGTAAAGATGTGGTGAATAGACTTAAATCACTCCTACCCGAGGATGTCATATACCACGACATCTCGCATACCTTAAATGTTGAAAAGGCAGCCGAGCGTTATGCGCGTTTAGAAGGAATAGATGAAGATGACATCCTCCTGTTGCGCACAGCGGCCTTGTATCACGACACTGGATTTATGCTTCAATATGATCACAATGAGGAGTTTGCAATCCAAATGGCGCAAAGCTACTTGCCGCGTTTTGGTTACTCTGAGCAACAAATTAGGATCATTTCAGAAATGATTAAAGCCACAGAGTCCCAACAAGAACCACAAACATTGTTGGAGCAGATCATGTGTGATGCGGACCACGACTATTTAGGAAGAGCAGATTACAGCAGCATTGCGAATAAGTTGAGACTCGAACTTGAAAACAATAACAGATTCATGAATGACATCGAATGGATTGAATTTCAATTGCACTATCTTGTAAATGTGCATCGATATTACACCGAGACAGCGCAAAACATTCGATTAATCAGTAAAAAACAACGTATTTCCGAATTGCAAAAGCAACTTGAAAAATTGAAAAACGACCTATGAAAATTTACACAAAAAAGGGAGATTCCGGAAACACCGGATTAATTGGTGGTACACGCGTACCAAAAAGTTCTTTACGCATTGAGGCCTACGGTACAATTGATGAATTGAATTCATGGATTGGCGTGATGCGTGACCAAGAAATTGATGCCGATTACAAGACTCAACTCATTGAGATTCAAGATCGACTTTTTACAATTGGATCCAGTTTGGCCTCTGATCCAGAAAAATCGAACATGAAAATCCCCGATCTCTTGGAAAGTGACATTGAGCAGCTCGAAAAATGGATGGATGACATGGACAATTTACTGCCTGAAATGCGCTTTTTCGTTTTACCCGGCGGAAATCAGTCGGTTTCGTTTTGTCATGTCGCACGTTGCGTATGTCGCCGCGCAGAACGCATCATTGTTGACTTGCATGCCCATGAGTATGTGGCAGAAATTGTGATGAAATATGTCAATCGCTTGAGTGATTACCTCTTTGTTTTATCCCGAAAAATAAGCCAAGATCTAAAAGTTGAAGAACAAGCTTGGAGACCTCGCATGTAAGCAAAGGTGAAAAATATTAAAAATAGTTTTAAACTTTTGCCTTCTAAATTTGGAACCATTAAAATAAAATCTATTTTTGCGCAAAATAACTAATTAACACAAAGGACAATGTACTGGACACTTGAATTAGCATCCTACCTAGAAGATGCACCATGGCCGGCATCGAAAGACGAATTAATTGACTTCGCGATCCGCGCTGGGGCGCCACTTGAGGTAGTTGAAAACCTACAGGACCTTGAAGATGAAGGAGATATTTACGAAAGTATCGAAGAAATTTGGCCTGACTATCCCTCGCAAGAAGATTTTCTCTTCAACGAAGATGAATACTAAGAATCTACAAATCCTGCTTTAGAGCAGGATTTTTTGTTTTGAACGCTGAGTGGAACTATTTTACTTTGCTCGTTGAGCTTCGAAGGACAAAGGACAAGAGACCGCTTCGCTCAAGGACAAGAGACAAAGGGACAAAGGACTTAAAAAGTTATGAGTTACTGCTGACAAAAGACCGCTTCGCTGAAGGACAAAAGACAAAGGGACAAAGGACTTAAAAAGTTATGAGTTACTGCTGACAAAAGACCGCTTCG
>CAIQQH010000065.1 GCA_903873915.1 uncultured Flavobacteriia bacterium | reverse complement strand
ATTAAAGTTCGCTTTAGCAACTAAGATGTTGCTTGTTGCTAATACGTAGTTGCTACTATTGCTATCATTTAAGTTTGCTTTGGCTATTAAGATATTACTTGTAGCCAATACATAGTTGCTACTATTACTATCATTAAAGTTTGCTTTAGCAACTAAGATATTACTTGTGCTTTCTACATAATTGCTTGTATATATTATGCGACCTACTAAGATATTACTTGTTGCCAATACATAGTTGCTGCTATTGTAATCATTGAAGGTCTTAATTGGTTGAGGGTTTTCTTGCTCGTGGATCATCTCATCGGCAAAAAGTATTTCGTTGATCCTGTCTTGTGATGGTTTTGCTTTATTGAGGTTGGCAAGACTAGTTGAAATTCCTTGAATTGGGCGAAGCAATTGCGAAAACACGATGATGAAGGTCAAGAATTTCTCTCCATTTAACGCGCCATTTGCACTGGCATCTAAGATCATTGACCCACCAAACCACAAAAGACAGAGCATCACTGCGGCCCCCAAGGTTTCATTTAAAACAGGGGAAAGATCGCGCTTTCGGAATGCTTTTGTTATGAGTTTCTGGTGAATCAGATTGACCTGATGAAAGGTATTTTTAACTTGTTCGGCGGCATTGAACGATTGAATAATTCGGATTCCCCCCAGTCCTTCATCGATGGTTGAATAGAGCAAACCCATTTGTTCCTGTCCTTTTTTCGCTGTCCGTTTCAAACTTTTTCCAATGCGTGAAATGACGAAGGCAGAAACGGGGAGTAAAATCAGGGAGGCGAGCGTAAGCTCAGGACTCAGCCAAATCAATGTGCTCACATTAATGAGGATGGCAATGGGTTCACGGAAAATCAATTCCAACATACTGATCACGGCAATTTCAATTTCACCAACATCGCTGTTCATGCGCGACATCAAATCTCCCTTGCGTTCATTGGTATAAAAAGAAATAGGAAGCCTCAGTGCTTTGGAAAAAATAGAATCCCGCAGGTCGCGAACAACAGCCATGCGCAACTCTGACTGATGCCAAATGGCACCATAGCGAAATACATTCTTCAGAAAGAAGGCAATGAATACGGTGATGCAAACAAAGAACAAAGCATCCTTCGGGTCATGATCGACCAGTTGCTGCATGAAATACTGGTACTCCTGAGAAATGTGCTTGGGAAGCGAAGTGATGGCGCCATTCCAAGATGGGTTGTCCATCGCTTTGACCAAGTTTTCAGGTCGGAAAATGAGCTGTAAAACAGGGATGAACAGCACAATAGAAAGCAAGTTGAAGATGACAAAGAGCAGGTTGCACAAAATCACCAAGATGGCTCTGCCCTTGTATGCAAATGTGTATCTGTAAATGTCAATTATTCCTTTCATTGCGCTGTCAAAGATACAGTTTGTTGACTATTGTTCATTTTAAAGGGCGAACTATTGTTAACTTCGCACCATGGGTTCAATCAGACAGAACAGAATTGAAGGTGTCATTCAGGAAGAAATGGGCACTTATTTTCAACGAAATGCGCGTGAAGTATGTCTTGGCGCAATGGTTACTGTGACCACTGTTCGGGTAACATCCGACCTCTCCTTAGCGCGTTGCTATTTAAGTATTTTTGCCGGTCCAGATAAAAAAGAGGTGTTGAATAACATCATTGTAAATACCTCCAAGATTCGCGGGGAAGTGGGCAAACGATTGAAAAACATGCGGAAAATACCTGATTTGGTTTTTCACATCGATGATTCATTGGACTATGCCATGCAAATTGAGTCTTTATTAAAAAAGAAATAAGCCCATCAAGGTTCCATTTTACATAGCGCGTCGTTACCTAAAGTTCGATCGTAAAAAAAACGTCGTCGGATTCATTACGCGAATTTCTGTCATCGGAATCACCATCATTACCGCAGCACTTGTTGTTCTTTTGTCCGCCTTTAACGGCATTGAGTCACTCATTGAGCGCATGTATTCTGATTTTGATGCGGACTTAACCATCCGGTATACTGGCGGGAAGACGTTTCCTGAGGATGCGATAGATCTTGAAAAACTGCTGAAAATGGACGGGGTAAAAGTCCTTTCTCGGGCTGTAGAAGAAACCATTGTATTGAAGCATGAAAAGAAATGGGTGAATGCGCAGTTGATTGCTGTAGACCAAGAATTTCTTCTGATGAGCCGAATGAAACATCACATGGTAGATGGTTTTCCTCAAATTTTTAATCATGGTCAGCCCATGATGTTGGTGGGTGCCACGCTGTTGGATAAATTAGGAGGTTTTATTCCAGAGCGTTCCTTTGAGCAGCTGATTGTTTTCGCACCAAAACGAGAAGCCAAGATGAAGTTGGGCTCGAATCCCTTTCGACAAAAGATCATGAATGTGTCTGGCCGAATGAATTTCAATGGAAACAGAGAGGTGAATGGAGAGAAGGTCGTTGTGCCATTGGCTGTTGGTCGCGAACTGTTGAATTACGAGAACGACCTTACTGCTCTATATGTTCAGGTTGAGGATGGGGTAGACCCGATGGGTTTGAAGGAGGAGATGAAGAAAATTACAGGACCATCCTTTGAAGCGAAAACAAACATGGAGAAAAATGAATTGATCTTCAAGACCAGCAAATCAGAAAAATTAATTGTATTGGTCATTTTAGTTTTTATTTTCATATTGGCGGCTTTCAATCTCATCGCGTCGATCACCATGCTTTTTGTAGAGAAGAGGGACAACTTATCAACGATGATTTCCTTTGGTGCTGAGCGATCCTTTGTTTTCCGCATTTTCTTAATTGAGGGGCTGCTCATTTGTGCGCGAGGCATCTTTTACGGCTTGTTGATTGGATACTTTGTTTGTTTTGTTCAGATCAAGTGGGAAATATTAATGATGCCTGGAGCTGCAGGACTGCCATTTCCTGTTCGCTTGTCCGTCGTGGACGCAAGTGTGATTATTGGATTGGTCACGGGCTTAAGTTTACTCTTTTCATACTTGCCAGTGCGTTTTCTTATGCGGCGCAATTTCGAGCACATCGTTTTTTAAAATCTTCTTGCCACATCAGTATTTTTTGTAATTGGGTTTTACCACACTTAGAGTGTTAAAAAATCATTCGGATTTTTATTTGCACTCCGAATAATTGGTATATCTTTGCACCCAAATTGGCGAGGAAATAGTCCCCGCCGAGCAAGATGTAAAATCGTTAAAAGACACTCAAATGTCAGCAATTAAAGGAAGAATTTCCCAGGTTATTGGTCCAGTTGTGGACGTCAGTTTTGAAAAAGGAATGTCATTGCCAAACATTTACGATGCCTTGTCGGTAAGTAAAGCAGATGGTACACGTGTCATTCTCGAGGTGCAATCGCACATTGGTGAAAATGCAGTACGTACAGTTTCGATGGACTCGACAGACGGATTTAGCCGTGGGTTGGAGGTGACTTCAACAGGTTCGGCGATCAAAATGCCAATAGGTGATCAGATTCGCGGTCGTTTGTTCAATGTAATTGGTGAAGCCATTGATGGAATCAATACAATTGACAACGCGAACGGAATGCCAATTCACCGTGAAGCGCCAAAATTCGATCAGTTGTCTACAGCAACAGAAGTTCTTTTTACAGGAATTAAAGTGATTGACTTGATCGAACCTTATGCAAAAGGAGGAAAGATTGGTCTTTTCGGTGGTGCCGGTGTTGGTAAAACTGTATTGATCCAAGAGTTGATTAACAATATCGCGAAAGGTCACGGTGGTCTTTCTGTATTCGCAGGTGTTGGTGAGCGCACACGTGAAGGGAATGACCTTCTTCGTGAGATGCTTGAGTCAGGTATTATCCGTTATGGAAGTGAGTTTATGCACTCCATGGAACAAGGTGGATGGGACTTGGATAAAATCGACTTGAACGAGTTGAAAGAATCGAAAGCGACATTTGTTTTCGGACAGATGAATGAGCCTCCAGGGGCACGTGCACGTGTTGCACTTTCTGGATTGACCATGGCAGAATATTACCGTGATGGTGAAGGTGATGGTCAAGGAAAAGACATCCTTTTCTTCGTAGACAACATCTTCCGATTTACACAGGCAGGTTCTGAGGTATCGGCACTTTTGGGTCGTATGCCGTCAGCAGTAGGATATCAGCCAACACTCGCAACAGAAATGGGTGCGATGCAGGAACGCATTACATCAACAAAAAGTGGTTCTATTACATCTGTTCAGGCGGTTTACGTTCCTGCGGATGACCTTACTGACCCGGCTCCAGCAAATACATTTGCCCACTTGGATGCCACAACAGTACTTTCTCGTAAGATTGCGGAACTTGGAATTTATCCAGCGGTGGATCCATTGGATTCAACATCCCGTATCCTTACTCCAGAAATCGTTGGTGAAGAGCATTACAACTGTGCGCAACGTGTAAAAATTACACTTCAACGCTACAAAGAACTTCAGGACATCATCGCCATTCTTGGGATGGACGAGCTATCTGAAGAAGATAAATTGGTGGTTCACCGCGCTCGTCGTGTGCAACGTTTCCTTTCTCAGCCATTCCACGTGGCAGAACAGTTTACTGGTATCCCTGGGGTATTGGTAGATATTCAAGAAACAATCAAGGCCTTTGATGCCATTTTGGACGGTAAGTATGACAAATACCCGGAAGCAGCATTCAACTTGAAGGGTGGAATCGCGGAGGTGGTTACGGCAGGTGAGAAAATGCTCGCAGAAGCAAACGCATAAGTAGAACTTTGAATCAGACACAATGCATTTAGAAATCATCACCCCTGAAACGAAAATCTTTAAAGGCGAAGCAAACGCTGTGTTGCTGCCTGGATTGGATGGATTTTTTCAGGTACTGAATGGACACGCCCCAATTATTTCAGGATTAAATAAAGGTTCTGTTAAGGTTGAAATGCCTGCACCAATTGAGGTAGATGAAAAGATGGCGCGTTGGATTCGCAAAGACGCAACTGACCAAAATGTGATCCATATAGAAATTAATGGAGGCGTAATGGAAATGCTCAACGATAACATCATCGTTCTCGCAGAGTAAAATGATAAATTTGTATTGAAAGAGGGACATGGGAAACCATTTCCCTCTTTTTGTTAAGGTATGTTAAGCCTATAGATGTTAAATGAATGAACATACGAATCTTTCATTATTTTCGTTAACTATATCCGCAAACGCATGGAAATTCTTTCTAAAATTGACCTTCAGCGCACCCCCCGACATGTGGCAATTATCATGGACGGGAATGGCAGATGGGCCCAAAAACAAGGGCACATGCGGCTGTACGGTCACAATTTTGGTGTTGAATCCGTTCGTGAAACCCTCAAAGCAGCCAAAGAACTGAACATTGATTTTCTGACACTCTATGCCTTTTCCACTGAAAATTGGAACCGTCCGAAAGAAGAGGTTGATGGCTTGATGGATTTATTGGTGCGTTCAATATCGGGTGAAATTGAAGAATTGATGCGCAGCAATGTGCGTTTAATGACGATTGGAAACATCGAAGGCTTGCCAAAGACCTGCGTTGATGAACTTCAAGAAGCCATTAACCGCACAAAGGACAATACCGGAATTCATTTGGTGTTGGCACTCAATTACAGTGCGCGGTGGGAAATAACAAATGCCGTGAAGCGTATCGCACAGCATGTGAAAGATGCGGAAATTACTCCTGATGAAATTTCGGATGTAATGATTGGCAAGTACTTAACGACGCACGATATTCCTGATCCAGAATTGTTGATCCGCACGAGCGGTGAACACAGAGTAAGTAATTTTCTCCTTTGGCAGATCGCCTATACGGAGTTCCATTTCACCGAAGTGCTTTGGCCAGACTTCAAACGCGAAGATTTGTTCAAAGCTGTTCTCGATTATCAATCACGAGAACGTAGATTTGGAATGGTCTCCGAACAATTAACTTGATACCTATGCTTTTGCGACTGCTACCCGTTTTTATTTTTGCGCTCATTTGTTCGGTTTCGAATGCACAGCTTGTTGCACCAGATTCACTGAATGGCCCCGTTTCTCTCGGTGGTCCGGATGTCAATTACCGAAGCCCGCAGCAATATGAAATTGGTCCCATTCGCGTGGAGGGTGCGGATAATTATGACCATCAGGCCATTAAACTTATCGCGGGATTGCGTCAAGGGCAAAAAATATACATTCCAGGCGATCAAATTTCAAAAGCCATAAAGAATTTGTGGGCCGAAGGACTTTTTTCTGATGTCGAGATTTTGGCCGACAAGGAAGTTGCTGGGGTAATCTTCTTGGTGATAAAAATCCAACCACGCCCAAAATTATCGCGCTTCAAGTTTAAAGGAATCATCAAGCGCGAAGCGGACAAACTTCGCGAAGAAATTAGCTTGTTTTCAGGAAAAACGATTACAGAGAATTTAGTTTATCAAACGGAAAGCAAAATCAAGGGCTACTTCCGGGAGAAGAGCTTTTATGGCGTGACTGTGAAAATCAACCGAATGGTGGATACGCTCATGAACAATTCTGAGATCTTTTTAATTGACATCAACAAGGGCGAAAGAATTGGCGTGAAAAAGATCAACATCGAAGGAAATCTGAGTATCCCAGACTGGAAGTTGAAGATGGCGATGAAGGATACAAAAGAGAAGAAGTTGTGGAGATTCTTTAAACGGTCAAAATTTACTGAAGGCACCTACACGAAGGACAAGGACGCCATGTTGGCAAAGTTCAATGCGGTGGGATTGCGCGATGCGCACATCGAGTTTGATACAGTCTATTTGAAAAATTCAAAAAACCTGATGATCGATATCCGCATCAACGAAGGTGGAAAATACTATTTCGGCAATATCGATTGGATAGGAAACACCAAGTTTAGATCATCGTACCTCGACACGGTACTTGGGATCAAACACGGAGATATCTTCAATAAATCCCTTATTGAGAAACGTTTGTTCATGAGTGAGGATGGTCGTGATATTTCATCTTTGTACATGGATCGGGGCTACTTGTTCTTCCAGATTATTCCGGTTGAAACCAACGTGCAAGACAACCACATCAACTTCCAAATGCGCATCATCGAAGGAAAAGAAGCACGCGTGCGACGGATCATCATTCGCGGAAACTCGAAGACAAATGACAACGTAATACGCAGGGAGATCCGCACCAAACCGGGAGATTTATTCAACCGAAACGACATCATTCGTACCCAGCGCGAATTGGCGCAGTTGGGCTTCTTCAATGAGCAGGGCTTCCAGGTGAATCCGATTCCGAATCCTGCAGATGGAACAGTGGATATTGAATATGTGGTCGAAGAAAAATCATCGGACCAAATTGAACTTTCAGGTGGATATGGTGGTGCTGGTCCAACAGGAAATGGGCGGATCATCGGTACACTTGGTCTAACATTCAATAACTTCTCGACACGCAATATCTTTAAAAAAGGTTCATGGTCGCCGCTCCCAGGTGGAGATGGTCAGCGTTTGTCGATTCGAGCGCAAACCAATGGACGTTACTACCAAGGATATAACTTCTCGTTTACAGAGCCGTGGTTAGGTGGAAAAAAACCAAATTCATTGTCCTTCTCGATGAACCATACGGCACTTGGTAATGGGTATTTACCCTCGAATGAAGCATATACAGGGATTTCCATTACGGGAACGTCCCTTGGGTTTGGTCGCCGCAAAAAATGGCCAGATGATTATTTTACAGCATACTACGAATTGAGTTATCAGTACTATGACGTGGTGGATGACATGCGTTTCCCAATCTTCCCGAATGGTTATGCGAATGACATTGCTTTGAAATATGTCTTGCAGCGCAGTTCTGTGAGTGCGCCAATTTATCCGCAAAGTGGGTCGAGCTTTACATTCATGGCCAAAGGCACCTTGCCTTATTCGTACTTCGACAACATAGATGACTATTCAGCTTTGTCAAACCAAGAACGCTATAAGTATTTGGAGTATTTCAAGATTAAGTTTACGGGTGAATGGTTCTTGCCACTAACTGCGGATAAAAAATTGGTCTTGATGCCACGCTTTGGATTTGGATTCATGGGAGCTTATACGGCTGGAAAAGGAATCACGCCATTTGATCGATTTGCACTAGGAGGAAGTGGTTTAACAGGTGTAAATCAGCTTGGTGGTCGTGAGATCATCGCCTTGAGAGGATATGATGATAACTCTATTTCGTCATCATCTAATGATCCAATCATTGCGAAATATACCTTGGAATTGCGTTACCCGATTTCATTAAATCCATCTGCTACGTTCTATGCATTGCTTTTTGCTGAAGCGGGAAATACATTCCCATCGATTGCGAAATTCAATCCGTTCAATGTAAAGCGCGCGGCAGGGGTGGGGATTCGTGTTTTCCTTCCGATGTTTGGTATGCTTGGACTTGACTACGGACTTGGATTTGATAAGTTGGATTCATGGTCGAGAGACTTTATGAACGCCAATGGTTCGGATGGTTCCATCGATAAAAAAGGATTTTATCCTAAGCTGACATTTACGATTGGGATGAATCTCGGGGAACTTTAATCTTTGGAAACGCGCAATAAAATGATTATCTTCGGCGTTTCGCAGCAAAATTTAACGATGAAAAGTGTTCTTCTTTCTTTTATATTCGTACTTGGCACATACTTTGCGTTTGCCCAGAAATATGCATATATAGATTCTGATTATATTTTGGATAACGTTCCAGAATACAAGGAAGCAAAAGAGAAGTTGGATAAGTTGGCTGATCGTTGGACGAAGGAAATTGAAGAGCGCTATGCTATTTTGACGACCAAAAAAGAAAATTTTGCGCGTGAAGAAGTGCTTTTACCAACTGAAGAAAAAACCAAGCGAAAGGAAGAGATTGAAAAACTCGAAACGGAAGCGATGGAAATGCAAAAGTTGCGCTTCGGTGTAACTGGAGATTACTTCCAAAAGCGCCAAGAGTTGATTAAGCCAATTCAAGACCGCGTATATGACGCCATGCAAAAAGTAGCGTCAAAACGAAGTTATTCTTTTGTGTTCGACAAAGCGAATCAAAGCAACCTTGTGTATGCAGACAGTAAGTACGATATCAGTGATGAAGTATTAAAAGAAATGGGCATCACAGGTAATAAATAAACATAACCCTAAAAATCAAAAAATGAAAAAGTTAGTATTGGCTCTTCTTGTCATGTTCAGTGTCGGTGCAGCAGTTGCCCAATCAAAAGTTGGTCACGTGAACACACAGAAATTATTGGACACTATGCCTTCGCGCAAAGAAGCGATGAAAATGCTTCAGGATTACGAGACAAAAGGTGTTGAAGAATTGCAAGAAATGCAAAAGGATTTTCAATCTGCATTGGCGGTTTATGAAAATGCACGTCCGAATATGCCTCAAGTGATGATTAAGATTGAGAAAGATAAATTGATGAAAAAGCAACAAGCTGTCCAAGATCGTGAGCAAGCTTTGCAGCAAGAAATGCAAATTTTTGGACAAGACCTCAATCAACCGATCTTGGATAGAGTTCAAAAAGCAGTTAAAATTGTCGCTGAGCGCAAGAAGTTGAATTATGTGTTGTCGATCGATGACTTCAGTGTAATTCTTTATTCTGAAGGTGGATCAGATATCACTAATGAAGTGATTACAGAATTGTTGATTTTGGATGCTGCGGCAATGAAGAAATAAGCAAGCTTAAATTTTTAAAAACGGCGACCAAGATTGGTCGCCGTTTTTGTTTTTATCATCTCTTGGACTTTCGTACCTTCGCTGGAGTTTAGAAGCAAATGAATTTAACAGGGCCAATAGGAGTATTTGATTCGGGATATGGTGGTTTGACCGTATTGAAAGAAATCCGCAATCGCTTGCCGCAATACGACTTCTTGTATTTGGGCGATAATGCCCGTTCGCCTTATGGGAATCGCTCGTTTGATGTGGTGTATGAATATACACTCGAGGCAGTGAATGAACTTTTTTCTCGAGGATGCCCACTTGTTATTCTTGCCTGCAATACAGCATCAGCTAAGGCACTTCGGACCATTCAACAAAACGATCTTCCGCATCTGGCGCCACATAATCGCGTTCTAGGAGTTATCCGCCCGAGTACCGAAGTGATTGGCGCAATGACAAAGACAGGACATGTGGGAGTGCTAGCCACGGAAGGCACAGTGCGTTCGGAGTCGTATGTGATTGAATTGCATAAATTTTCTCCAGATACGCGGGTTGTTCAGCAGGCATGTCCGATGTGGGTGCCACTGATTGAGAATGGAAGTCACATGACGGATGCCGGCAAGGTTTTTATTCAAGACGATGTCAATGCCTTGCTTCGACAAGATCCGAAAATTGATGTTATCGTTTTAGGGTGCACACATTACCCACTTATTAGCGATTATATTCAACAGATTGTTCCTGAAGGAATTCAAGTGATATCGCAAGGGCCTATTGTCGCAGAGAAATTGGAATCGTATTTAATCGCACATCCAGAAATCGAAAATCGCTGCCTGAAAAATGGAAAAATTCAATTTTTAACCTCAGAAAATACAGATGTGTTTAATGCCAAAGCACAGGGCTTTTTGGGAATTGAAATTTTTTCTGAACACGTTCACTTTTAAGGAATCGTGAAGTTTTAATCAAATTCTCTAAACGCTTAAAAGTTGCCTCCGTTTTTCTTACATTTAGCATCATTTTTAGATTTAGTCACCATGCGCGTAATTGCTCTATTATTTCTTCTGTTTTCTTTTTCAGCACTGCATGCTCAAACGTTGATAATAAATGAAGTGTCAAATGGACCAAATGGCAACAAGGAATATGTCGAATTGGTTGTTGTTGATACAGCAGTTATCTATAATTGTTCGAGCTCAACACCACCGTGTATTGATATTCGCGGATGGATTTTCGATGACAATAGCGGATACCATGGGGCAGGAGGAGTTGCTCCTGGTGCCATACGATTTTCTCAAAATGCAATATGGGCCTGTGTGCCTGTAGGTACAATTATCCTTTTGTACAACAATATTGACCCAAATCCAGCCATTCCAGCAGCAGATCTTTCTTTGAGTGATGGGAACTGTCGGATTGTTGCACCGGTAAATAATACGACGCTTTTTGAAACGAACTTAACAACACCTGGTGCAGTAGCATGTTCTTATCCGACAGCTGGTTGGACAGCAGGAGGGAACTGGAATACAACATTAATTGCCAATGCGGGTGACTGCGCTCGAATCGTAAATCTTTCTGGATGCGAGGTGTTTTCCTTGTGTTTTGGATCAGACAATCTAAACAATCTCATTTACTTTCCAGGAAGTGGTCAAGATGATGTCTGGTATTTCAATGGAAATGATCCTTACAATCAATTGAACTGGTCCGAAGGTTGTGCCGATGGAGAAACAGCGCTGGACGCTTTTACATGTGGTGCGGACATGCAAACTCCCGGTGCACCAAACAATGCTTTGAATGCGGCTTATATTGCACAGTTCAACAACAACTGTACGCCAATTCAACCTTTAGTAGCTAGCGCATTAACGACTCAGAATGAGGTTTGCGGATGCGATGGTCAAGCAAACGCATCCGCTGCAGGTTCGATCGCTGGATACAGCTATCAATGGCTAAATGCTTCCAATTTACCAATCGGTCAGACGACTGCAACAGCAACTGGACTTTGCGACGGTACCTATAAAGTGGTCATCACATCATCTATTGGTTGCACAGATACTGCGACTGTCACTGTTGCGCCGATCACTCCATTAAGTTTTCTGAATGCGGTGAGTAACGAAAATTGTGGAAACGGTGATGGTTCAATTTCACTGCAAGGTCAAAATGGAAATGGCTCTCCTTACACGTATTCAATCAATGGAGGTACCTCGTTTTCTTCAAATGGTCTCTTTTCTAATCTAAGTGCTGGCACATACAATGTCGCAGTGAAGGATGTCTTTGGTTGCCAAGTGACGGGATCTCTTACTCTTACCACGACAAATGGACCAATTTCAACTTTGAACAATGCCGATGTGAGCTGTTTCGGGGCTTGTAATGGAACCGCCAACGTAAACATTACAGGTGGAACACCTCCGTATTCTGTCGTATGGCAAAATGCAGGGATTATTTTCGGTGGAAATGGAACCAACCAAACGACCCTATGCGCTGGAACGTATACTGCCACGGTAAACGACAACAACAATAACTGTCAGGAAGTATTCAATTTCACGATAATTGAACCTGCTGATTTCGCTGTAGCTGCAATCAATACATCTCCAATTTGTGACGGAGCGGCGCTTCAACTGAATGAAACAGGAGGTGCAGCGACTTCATGGTCTTGGACATCTAACGGTTCGGCAGTTTTTTCGAATACATCTGCTCAAAATCCAACAATCACAGGTGCTACAGACGGAGAAGTCTTTTCTGTTACTGCAACGAACGCTAACGGCTGTTCACATACCGTTCAAACTACGGTGACCATTTATCCGATCCCTTCAATTTCCCTTTTAGCGACTGATCCTGCTTCCTGCACTGGAACGGATGGAATTATTGTCGTCTATGGAACGGGAACAGGAACTCTTTCGTGGACAGGCACCGCTAGTGGTTCAGTTTCGAATGTAACC
Source organism: uncultured Flavobacteriia bacterium (assembly GCA_903873915.1). Taxonomy (GTDB): domain Bacteria; phylum Bacteroidota; class Bacteroidia; order Flavobacteriales_D; family Crocinitomicaceae; genus M0103. The sequence goes on along the minus strand of CAIQQH010000065.1, from coordinate 37,243 downwards.
TTGCCGTACACACTGAATAATGTTGCTGGTGGATCATACTCCTTCACACTTTCATCGACTCCAGGGGCCTGTGTTTCGAACATTGCTTCTGCAACACTTGCAGTTCCTCCAACGCCAGTTTTGAATGATATACCTGATGCAAGTGTTTGTGATTCATACACTTTACCAGCGATTACAGGTGTGAATTTAGGAAGTAATGCATCCTTTTGGACAGGAAGTTCGGCTACAGGCTCGCAACTTACAACGGGTCAAACAATTTCTAGCACGCAAACGATCTACATGTATGCTTCGGCAAACAACTGTTCAGATGAGCAATCTTTTGCAGTGACCGTTACGCCAACACCATTAGCTCCAAGTGTAGGTCCAGATCTAACGTATTGCTCTACGTGGGTTCTTGCACCATTAACTGCAACAGGAACAAATGGCGTTTTTTCATGGTATTCTGACGCTCAATTAAACACATTTGTTGGTACAGGGGCGAACGTAATGCCAAACACTGCTCTTGGGACAACAAGCTATTATGTATATGAGCAAATTAATGGCTGTACAAGTCCAGTTTCGTCGTATGACATAACCATTGAAGTCTGCGACATCATCTTGCCAACGGCATTTACACCTGATGGGGACAATACAAATGACAACTGGGTGATTTTAAATTTGGATGTTGTATATCCGAACAATACCGTGACGGTATTTAACCGTTGGGGAGCAAAACTCTATGAGTCCAAAAAAGGTGATTATGCCAACTCATCATGGGATGGAACATTCGAAGGCAAAGCATTGCCAGTAGGTTCCTACTATTACATCATCGAAATTGGCACTGATGCGGATGACTTAAAAGGAATTGTTTCTATAGTTCTTGAATAATAAAACTAAGTCAACTTCGATTTCATTGTCCATGCGATGAGTGTGGAGCGTTCAATCGCCAAGTTTGCTTTTTCACCGCTGAAGTGTTCGCGAACTGTTTCGTGAAACAAGGTCAACCAGCGGTCAAAATCATCCACCTTGAGAGGCAATCGCGCATGAGCATCCATCATATTTCCCGTATAGCCCGTTCGGTCAATCAGTATAAAAGCCCAGAATTCAGCTACACGGGGGATGTGCTTGCTTAAGTCCAAGTCTCGAAAATAATGTCCGATGTGCTCATCCAGCACCAGTTTCTCATAGAATCGTTCGATCAGAAATTGACACTCCTCGTATGTTTCAATGTCTTTCACTCCGCTTATTTTTCCTCTTTAAACCAACTTGCATACTTTATGTAATTGTTGGCTATACGCTGCACCTCACCGGCAAAAAGTTCAGGGGATAAGGTTTTCACTTTTTTAGCAGGAACACCCGCATAGATGCTCCATGACTCCACACGTGTTCCCTCAAGCAAAACAGCACCCGCTGCAACAATGCAATTGGATTCGATATAGCAGTCATCCATGACAATAGAACCCATGCCAATCAACACATTGTCCTCGACCGTGCACCCATGCACCAAGGCATTGTGTCCAATCGAAACATTATTCCCTAAGTTAACTTTTGTTTTTTCATAGGTACAATGAATCACTGCACCATCTTGGATATTGACGCTGTTGCCCATTCGAATGGAATTGACATCGCCGCGAACGACGGCTGAAAACCATACCGAACAATCGTTGCCCATGATTACATCTCCAACGATAGTCGCATTGGGCGCGAACCAACAATTGTCTCCGTGTTGCGGATGCATGCCTCTGCATTCAAGGATAAGTGCCATTTTTTTTGGGAGTTACTAATTACTAATTATTAATTACGAGTTGCGAGTTACGAGTTACGAGTTACGAGTTACGAATTTGGTGGCTGAGGTGCGCTAGCAGACTCTAAGCCACGAATTACGAATTACGAATATGGTGATAATAACTGACTTTTTCGAAGAATGGATGAGTCTTAGAGCGCAGCGATCTTTTGTCTTTTAGTCAGCCGCGGCTGACGGGTCTTTTGTCTACAAATACTTTTCCGCTTCTTTTCGTGCAAGTCCTTTGAGATCGCTATCGTGCAGAAAGTCTCGAACTGCTTCAGGTTGAAATTTCGAATATTGACGAAGCGACCACCCAATGGCTTTTTGAATGAAGAACTCCTTATCGTTTTTGAACTGGTTGATCAAGTCCATTAGCAGCGTAAAATCGGTATTATTGCCATATTTCAATTGATGGATCAAGCAGGATCGTCGCAGCCACATGTTGTCAGAATGTCGCCATTCCTCAATTAATTCAGTACCTTCAATCGGAAATTTTTGGATGTATTTGCCAAGATAATTGGAAGCAATGGCATCTACCGAATCCCACCAAGAATGGGTGGTAATGAGCAGCTTTAAAAAATCGGAATCATCCTTTTCGATCATTTCTTTTTTCCAGGCATTCATCCAGTCAATGGCCACATAGTGAAATTCTCGTTGTTCCTGATTGTATAATTCCCAAACAATTTCTTTACGTTCTGTTGGACTTAGGGTAGCTGGTAAGGACTTTATCCAGGCATCAGCTAATGCTTTTCTAACTGGGGCTTTGATGCCAAAAAAAACGAATTTATTTTTCATGTAAGCATTCATTCCTAAGGCATTTGTTTCATTCGCGCCAGCACGAAAAACAATGTCTAACATGGGAATAAAGGCAAGGACAGGCGTCATCGGTATTCTCTAGTGAATCACGTTCAATTCTTTCCCCACTTTAATGAACGCAGCAATCGCTTTATCTAGGTCTTCTTTTGAATGTGCCGCAGAGATTTGCGTTCGAATTCGCGCTTGACCTTTGGCTACAACAGGGAAGAAGAATCCAATGGCATATACGCCTTCTTTTAACAAGGCATCAGCGAATTTTTGAGACAAGGCCGCATCGTACAACATGATCGGTACAATGGGTGAATCACCTGGTTTTATATCGAATCCAGCAGCAATAATGCGTTCTTTGAAGTACTTCGTGTTTTCCTCTAAACGGTCGCGTAGTTCGGTGTTTGAACTTAGAATCTCAAACACTTTATTTGCAGCTCCAACGATGGAAGGCGCCAATGAATTAGAAAAAAGGTAAGGGCGAGAACGTTGACGCAACATATCGATGATTTCTTTTCTGCCGGTCGTATAACCACCCATTGCACCACCTAAAGCTTTGCCAAGCGTTCCAGTGATGATATCCACACGACCCATGACATCGCAATATTCGGGAACACCGCGACCTGTTTTACCAATAAATCCTGCAGAGTGACATTCATCTGTCATCACCAAGGCATCGTATTTATCCGCCAAATCACAAATAGCATCCAATTTGGCGATATCACCGTCCATAGAGAAAACTCCATCCGTTACAATGATTCTAAAACGTTGATCTTGTGCTTTTATCAATTGTTCCTCTAAATCGGCCATGTCCGAATGCTGATAGCGGTAGCGGTGTGCTTTGCACAAACGGATACCATCGATAATAGATGCGTGATTCAGAGCGTCTGAAATGATGGCATCGTCTTCACCAAAGAGGGGTTCAAATACACCGCCATTTGCGTCAAAAGCTGCCGCATAAAGAATGGTGTCCTCTGTCTCATAGAAATTAGCAATCTTTTGTTCCAATTCTTTGTGGATGTCTTGTGTTCCGCAAATAAATCGAACCGAGGACATACCGAAACCATGAGTATCGAGGGTGTCTTTTGCCGCTTGGATAACAGCAGGGTGGGAGGAAAGTCCTAAGTAGTTGTTTGCACACATGATGACGACATTCTCTCCAGTGCTAACCGTTACGTTAGCCCCTTGTGGACTAGTGATGATGCGTTCACGCTTGTAAATTCCACCTTCTTCGATGGCTTGCAATTCATTCTTTAGGAATTCTTTCATTTTTCCGTACATACCCAATGATTTTGCCCAAAGATACAGATTTGGCGATGAATTCGTTTGCCAATATTGAATATTGATTTCCAAATTATGTTTGACTAAAGTTAAATCAAGGAAATGCGATTCCTATTTTTATTCCTATTTTTCAAGTGATTAAAGCCAATTTATTCATCTTTAGATTAAAAAATAAGTCATGTCTACTCTTAAAGCAGTTTTTCTTTTATTTTTTTTGGGAGGTTCCTTGATTTCTTTGGTGATTTTCATTCGGCTGATACAAAAAAAGATGTCGCTAAAACGAGCATTTTTGTTCATGTTGGTTTTCGGGTGTTTTTCGTTAATTGTTTTTTATCCGTATCGTTCTCGAATACGCGGCTATTATCATCGTATTCAAAATAAAATTGAGTTGCCTAAGCATACTGCGATGAATTGCAATTGCGAATCATTGGAGGTAACAAAGGATTCTTATCCTAATCAACATCGCCCTCTTGCCATTCGCTTCACAAAGAATGGATTTATTAAGGATGAAGCTACCTTAACTAATTTTTTACTGAGAAAACGTCTCGTAGTTGTGGACGAAGCAGATGGCTATTACATTCAGAATTTAACATCAAGCACGAAGCATTTAACACCTATAGCGAAAAAGCGATTGGAGGAGCTCGCGTTCTTATTTCGCTCCTTTCTCAAAGATTCTAAAAATGAAAAAGATTATTTTGTCATTTCATCCATGACGCGAACAGAAACTCAACAGGATGAGATTAGGCGTAAATATCCCAATTCAGCTACCCCGGGTAAATCGACACATTCTTTCGGTGTTTCTTTTGACATTAGTAGAGTAAACTCAACTGGTGCATGTGACGTTGCAAAGCAAGCCTTGATCAAAGCATTGAATCAAATGAGAGACGAAAAGAAAATCTTATTGTGTCCAGAATTTAAATGCATTCACGTAACAGTGGTGAATTGATGGTGCATTTATCGAAAACTATTGCTTAGAAATTCCACTTCATGTTTCGATCGTCCAGCATCGCAAAGGAGATCTTGTAGGACACCTTCGGAGTGATATGATTTCCGTCTGACACAACACCGTATAAACCAACGCGGAGACGTTTTCTAGAAAGCTTAAAGTTGCGTTCAAGTCCGGCAAACATTTCATAATGTTGCCAATCGAACTCCTTCACGTAAAGACCACCGACGCCTACAACCAATCCGATCCCTGTCTTTTTCATGAATGGAATTTTGTTGAGAATAGCTCCGTTGTCGTGATGAACGAAGTGAGCTTCGAAAAAGATTTTTCGCGATGGCAATGATGAATCCAGTCCTTGGAAGGAATAGAGGGGGTTGGAAAACCAAAATGGATCACTTCGTCGTTGGTATTTAAAGTCTGCATCTTTCAAGGCTTTCGAGCTCAAAAATTTCCCGGAAGTAATGTGGTAAGACGAAGTGCCTAATGTTCCAATTTTAAACGTTTGCATGATGCCCACACGGCCATATTCATGGTTGACATCGCTACCGAAGATTTTTGGAATTCCGCGCTGATAGGTCATGTAAAATGTAGGAAACTTAGAGCCGAGAAGCACCTTTCGTTTCGGTTCACGCATGTATTTTTGATACGGGGTATAGCTGATTGTTGCTTCACCAATGAATGCCTGATAGGATTGAAAGGAGGTTGGGTCATCATTAGGAATAGCGTTGTCCAAGATGTTTAAAAATTTATATCCTTTCAAACTTCGACGTTCAGAAAAGCTTGCCTTTGTGTTCAAATAGAAGCCATTAAACAGTTCATAGTCGTGTTCCAATTCGAGCTCAGTGGTTTGAATAAAGTTATTGCGCTTGTAAATTTGACTGATTGCATCATAGCTCCGAATGACATCAAAATCGTGAGAGAACTGCAATTGCACTGTTCCAAAATGAAAGGGGTCGTACCGATAGCGCCACCATGTTCGTCCTTTGACGTCCTTATTGAGCAATCCAAGTGACATTTCAGTGTAGGAGTCTAAGGTCCGTTGCGATTCCCACTTTCTAAAGTAAAAAAAGCTTGGAGCCACGCGAGGTCCTGCGATATACATTGGGCGCGACATGGCTGCAACCGAACTAATGGTCCATTGTGTTTTCAATTCTCGGTTTCGGTGATCGATTCCGAACCAGAGTGTTTTTAGGGCGGTCACTTTATTGAAAAGCCCATCCACAGAATCGAGGTATTCCTTTCTGTTTTCATAATCCCGGATACTGTCCTTGGCCATGATGAATTTACGCTCCTCTTCTGTGAGCTGTGTTGTGCGCTGCTGACTCCAAAAACTACTGTCTTTTTCGTAGGCTTCTTCTGCGGTTACGGCAAGTTCGTTGTTGAAGAATTTAGCCGTGAATGATGCATTGAAATTGTAGTTGCTAAAATCGGCGATGGTCTTACACACCGATGTTTCGTCCTTGTACTTCACCCCATAGTCCAACTCTTGCTTCACGAGGACACACATGCTATCGCCGGGATGTTCAAAGGTTTGACGGATCGTGAAATAATCGTATACCAAGAGATTTCCCTTGTTCATGGTGAGTTCCAGTTTTTGAACGAGCCAAACAGAATCAATCACCCAGATGTATCCTTCAAGTGTTGTGGTTGCAGTACTGCGGGGAATGATTTTAATCTTATGAATTTTTCGGCCATTCTCGATGTATTGTTCCTCCACACGGTACTTGTAGGAGAGAATGCCCGGCCCGGAAATGGGTGAGCTTACGGGTGATTGATGCAAATCGTCGAGGTGCAATAAATTTTCGAAGAAGTTGAAGTTCGATTTTACCGTTGTGGTGTAGTAGAGATTGCGCACATTTCCTCGCTCCTCATACGCGTTGCGCACCTCTTTGACTTTATTTGGAGGGAAGAAGTTGCGGGTGAATTGCACTTCCACGAGGTTCATGTTGTTCGCAAGTTCAGTTTGTTGCTTGCGTTTTTCGGCAAATGGATCCTCTATTTCTGGACTATTTGGATCTGCTGGTTCCTCTGCTTTTGATTTTTTTTCGTCCTTCTTTTCTTCTTCCTTTCGATTCAATTTTTCCGTTGCCTTGATGTACCCATCTACGGTATGAGGGTAATTCCACGGGTTGATTTGATCGCGTTTCTTCACCACTTCCAGCATGATCTCGCGTCCGGGATTGGTCTTTTTGGCAGAAACATCGACATCGGCCAAGTCTTGAATTCTCGAAGGGAAAAGTTGAATGTCTCTTTTTACAGGTATTTCAGTGATGGTGATGTAACTCTCACGATCATCATAGCCTGTAGCACTGAAAACAAGGAAATACTCTCCTGGAAATAAGCGTAGTTCGTAATAGCCATTCACATCGGCAAGGGTTCGGAGATCCGCACTGTTTTTCACGAATACTTTGGCGTGAGGAATAGGAATGTTGCGTTCGTCTAGCACGGTTCCACTCAACAATTGTTGAGCAATTGAGTTTCCTGTGAGGAGAACTAAAAGTGATAGAAAAAGAAACTGTTTCATTTATTGCAACCTATGACAATCAAGTTAGGGTAAAAGTTACTCCTTGGATTTCGATTAATAATTTAATTTTCAATACTGTATAAACGCATGAAAACACTAAAAGTTTCCTTCGCCTTACTTTCCTTGTTGCTTAGCTTGTTGCTCTTGTAAATAAGCAAGGTGTTTTTCCATGCGCTTCATCATCCAGCGCTTGAAGAAAAACATTCCAAAGGCGCTCACGACGAAGAAATAGTAGAATCCCCACTTTTTAATTCCCTGTGTAAATGATAAATAGGTAATTGTGACCAAAAGCACGCATCCAGCAAGGAGCCAGAAATACGACATGATTTTATTGTAAAGTTGCATGAGATTAATTTTTGTCAAAGATAATTGATTCTGTGTAGTTCCTGTTTTATTTGCCTAAAGCAATCTTTCCGAATGGTTTTAAAAATTCATATTCCGAAAAATCTTGTTTTGTGCGAATGCCTTTGCCGTAAAGCACGCCATCGGGACCGCGAACAACCACATTAGAGGGTGTGTAGATGGAACTATCCCGTTGGTTCCAAAAAAGGATTTCTGTCTCCATGCGTTGTTTTTTCGCATGGTTAAAGAGTTGGACTGAATCGCGCACAAACATAGTTCCTTGGGTGTAATTCACCTCTCCATAAAGTGCAGTCAAGGTCGATGCAATTTTTCCGTCTGCGGAGAAGAAATTCACTTTTACACCATCCTTCAGTTTTGTGATCGATTCTGGAGAAGTGTAAGACTCGGCTATGGCTGCAAATACTTCAACCCGTGCATATCCTGAATCCGTGTAAAACACCCGTAGATTCTTTGTGACTTCCTTGGGGGCTTTTGGATCGTAGGTTACTTTTTGGATGGATTCCAAATCGTTCACGCATGAAAAAAGAAATCCTGCCAGCACTAAACTGACAGGAATCTTTACATATTTACGTATATTTTTTGTGAAGGTCACCTTATTTTGAAACGGTCACATTCCAACAGCTAAGGTTAATGCTACTAATTCCAGCATCAAACCAATCAGTATCTGTTGGTGCAGCCGCGCGGTATTTTGCAGCTGTACCACCTTGACCCGCTTGATCTGCCAAACGTGCGGCATACAAGAAGTTCGCTTTGCGTTCGATGGTCGATGAACCACAGCTGTTTGCCAATTGCGCGACACATTTTGCGGCAAGGTGCAAGGCTTCGCTTCTGTTCTCACCAGAGATCCCCATTGCGGTTGAATACGCTGCATTGTAACTTCCAGAGTTGAATTGAGTGCTCGCAATCATGTATTCGATCTCTTCAATTTTAGCAGACTCAGTCGTCATCATTTTTGCTTCTTTGAAAGCTGCAACGGCTTCACTGTATCGTTTTTTAGAAACCAATAAACGTGCTTTCGCCAATTTGCCATCCAGTGATGGGTCGATCATGTTCAGTGTATCTACCAACATTTCGTATTCTTTGGCATCCGTGCATTTCTTTGTTTCCAAAAGTGTCATAAAGTTCACAACGGCTTTCTTTTTCATTTCTTTGTCTTGTGGCAAAGTCGCAAGGAAACCTTTCAAGTCTGGAAGGATGTCCGCACATGAACGAACGATGTTGTTGAAAGAGACCGTAATATTATCTTGTGTTTTTGCAGACATCTTCAAATCGCTCACCATTTTAGACAAACTGAAGTAATCTGAAATCAGACGTTTTTTCAAAGCTGATTTAATTGTGTCATTCGTGCTTTCTACATACAAGGCGTTGAGATTCATGTAATAATATTGTATTTGAGTTTCACTTGGCACAGCGCCAACTTTGGCAAATCCCCGCGAATACAAAACATCCGCTGCAGCACGATTTGGTTTTGCTATTTGCATCATGTATGTTGCACGGATAAGATCATTTGCTTGATCGTAAAAACCTTTCTGTTCTGCACGATCATACACACCAATAATGGTATCAATGTAGGCTGTTTTCTTGACCTTATCCGTTTCAGCGCTTATCGTGTTACGGATTGAACCAATCATACGATCGTAGTTGGCTTTGTCGTAGTTTCCACAAATTGCTTCACCTTTTAAGTAATAAGTAGAAGCACCTGAATAATTTTTAATTTTCAAGTCTTCACCCGCCAAAAAACGCATGCGCTTGCATTCGCGTTCTTGCTCAGTTTCATCTTGAGAATACGCACTTAAACTAACAAGTACTAGAGCGGATAAGAGTAATTTTTGAAGTTTCATTTTCGTTAAGTTTAATCCAGTTTACGTTTTCTGAACCAGCGGTCAAAGTTTGATGGCGCTAAGGTAATACCAAAATTTAGACCGATGTATTTTTGATTCAGTGAATTTGAAGACCCCGCCTCTCTTTTTCCAAGTGAAACCCCAAGGTTTACTGAAGAAAGTGACTTTGTCGTCAAAATCGGGATCCCAAAACCAAATGTCATGCCAAAGTCGGTCATTTGAGTTCCGTTGTAACTATATGGTAAGGTGTATTGGTAATACCCAACACGGTAGCGGACCGTTTCGAAGAATCCCACCACAGCAGCTTTGTCCAAGAAGTCGCGCTCTGGAATGAATTGTACACCCACATTGATTCTAGTTGAGTTCAAAAAGGTAAGGCCAGGATTCAACTCATCTCGGTAAGCGCTCCAATCGGTCATGCCGTAGTTGAAGTGAAGTGCGAGTTCTGATTCACGAATCCGGTTTCCTTTTTTTTCCGATTCAAAACCAAGTGTGTAACTCAAACCCACTGTATAGGTAGGGGCCATGCGAATTGTACCGCGAACATCTGTCGCTTTGTAAAGTGTGTCGTAATATCTTGGATCATTGACATTCGGCGCATAAAACAAGTATTCGTCTTTTTTCACGCCTAAATTTTGAGCAGGATCAAAGGTTCCTGCCAAAGTGATGATGTGATTGTTATTGATTTTCAAGCGCATGTTTGTCCCGAGCTCGCAGTAAAAAGCACTTGTTGTTAATACGTTGCGATCCACTCCGCCGGAGTATTGCGACAATTTAATGATTTGACTTCTGCGTTCGTTTGTTGCAATACCAAAGAGATATCCAGCGTTTCCGCCAACAGACCATTTGAATGATTTCAGGTTTATGAGGTTCGCACTGCCTCCGACAAACACAAACTGTGAACCTCCTTTTCCCAAATAGGTGTATTTAATGGAGTCAGTTCCCACGGCAATTCGGTCGTAAAGCTCGAAGCCTTTGCGCGCAAATGGTTTAAGACCGAACGCAATGCCGAAATTCTTTTTCACCGGAATTCCCATCACAAAGTGATTGAGCATTGCTGTGCCCGAAAAGACATTCGCATCACCATCGTTTTGAAATAACATTTTCGATTCAATGCCTATCGACAATAAAGGCTGACCTGTGCCATAGGTATTGTAGGTAGATGGATTATAGAAATTTAATACCGTGGAATCAAACACCGTAGCAGAACAATTGCCCATGCCTGAAAAGACATAATTCTCTGGGTGTGCGCGTTCACCAAGTCCATAACTCGAGTAGGGGGAATTGATTGTATATTGCGCTGACGCTGAATAAGCGAATATCAACAGCAGAAGGGTAAAGAGTTTAGTACGCAACATGGCACAAATAGATTTCATAAACACCCTTCAGGGTTAAATTTGGGTCCGCAAAGATGTCATTTTTTCCTTCAAAATCAAAGAATTCGACATCTCCTCCGGTCATAAAAAAAGTTAAGTCTTGACCATGTGCTAAACGGTATTTGTCCATCATCCCCTTTATTTCTGCATCCAATCCATGAATTACTCCTGCGGCCATTGAAGTCACTGTATCTTTTCCGATGAAAGATTCTTGAGAATGCGCGTCGATCAGTGGCAGTTTAGCAGTGAAATCGTGCAAGGCCTGGTAACGCAAATCAATTCCAGGACTGATTGATCCACCGATGTATTGATCACCCTCAACAAGGTCAAATTTAATACAGGTCCCGATGTCAATGGCTACGGCGTTTGTGGTTTGTTTCAAGGTATGGATGGCCACTGCATTGCAAAGTCGATCCATGCCTAATGATTCAGGACTATGGTACGCATTTAGTATGGGCAGGGGAGAGTTGGCATTGATAACTGTAATGTCTGTTGTCAGCGAATGAACGAATGAATTAAACTCTTCACTTGCGACACTGCACAGCACAAGCGATGAATTCAAGGGGATCAATTCTTTAATTTCGCTCCAACGCGATTTATCGCTTGTGGGCACCCGCCGAACGTTTTTGAGCACTCCATTTTCAAAGAGACCAACTTTCACCGAAGTATTTCCGGCATCCAGGACATAGATGTTTTCGTTCATAATTGCGGTCAAAGATACGTGATGTTGTCAAAAAAAATGCGCTTCATTTGTCGTTCATCGATTTAAGTTATTATCTTTGCCCCCACAAAACGGTTAGGTGATGTAGCTCAGTCGGTAGAGCAAAGGACTGAAAATCCTTGTGTCGGCGGTTCGATTCCGTCCATCACCACGAAAACAAAACGAGAATGAGAGCGAAAGCGTCATTCTCGTTTTTGTTTTTCTTCATTCTCTTTCTGCTTCTCTTTCTTTTTGATTTATATAAGGGGACTCCTTCTCGCTCTTTTCTAGGAATTTCTGGTTTTAAACCCAAACATGTAACCTCCTTCAAATCAGTATAAAGGCTCGATAGTTCAGACCTTTGGCCCACGAAAACAAAACGAGAATGAGAGCGAAAGCATCATTAACTTCGTTGCGGCTTCGCGGTCTCGTTTTTGTTTTTCTTCATTCTCTTTCTGCTTCTCTTTCTTTTTGATTTATAAAAGGGGAATCTTTCCTCTAAAATCTTGTTATGATAAGTGCTTATGAATACCCATAATTCATAAAAGGAGTCAAACTGTATTGAGAAATAGCTTGAGTTCACATCCAATTTCTTTTTAGATTTGCCTTGAATCCTTAAAAAAGTACACAAAATTGACCTCGCTTTTACAAACAATAGAAAACGCGTACAAAGGCAGCTGGAACTGCCTGGTCAATCAGATTATTCATCCTTTTTCGGATGGGATTAGTTCTTTTTATGTCTTGATATTTTTGTCTCTTGCCATTTGGACAATCGAAATTTGTTTGCCGTGGAGAAAAAATCAATCCGTACTTCGAAAGGATTTTTGGCTAGATGCGTTTTACATGTTTTTCAATTACTATTTGTTTGGATTGATCATCTTTGCCGCCTTGAGCAATACCACTTCGGTTTTATTCTCTGAATTGATGGGGTCAATTGGCATGCCTCGCAGATATATTTTCGATTTCTTCCACTACTTTCCGGTCTGGTTGCAGGTCATCATTTTCTTCATGATACGTGATTTTCTGCAATGGTGCATTCACAACTTATTCCACCGCATCCCTTTTCTATGGCGTTTTCATAAACTGCATCATTCTGTAAGAGAGATGGGTTTTGCGGCACATCTGCGGTACCACTTCATGGAAAATGTTGTTTATCAACTCATCGGATTTGTTGTGTTGTCCTACATTCTACACTTTAAATTGGAATATGGATTTTATGTGTACATGATTGGAACCTTGATTGGTCACTTGAATCACGCCAATTTAGGGTGGGATTACGGCCCTTTGAAATACATCTTGAATAATCCTAAAATGCACATTTGGCACCATGTAAAGGATTTGCCAAAGGATCACAGGAAAGGTGTAAATTTTGGCATTTCATTGAGTTGTTGGGATTACCTATTCAAAACAAACTACATTCCTTCCGATGGGAGAGATGTCGAATTGGGATTTGAAGGGGTTGAAAATTACCCGTCCAATTTCTTCGAACAACAAATCGAGCCGTTTAAGTTCAATTAGGAATGAGTTGACATTTCATTCGTACTGTTTTCTGTAATGAGTAAATGCACATGTGATTTCATACCTAAAAGGGCAAATTCCTGATTATCCATTCTTTTCCAAATAATTTCAACTTGGGTATTTGTTGCGAAATTCACAACTTCCAATTTCCCTCCTGTGGAAATCAATTTTTGTCGCTTGTTCATTCACAATACCTTTGATACAATTAATTCTTATAGATGATGAAACTTATTCTAAGCATAGCACTCATTTTATTGTTCTCAGCGAATGCCTTTTCGCAAATAGAAGGAGTGACAGACTCAACCAAAATACTTACCATGCAAAATGGTGAAATTCGAATTGGAGAGATTATCAGCGACGATGGTCGAGAGATTTTATTTTTGTCAAAAGACATCGGTAAAATTTTTATCCTAAAACAAGATGTAAAAAGTATTCGGCCCTATAAACCAGAGGTTGGAGAACTTGTCGATGGGGATTTTTTAGTGAATTCTCCATTCACCACCCGTTATTATTTTACGACTAATGCACGTCCTTTGAAAAAAGGGGAAGATTATGCCATGATTCACCTTTATGGACCTGAAGTTCATTTTTCTGTTAGTGATCGTTTGTCCATAGGTGTAATGACGACTTGGATTGCTTCACCTTTTGTTCTGGCCGCAAAGTACTCAATACCTACAAAAAATCCGAAAGTGAACTTCGGAATTGGGACCCTCCTCGGCACCTCTGGCTACTTAAATAACTCCCGTAGTTTTGGAGGATTGCATTGGGGAATGGCAACTTTTGGTGATGAAAAGCAGAATATGACGATTTCATTGGGCTATTCTTACATAAATCTTGCAAATTCGAGTTCGTCAAAACTGAATACTGCCCCCGTTTTTTCCATTGCGGGAATTAAGAAAATCGGTAAGAAGGCCAGTTTGTTTTTCGATTCCATGATGTTTTTTGGAACTGAAAAGCAACAGGCTACCTGGCAAGGTGCGTATACTTACCGCAATACGGTCGCGTTTTTTATGCCTGGGATGCGATTTCAAAGTGGACCCAAGACAGCATTTCAAATTGCGCTTGCTGGGGTAGTTTTTTCAGAAAGAAATATCACAACAAACAACGTGTCAACCAATGCCTTCCCTGTTCCACAATGTTCTTGGTTTTATAAATTCTAAATCACTGAATCAACCAAACAAAAGCGCCCGATGATCATCACCGGGCGCTTTTGTTTGATTATCCTTCTTGTTCTTTTTTGCTTTCTTCTTTCTGACGTTTCAACTCAGCTTGTTTCGCTTGTTGGTCTTCCGCAAATTTTTTCATTTTCTTTGCGAAAAACATCGCAATCAAGGCAAATCCCATCGCCAATAATCCGTACAACATAATAACAGTTTTATAGTGAATAATGCACTAAAGATAAGCGTTGTTTTGAAAGGGTTTCAGAATCGACAAAAATCATTTACGCTTTTTATGCTTGATCATATTCATTTCTTTGCGTGCTACTTTACCGCATAACACTTCTCTGCAATCTCAAGCGCCAATTCCATATCCTCGCCTCCCTTTTCATTGAAATCACTTTCATTGGGGTATTTTTTCTTCGTGAGCTTCATGGCACAATCGCAGTCAATGCCTCCCGCTTGTTTGCAACTGCCCATATAAGCGTTTTCGCCTCCCTTCGACCAGCCGCTGCAGCTTGTGATGCTCAGTGTAAGAGCTAAAAATAAGAGTATTCTCATCAGTTAAAGATTAAATTGAGGGCTGAAGGTAGAAATTATTGCGCTTTATGTTAAAAGACATTTAAGACTTTAATTCATGGTGAATCAGTAGATTGTATTTCAAAATGTTAATTTTATACATCACTTATCAAATTTAAAACAATTAGAAATGAAGTATGTCATCGTATTCGGGCTGTTGTTAAGCCTACTTCAATCGTGTACCACTTATTATTTTACAAGTCCTCAACCAGCTGGTGGTGAAAAACTTGCTGAAATCCCTGTAAACTTGAGAGGAACATGGAATTGTACCTATGATTCAGTTGGTGAAAGAAAATGTCTAGAGGATGGGGGTTATTTTATTGGTTCCGACCAAATTGAAATCAAAGAAAAAAATAAAACAAGCACTTGGAAAATTGGACAAGAAGTGGAAATGCTCAAGTTGAATGATTTTTATGTGCTCAATTTTGTGCAAACACAAAAAATGTTCAATTCGAAAGGAAAAGAAGTTGTTTCTCCGCTTTATTCGGCAATGGTAATTACTGAAGTTGAAGGGCTTATTACCTTGTGGAATGTGAACAAGCCATGGGATAAAAGATCTGCAAAGAAAATTGCTAAAGCTGAATTTTTATCCGATGCAGTAGAGAATGATACAATGCTTTCAGAAACCAATTTTCTTTTAAACTTTTCACTCAAAGAAGCCGATTTGGCTAAAATTGCATCTGATAAACCAATGATGCTGCTGGGTGATGAAGCGACGATCATTACTGGCGATCAAATAGAAGGAGATGCTTACGAATGTGAGCCAATTTTTGAAAATAAATCTGTTGAAAAAGAATATTTTCGATTGGAAGATAAAAAAATTAGGCTTCAGTTGAAGGAAAATAAAGTACAAAGAAAGATAGATGTCCTGACTTATAAAGAACAGTATAAAGCAATTTTCGGCGATGCTCAAAAAGGATATGCCCTAGTTGTAACTGAAGAATTTTATTCGGATACCTCTCAATTGAAGCACCGATTTAATTTTTCTGAAAACCCTAAAAAATATGACGTTTATCGCTTAATCGAATATGACCGAGATCTAACTCCATTAGAGCAAGAAATTCTCTTCATTACTTCAGAGCAAGTAGTGCCGATTGAACTTGCTCAAGAATTTATTCGATTGAGTAAAATTTCTTTTGTGTCTTTTCGAGTCAATGGTAAGCCAAATGAAGAAGGGGTGACCACTTGGAATCACTTATCTGACGAGGACAAGAAAATGTTACAGGAATTCTTATTATCTGAACCTCAGGGAGAATGATTTTTTAACTGTTAGCAAAAGTTCATCCCCTCACTCCACCAAATACACTTTCACATCCTTCAATCTAAACGTCGTCGACGCCTTGTTCAAGGCAAAGCAGGCATCGGTTAGGTTGTAACTCACCTCGAAGGTGATCTCTGAATTTTCGCTGAAGGCCAGGCGCATGTCTTTCAACTTGAAGCCAGGGTAATTCTTACGGCGAGTGAAACATTCTGGATCGGTGGCTTTTAATGCTGTGAAATCTTCCGACAAGCGCGCATTGATCAGCTTCTCCAATTCAACCATTTTCTCTGGCTTGAAGAGGTCCGTGGTGGTGATTTTCACCAAGGAGTCGCCTACCTTTTTAAACAACTCACTCGTCCACACATAGCGGCCTTGATAGTCGGGCGTGCCTTTTTCAATGATTTGGATGCCGCGCCATTGACAGGTGTTCACAATCACAGGATCTTTTGCGCCTTTTTTCAAGACCGTTTCTTCCGTGCAGATGACTACTGGCCAGCCAATTAGATTGATGGAATCTTTAAGTCGCTGGTTTTCGGCAAACAAATCGGTGTGTGCACTCTTGGCATTGTTTTTTTCATTGAATACCTCTTCTTTCAAGTCCAAAATTTCTTGCTTCATGCCAGCAATGCGCTCGGCAGCGACTTTCACCGATCCGTACAAACTGTCATTGATGTGCTGCAAACTGTCGCGGGTGAACTGCAAGCGTTCGATTTGCTTGCTCTTGCGGTTGGGAAAATAGCGGTCGAGCTGCTGGGTGAAAAAGTCCTGTGAAAACAAGGGACTGATACTCAATAGAAAGAATAGGAGCAAACGGTAATTCATGCCTTAAAGGTAATCAGTTCATTGAAAAAGGAGGGGGCACTTACGAAAAATTGACCGATTCACATCATTTTCTTTACATACGGCAAAAACAACACCACTGCAATGCAAAGCGCAAAAGCCGCAGCAATCAACACCGCGCCCGCAGCGAGATCCTTGATTTTCTTGATGCGCTCATTCGCTTCAGTGGAATACAAATCACAAAGATTTTCAATGGCTGTGTTCATGGCCTCAAGTCCCATGACAAGTGCTGAAATCAGAAAGATCACCAGCCATTCCATCGAGGAAATCCCGAAAAATAAGCCAAGCGCAAGAACACCAATGAATGCCACAACATGGATTTGAAAGTTTCGCTCGTACCTGATGAGGTGTAAAAGCCCATTCAGCGCAAAACCGACACTACGAAAGAATCGCTGCATCAACGGACGATGAATTTCCCCGAACCAATCAATGCCCCCGAACTGCTTAAGGTGTAGAGGTAGGTTCCACTGGTCAAATTTCGCAGATCTAGCGCTTGCGCATGCTCGCCTTGGGACTGTTGCCCGATGTTTTCGTGGTGTACCAGGCGTCCCTGAAGGTCGGTAAACACGAGTTGGACATCGCCCGGAGAGAACAAGGTGAATCCGAGGTAGGCCTCGTCTGTAGCTGGATTAGGCCAAAGTTTATGGTACTCAGGAATGAATGCCTGTTCCTCGACTCCCGCATCACAGATACCCGGTATGTTGGCATCCATCCATTGTGAGCGCTCTTGAATGTAGGTCTTGAGGAAATTGACATCTTCCTGGTAGGTGGCGCCGACAAAGCCGTTCCAATTCACGTACACTCCAATGATTGGCCATTTCTGAAAGTTGCGCAGTCGTGCATCAATGAGCATGCTTGCAACGGAATCGATGAAGTAATTCACGCTGTCGGTATGCAGTGGACCTTGACGAAGTGTTTCCCATCGGCAGCGCAAACCATTGCGGTAAGCCTGAGAATCCAAAAGCCTTTTCCACCAAAAAGGAATGGCTGTGGAGAAATTACACACCAAGTCGAAGTCATATTGCCAGCCAGTAGTTGTGTTGGCACCGCAGTAGTCGGCGTTTCCGTAGGAGAGGTTAAAATCCCACATTGGACCAGCAACCATGCGCCCATTCCACGCGCCGTCATTTCTATGCTTGTGCATGAAGGAACTCGAACGGTAGCCATCCACCGTGCGACCAAGTTCTTGCAGGATGAAGAAATCGTAAAAGGAGGTTGGTTCCAGTATCCCTTGCCACCCTTGAACAGGATCGTCGAGGTTAGGTCCGTGAATACGGTCTTCAAACATACCCACAAAATTCTCCATGTACGACGATTGAATGGGGTTCATTTCAACGTATTCAGGGTCGTGAAATTGAAAAATAACCTCCGAGTTGTAGTGTGAAGGCCATGTGTAATCGACTTGTCCCGTTAGCTTATCTACTTTCACAATGTACCCGCCGGTGAGGGAATCACCCGCCAAATCATCGGCGTCCAAACGGGCAACATCTACCCGGTTATTGTCGCGCTTAATGCGCTCTACGAGGATGTATAACCCTTGGTATTGACCGTCCAAAAGCAACTCGCAGTAACGCCAGTTGGAGGCATAGTGTCCAAAAGATTGGGATAGATGGAAAGTCAATACATCCCGGATGAGCGTTTTGTCGGGATAGGGTCCGTACAAGATCCAGTCATTTTCGATAGGAAGTCCCATCAAGGGAACGTTCAAATTGTTGCCGAGGGCATCTTGCGTTTCAAATCCGTAACTTTTCTTTGGGTATTGCTGCGAAGTTGATCCGCGCACTTCAATGGCGATTTTCCCATTGTAGCCGTTGTATGGATTCGTTACTGAATTGGTCGCTCCCGAGCCATTGTCGATGACTCCCATGTCACACACCGTACGGGTGAGGTCATTGATGGTTTGTCCTACGGGGGTGTTGATCACCACAATCGGCAGGTTGGATGTGGTAAGCGTTTGAGCAACTGCATATTGTGCATAGCAGAATAGTCCAAATAGGAGCACAAGAAGGAATTTCATAGGAGCTTTGTTTAAAGTAGGTCGAAAGTACAAAAAATAAAAAAGTCATGGATTCTTTGAGTTCGTTCAAATTCACACTATTTTTGCATCGCGTTCTTTAGAATAAACTTATGAAGAAAGGTGGAGGGATAGGCCCTGCGAAACCTTGGCAACCTACCTCCCATGGAAAAGGTGCCAAATCCAATCAGCTTCGGCTGAAAAGATAAGTTGGATCGATATCCTCATCCCTTTTTTCATTGGTGCTATACGCAATTCAAACAGTGAAAATGAACACAATACAAGACATACTTAAGAACAGAATTCTCGTGCTCGATGGAGCCATGGGAACCATGATTCAGCGCTACCAACTCGAAGAAGAAGATTTTAGAAAAGGGTGGTTCGAAGATCACCCAAAATCGCTTAAAGGAAACAATGACCTCCTGTCCTTGACACGGCCAGATGTGATTTCTGCGATTCACCGCATGTACTTTGAAGCAGGAGCGGACATCGCTGAAACAAACACATTTTCTGGGACAACAATTGCTCAAGCAGACTACGACCTGGAGAGCGCAGTGTACGACATCAACTACCATTCGGCAAAAATTGCCCGTGAGGTGGCAGACGAGTTTACGCAAAAAGACCCCTCGAAACCTCGATTTGTAGCAGGTTCGATCGGACCAACAAACCGCACAGCGTCCATTTCACCAGATGTCAACGATCCAGGTTTTCGTGGAGTGACCTTCGATGAATTGGTGATTGCCTATAAGCAACAGGTGAACGCCTTGATGGATGGAGGTGTAGATCTTCTCCTGGTGGAAACAATTTTTGATACCTTGAATGCCAAGGCGGCACTTTTTGCCATCGATGAGGTTTTTGAGGACCGAGGAACGAAATTGCCCATCATGGTATCGGGGACAATTACCGATCAGAGTGGCCGTACTTTAACAGGTCAAACCACTGAAGCATTTTTGATTTCCGTATCGCACATGCCGTTGTTATCCATTGGATTAAATTGTGCCCTAGGGGCATCCATGATGCGTCCGTATTTGCAAGTCCTTTCGCAGAAAACAGATTTTTGTGTGAGCGCACATCCAAATGCAGGCTTGCCAAATGAGTTCGGTCAATACGATGAAACACCAGAAATGATGGCCGTTCAAATCAAGGCCTTCCTGGATGAAGGGCTGATCAATATCATTGGTGGATGCTGCGGAACAACCCCAGATCACATCCGTGCAATTGCGGAGTTAACAAAGAATTATTCGCCAAGAAAATCCCATTCAGCGGAGAATTAACTACAACAAGAAATGCCGAAATTTACCCATTCTATATTAAAACTTTCAGGACTTGAGCCTTTAATTGTGACTCCTGAAAGTAATTTTGTCAATATTGGTGAACGTACCAATGTCACTGGCTCTCGCGCCTTCTTACGCATGATTCGCGAGGGAGATTTTGAGGCCGCATTGGCTGTAGCGCGCGAACAAGTGGAGGGTGGCGCGCAGATCATCGACATCAACATGGATGAAGGAATGCTCGATGGAAAAGAGTCTATGGTGCGCTTCCTGAATTTAATTGCTTCCGAACCAGATATTTCGCGCGTTCCGGTCATGATCGATAGTTCGAGATGGGAAATTATCGAAGCAGGATTGAAGTGCATTCAAGGCAAAGGAGTGGTGAACTCTATTTCATTGAAAGAAGGTGAGGAGCAATTCATCGACCACGCGAAAAAAGTGAAGCGCTATGGCGCAGCCGTGATTGTGATGGCCTTTGATGAAAATGGGCAAGCGGACAGTTACGAACGCCGCATCGAGATCTGCAAAAGATCCTACGACCTCTTAGTGAATGTCGTTGGTTTCCCGAAAGACGATATCATTTTCGACCCGAATATCTTTCCTGTTGCGACAGGGATGGAAGAGCACAACAACAATGCCTTGGATTTCTTCCGCGCGACGCAGTGGATTCGACAAAATTTACCCGGCGCACATGTCAGTGGGGGAGTGTCGAATGTGTCTTTCTCGTTTCGTGGGAACAACCGCGTGCGTGAAGCAATGCATTCTGCGTTTTTGTACCACGGCATTCAGCATGGAATGGACATGGGAATTGTCAATCCGTCGATGCTTGAGGTGTACGACGATATCGACAAGGAATTGCTTGAATATGTGGAGGATGTCTTATTGAATCGTCGTCCTGACGCTACCGAACGCCTGCTCGAGCTCGCAGAAAGGGTGCGGGGAGACGGAAAGAAAAAAGAGATTGATTTATCCTGGCGAAAAGCCCCTGTGCAAGCCCGACTTTCACATGCCTTGGTCAAAGGAATCGTCGAATTTATTGATGAGGATGTGGAAGAATGCCGCCAGCTTTACGACCGTCCGATTCACGTGATAGAAGGTCCTCTAATGGATGGTATGAATGTCGTTGGGGATTTGTTCGGAAGCGGAAAAATGTTCTTGCCACAAGTCGTGAAGTCGGCCCGAGTCATGAAGAAAGCGGTAGCTGTGCTCTTGCCGTACATCGAAGCAGAGAAATCGGGCGGACGGACATCTTCAGGTAAAGTGCTGATGGCAACCGTGAAAGGTGATGTGCACGACATTGGGAAAAATATCGTTGGCGTAGTCCTTGGCTGCAACAACTATGAAGTGATTGACATTGGCGTGATGGTGCCGTTCGACAAGATCATTCAAACGGCTATAGATGAGCAAGTCGATGTCATTGGCTTAAGCGGATTGATTACGCCTTCATTGGATGAAATGGTCACTGTAGCCAAAGAGATGCAGCGGGCAGGCTTGTCGATTCCGCTATTGATTGGAGGAGCAACAACATCTCGCGTACATACTGCCGTAAAAATCGAAGAACATTATACAAATGGTCAAGCCGTGCATGTTGTGGATGCATCGCGTGCTGTGTCAGTAGTTGAAAGCTTGCTAGGCGCAAAGAATAAGGACTTCGTTGCGGGATTAAAAACAGAATACCAGCGCTTGAGAGAACACCATGCCGCACATCGAGCGGATAAACAATTGTTGACTTTGGCTGAGTCGCGCTCTAATGCCTTGACACTGGATTTCAACGAAACGAATTGCGTTGCCCCAAAGAAACTAGGTGTTCAGGTGTACGACAATTACCCCTTGGAGGAGTTGGTTCCCTACATCGATTGGACACCATTTTTCCAAACATGGGAGTTGCATGGAAAGTATCCAAAAATCTTGACCGATGAGGTAGTAGGCGAAGAGGCACGGAGTTTATTCGCAGATGCACAGGACTTATTGAAACGCATCGTCACTGAAAAATGGCTGACAGCGAAGGCGGTAACGGGAATTTTTCCTGCCAATGCAGTAGGTGATGACATTGAAATTTATGTGGAACATGGTGATGAGGCGCCCTTGTATACCCAGCGTAGTTTGCGTCAGCAAACCAAGAAAGCCATGGGTCAACCAAACATCGCTTTGTCGGATTACATTGCACCAAAAACGAGTGGAGTGGATGATTACATCGGAGCATTTGTAGTCACAACAGGCATTGGTTTAGATGAACATGTGGCGCGCTTTGAGGCCGACCATGACGATTACAACTCCATTCTCATCAAGGCCTTGGCCGATCGTTTGGCAGAAGCCTTTGCCGAGCGCATGCATGAAGTGGTGCGCAAAGAACAATGGGGCTATGGTTCAGATGAGCAGTTGTCGAAGGACGAGTTAATTAAGGAGCACTACAGAGGCATTCGTCCTGCGCCAGGATATCCAGCATGTCCAGATCATACGGAGAAAATCGGCTTGTTTGAGATCCTAAAGGCCACACTACATACAGGAGTTGAGTTGACAGAGAACTTAGCGATGACACCTGTATCATCCGTGTCGGGCTGGTATTTTGCCCACCCCGATGCCAAGTATTTTGGTTTAGGGAAGATTACTGATGAACAAATTCGTGATTTGTCAGAACGGAAAAATGTTCCATTCGACGAAATGGACCGCTGGCTTTCTTCAGTAAAACTCTAGAACATGAAAAAGGAAGTGACGCTACACCACTTCCTTCCATACCTAACTACTATTCACTGAAAAAGACTACTTGTCCTTGAGTTGTAACAACCAATTGGCTGAAAGGTTTAGTACCATCGTCTTTAAAATGTCGAAATGATTGATAATGTGCTAATAGCAAGGCACAAAGCCCCCGAATTTTAATTTAGGGCTTGTGGGTTTCAAAATGATGTTTTTCGCGATGGCTCATAAGCGATATGGCACTTAAGCTATATCAAAATACAGATTTCAAAACATCAGAAAGACAGTAAAAATTATTGAAATAACCACTGAGAATTCATTTGTTTACAGACTTTCATCGTACCTTAGTTGCCTTCGAACTATGAAAATTCAAATTTTTACGGACGGCTCATCAAAAGGAAATCCAGGTCCTGGCGGCTACGGCATTGTGATGAAATTCAATGGAAAGGAAAAGGAGTTTTCCCAAGGATTTCGATTGACCACAAATAACCGTATGGAACTGATGGCTGTCATTGTTGCTTTGGAGCAATTGAAAACCAGTCAATATCCCATCGAAATCTATTCAGATTCAAAATATGTCATTGACTCCATCACGAAAGGGTGGGTTTTCGGTTGGCAAAAGAAAGGGTTTAAAGGGAAAAAGAACCCTGATCTTTGGCAACGGTTTTTAGGTGTTTACGGCAAGTTTTCCATTACCTACCTATGGGTGAAAGGGCACAATGGCCATCCGGAAAATGAACGCTGTGATGTCTTGGCAGTGAGTGGCGCTGAGTCCAAAAATCAATTGATCGACACGTATTATGAAACGAATCAAGTTGATGGCGATTAAGGCCTAGGCAGGACGAGCGTAATCCCCGGGAATTTTAGAAAGTGCCGCCTTGATGAAGGTATAAATCAAGGGATGAGGAATCTCTCGAGTGGAGGAAACTTGCGGACAATAAGCGCAGGCGACAAAGAAATCATGGTTTTTTAAACTCAATACCTCTGGCTCTTCAAATTGATTGTAAGCCTCTACATCAACCAATTCATCCACCATCGAACGAATCAACTGTGGATAAAGACTATAGCGGGATGACGTCAACTCCAAGGTGGAGTGATTTTCATACAATTGGATAAATGCTTTAGATGCAGGTACAACTTGGATGCGCTCGAAGGTGTTTCCGTCTATAAGATTTTCAGAAATCAACTTTTCACCGTTTGGATTGAGTTGATAGGTATTAATCAAAACCTCAATCAACGAACGCATACTTTCACCTGTTAGAAGAACAGGAATACTCAATGCGCTCAATGTCCGAATGATCCCGTTGAGAAAAAAAATGTTAGCGTGCGGACCAGGGCCAATTAAGATGCCGTCAAATTGCTCAAAACCCTGGGCTTTGTAATTGATGGCTTCGCCGATTTTGATCCAATAATAGTTGATGTCAATATCGAGAAAGCGCGCCGAATGATCAATCGCCAAATTTGTCGCTTGGTGCGAGTTGTAGGTGAAGTTGTAATCTCCGATGATCGCTATTTTCAGGGATTGGCTCATCCTATAGTGAATGAAAAAGCCGTCATTAAATAACGGCTTTAAAGTTTTTATCGTTTGAAGAAGCCCTTCAGCTCAGCATTTTGAAATCGAATTGAATCCAATGCCAGCGTTACGGGATCTTGGTGGTAAACATAACAATTGAATGTACACACATATCTTGAGTAATCACCCGTTGCATCTGAACCTTGCTTGATGGCAGATAAGGTTACATCCTGAAAGTTTGTACTTGTTTGTTTTGATGTCCACAACAAACCGCTACCGTCTTTGTAGGCAACTTCAAATCCACTCGCAGCAGCATTTGAATAGGCAGGGGTGGTATTGATCATGTGGAAATTGTTGAATGTACTTAGGCTTGGTTCGGAAGAAAGTGCAGCATCCCATTGCAAGCTGCCTAAACCTATTCGAATGGATACAGGATATGTAGGAGACAACATTTCTGAATAATATACCGCACTTGAAAATGCAGGTGCTGGTAAAATGTATTTCGCTTTTGTCCCACTACAGTAGTAACCGCTCACGTTTTCAGTAAATTCTGTACTAATTCCGTTGATCAACCCTTGAAAATGGCAATACTTGTCAACCGTGGGTACTGGTGCAGGAATGACTTCGTGCTCAATACATGATGTAACGCTGAGCGTTAGAGCAATGGCACCGAATAAAATAAATTTCATGTTTTTCATATTTGCAGCTTTGTCTTGCCTCCTCAAACAAGGAAAGGCGACCGAAAGTTACAATGAATTTATGAAAAAACAAATTCACACCTTTTTCGAGCTTCTTAAATATTATGCGCGAAGCTCATGGTAAGGTTTTGCCGAGGAAAGAAATGCCGTTTCAATCTGCGTTATTTCGAGTGATTTCGTGCTCATTTCGTAATACTGTGTGGCGCCATTGTGTAAATTTTCAAGCAAGCCATATACATCCACTTCTGGATTGAGCTGCTGCAAATGGTTCATCACAAGATTCAACCCGCTGTGGTCCGTAATGATTTCTGATGGGTAAGAAAAATTCCCCTGTTGTACCGTTCCAACAATACTCACTTCCTGCGAGCTTGAAAGAAAATAAATACCTTTGATGTCGATTTGTGTTGCCATATTCTTATCGTTTAGGTCACAAAGATTGATGTAGAAGTTCGTAAATGATTTACGATGTTCTAAAATAAGAAAGCTTTTTTACCGAAAAAAGGCGAAAATTTGATAATTTCAACAGAAAATTAAGTTCACATGAAGTACCACAAAATTGATCGCTCACTCTTTATTCACAACCGTGAAAAATTCAACGCTCACATGGAGAAGGGTGCCTTGGCAGTGTTCAACTCAAACGACACTTATCCCGTTTCGGCAGATGCCACAATGCCTTTTCAACAGCACCGTGACATCTTCTACCTTTGCGGTGTAGATCAAGAGGAAAGCATTTTGGTACTCTTCCCGATGTGTAAAAATGAAGCGCACCGAGAAGTGTTGTTTCTAAAAGAAACAAGCGATCTTATCGCGGTATGGGAAGGTGAAAAACTGAATAAAGAACAGGCCTTCGAAACGTCTGGTGTGAAGACCGTGTATTGGTTAAACCAGTTCGACACCATCTTTAAACAGATGATGGCGGAAGCGGAAACCATTTATTTCAATACCAATGAGCATTTACGCGCATCTACTGAGGTCGAAACGCGCGAAGATCGCTTTATCAAACGGATCAAGACGGATTATCCAGCGCACCAAGTGCGGAAAAGCGCACCAATCCTACACCGCATTCGTTCCATCAAGGAAGATGTCGAATTGGCCTTGATGCAGGAAGCATGTAACATCACGGAAGCTGGATTCAAGCGGATCCTTGGATTTGTGCAACCAGATGTGTGGGAGTATGAAATCGAAGCTGAATTTGCCCATGAGTTCTTGCGCAGGCGGTCTAAAGGATTTGCCTACACACCAATCATCGCATCAGGAAAAAATGCTTGTGTGCTGCACTATATTGAAAACAACCAACGCTGTGCATCCGGTGATGTCATTTTGCTGGATGTGGGGGCGGAATACGCGAATTACTCGTCGGACATGACGCGCTGCATTCCTGTGAATGGTCGATTTACTGAGCGTCAACGTGCAGTATACAATGCGGTGTTGCACGTGAAGCGCGAAGCTGAAAAATTATTGGTGCCGGGAACGGTCATGACGGAATACCACAAAGAGGTGGGGCACCTTATGGAGGCACAGTTGCTTCACTTGGGCTTGATCGATAAAACAGATATTCAAAATCAGCGACCTGAATGGCCTGCGTACAAAAAGTATTTCATGCACGGAACATCTCATTTCTTGGGTTTGGACACACATGATGTCGGTTTGTGGAATGAACCAATCAAGGCGGGGATGGTCTTTACCTGTGAACCGGGAATTTACATTCCAGAGGAAGGTTTAGGAATCCGTATCGAAGACGATCTCGTTGTGCAAGATGCAGGAGCGCCGTTCAATTTAATGCGCAACATTCCTATTGAAGCAGATGAGATTGAAGCCTTGATGAATGCCTGATTCACTGCTTTGGTCGCAGGTTGAGGGCACTGGTCCAACCGTCGTTTTTCTCCATGGTTTCATGGAAAGCAGCTCGATGTGGAAGCATCTTTCACTCAACAAACTGCCGTACCAATTGATTTTTATTGATTTGCCAGGACATGGCCATTCTCCGCTTTTAACAGGGGTAGGTGATCCGTCAATCGCGGAGATGGCAATACATGTGATGACAAGGCTAAGGGCGTTGAAGATTTCTGATTTTGATGTCGTTGGACATTCAATGGGTGGCTATGTGGCCTTGGAGTTGAAGAAACAAATGTCAGGATGCCAACGTGTTGTCTTGTTGAACTCCAACTTTTGGGAAGATTCAGCAGAAAAAAAGCGCGATCGAATTCGCGTAGCTGACTTGGCGTTTAAAGCAAAAGATTTGCTCATTCAGCAAGCGATTCCTGGC
This sequence comes from uncultured Flavobacteriia bacterium, assembly GCA_903873915.1. Taxonomy (GTDB): domain Bacteria; phylum Bacteroidota; class Bacteroidia; order Flavobacteriales_D; family Crocinitomicaceae; genus M0103. The sequence goes on along the minus strand of CAIQQH010000065.1, from coordinate 9,832 downwards.
TTATTCTTCCGAAAGGAAAACGACAATGAACACATCCAATTCCTAATCGAAGAAGCGAAATACATGTTGCCCGAATCCATTGCGTATTCGGCCTTGTCCATGCGCAACAGAGAAGATCATTCGGAAACAATCCAGACCTTTTCAAGCGATTTTTTATTGATACATGGCTTGAACGATCCCTTAATCAGCATGGAAGTCATTCGTGAAAGAACGTCGAAAGTTCCCATCAAGGTTGTTGAACTACCCAAGGCTGGTCACATGGCGCACATCGAACAAGGCACCGAAATTTTGGAAGTGTTGTTGGCTTTTTTAAGAGATTAAGCTCGACATGCGAATCCCTTATTCTGCATCAAAATGTTTCCATCCTTGCGCTCGAAGTGTGATTATCGAACCATTTTTGTCGATGTAATAGATGCCGTCTTGTGCATTGGTGATGTGTCCAATCACGGTCATGTGAGGATTGCCTTTGATCTTGTCGAAATCGTCTTGCTTGATGGTAAAAAGCAATTCGTAATCCTCGCCACCATTCAAGGCACAGGTGTTTGGGTCTAAGTTGAAATCAATGGCGGTCATCGCTGTTTTTGCATCAACAGGTAGCTTTTCGTCGTACACATGGCAACCCACATTGCTGGCTTTGCACAGGTGCAGAACTTCCGACGCTAAACCATCAGAGATGTCAATCATGGATGTTGGAAGGACATCCAATTCTGCGAGAAATCCGATGATGTCTTGGCGAGCCTCTGGCTTCAACTGGCGTTCAATAATGTAGTCGTGACCATCGAGCTCTGGCTGAACATTCGGATTGGCACGAAACACTTCTTTCTCTCGTTCGAGCACCTGCAGACCCATGTATGCTGCGCCGAGGTCACCCGTAACCACCAATAAATCGTATTCTTTCGCACCACTTCTGTAGGTTATTTTGTCTTTTTTAACGGTTCCAATGGCAGTGATGGAGATGCCCAATCCCGAATAGGACGAGGACGTGTCACCACCAACGAGATCAACTTTATAATGGTCGCACGCTAAGCGGATTCCTTCATACAATTCTTCCAAGGCCTCTAAAGGGAATCGATTTGAAACGGAAATGGATACCGTAATTTGTGTCGGAGTGGCGTTCATCGCGCAAATGTCGGAAACGTTTACGGCCACACTTTTATACCCTAGATGTTTTAAGGGCATGTACATCAAGTTGAAATGAATGCCTTCGGTCAGTAAATCGGTGCTCACAACCAAAGCATCATCCCCACCAATGTCGATCACAGCGGCATCGTCCCCAACGCCCAATAACGAACTGCTGTGGTGCATAGTGAAAGGCTTTGTCAAATGTTCAATTAAACCAAATTCTCCTAAGTCACTAATTTCTGTTCGTTTATCGCTCATCCTTTGTTTTCTGGCAAAAGTACGACAAAGGAATAAATGGAGTTTGTACGATGATGAACTATCTGCACGAATGTAGAAAAATTCATGGACCTGATTGGATTTTGACCGTAGTGGGTGAATCACATAAAATATTCGATTTTTGGTAGGTGAAAATCCATTTTTGGTGTGTGAAATATTCCAAAACAACCGATTGAATTCCTTAACTTTAACCCTACGTTTTTTCGCTTTCAAGTTTTTCATTTGGTGCAAACCATTGAAGCTCATTGAGCGAGAGCGTTTGGGTCTTCCCAATGACTAAAAGCTGATAGAATGAATTTTGAACACGTATTCCAAACCATGTCATTGGGTGTCGTTTATTTCGACGCAAACGGCAAGGCAATATTCATGAATGCAGCAGCCGAGAAAATGATGGGTATTTCCTGTGCGCAATTCTCTGGCCGAGAAAAACGACCAGACCGTTGGCTAATTGTCGGGAAAAACGGAGAGGCCTTTGATGCAAGTGACAGCCCAGTCATAAAAGTGCTTCAGTCAGGTATAGCTATAGAAAATCAAGAGCTTGGAATTTATTTGCCGGACAAAAATGCCTTTGTTTGGATTGAGGTGTCGGTGCATCCAGAATTTTCTGCTGGTGAAAAACAAGTGCATCAAGTTTTTGCAACGTTGGTTGATATTACGGACAAAAAACTTATTGAAGCTGAATTAAATCAATCGAATTATAAGCTTCAAGCGCGGGAGCAAATGCTTTTAGGCTTGGTAAATACCCAAACAAGTTATGTGATTCGTACCGACTTAGTCGGAAGAATAAGCTATTGGAACAATAAATTCGCTGATGAATATGGCTGGGCCTATGGGGCTGGTGGCATCAGTAAAGGATATGCCTTGTCGTCAATCTGCACTTACCATCACGAACGTGTGAATGAAGTGGTAGCTAAGTGTATAAACAATCTTGGTGAGGTGATTCGCGTAGAATTGGACAAGCCTGGAAAAAATGGAGAAATTCATTCCACTCTTTGGGAGTTTATATGTTTAATTGATGAAGCGGGGCTGCCTAAGGAAATTCAATGCATGGGCATTGACATTACCGAACAGCGTCGGGCGGATGAGCGCATCAAAGAAAGTGAACGCAAGTACCGTTCGTTGTTTTTTGATTCACCAGAAGCTTATTTTATTGTTCAAGATGGGGTCTTTATCGAATGCAATTCTTCTGCAGAAGCATTAATAGGTGGTCAACGTGAAGACATTGTCGGGAAATCTCCCTACATGATTTCACCGGAGTTTCAAGAAGACAAGCAACCCTCGGCAAATTTATCAATGGATTACATCGGACAAGCTGAACACCAGAAAGTTGTTCAGTTTGAGTGGACTCACAAGCGCATGGATGGGTCAGAATTTCTGGCTTTAGTGCGCCTTTCATCCATGCAATACGATGGTGAAAAAGCAGTCTTCGTTGTGATGCGCGATATCTCGTCGGAGAAAGACTCAGCCGAACAGCTGCGAAAATTGTCGTATGTCATCAACCAAAGCCCTACGAGTATCTTCATTACCAATATGTCCGGTGAAATTGAATATGCTAACCCTGCAACATCCACCAATAAAGGATACGGGCAGGAGGAAATCATTGGGATGAATCCAAAAACATGGAAGTCCGATGACGCAACAGAAAGTCTATACCAAACAATGTGGGGGAACATTCTAGCAGGTGAGAAATGGCAGGGCTATCTGAAAAACAAGCGAAAGGATGGGACAACGATGTGGGAATACGCAACCATCTTTCCCATTCAGAATAGCCAAGGTGAAACGACAAATTTTGCTTCCATTCAAGAAAATGTCACGGAATTGAAGGAAATTGAGGAGTCTTTGATTGTCAGTGAAAATCGATTGGCTCAAATTGCTGAACATGGAAAATCAGTCATCTGGGAAATCAACTTGGATGGCCTTTACACCTACATTAGCCCTCTTTGCGCATCTGTCTTTGGCTATTCCGTTGATGAAACTGTAGGTATAAAACACTATTACGATTTGTTTCCAGCTGATCAGCGTGAGGAATACATGACTTCTGCAGGTGAGCTTTTGAATAGGAATGAAAGCTTAATTGAGTTTGAAAATCCAATCATTAAAAAGTCAGGTGAACTTATTTGGGTTTCAACCAATTGTGCGGCCATAAAGGATGGCCAAGGTGAGATCATTGGCTATATAGGCGCTGACACAGAAATTACAGAGCGCAAAAAATACGAGCAAGAAATTGTTGATTTGAATGAAAGTCTTGAGAAGAAAGTAGAACAACGTACCGAGGAGGTGGTGAAAATAAACAAAGACCTTGTTGAGGAGATTTCATACAGAAGCCGTGTTGAAGAGGAGTTGAAATCGAAGTCGGAGGAGTTGGAAACGTTCTTCGCTGCTGCTCAAGATTTAATGTGCATTTCTGACCTCCAAGCAAATTTAGTCAAAGTGAATGCGGCATGGAGGAGTATTTTGGGATACGAAATATATGAATTGGAAGGATTCAGTTTCATGGACTTTGTGCATCCCGACGATGTCGCAACGACCGTAGAAACCCTGGGGCAGTTGAACACGAGAAAATCGATATCCAGTCTTGTCATTCGTTTGATGGCAAAAAATGGGAGTTTCCGCTACATCGAGTGGAGTGCAGCTCCTGTCGGCGGGTATGTTTTTGCCGCTAGCCGAGACATTACTGAACGCATAAAGCAAGAAAATGAATTGAGGAACGCACAAGATTTGGCCAATCAAGCCAACCAATCAAAAAGTGAATTCCTGTCGCGCATTAGCCATGAATTGCGCACACCAATGAATTCTATTTTGGGATTTGCGCAGCTTCTTGAAATGGGGTCCTTGGATGATTCCCAAGAACGTAGCGTGGGCCATATCCTTCAAAGCGGAAAACATCTCTTGAATTTGATCAACGAGGTTCTGGAGATTTCACGCATCGAATCCGGACAAATGTCTCTTTCCATGGAACCGGTTTCGGTCAATAGTGTGATTCATGAGATCATTGATTCGCTCAATCCATTGGCGACTTCACGAGACATCACCATTCAATCAAATTTTCACATGGGTGAGGTTTCATACATCATGGCCGATCGCCAGCGTTTGAAGCAAATCATGATGAATCTGTTGAGCAATGCCTTGAAATACAACCGTACAGGTGGAATGATTGATGTCGATGTGCTCGAGGGACAGACAGAGATTGGAGGAAAACCAACAATACGCATCGCAGTGCGCGACCAGGGGTACGGAATTAGTCCAGACAATATGGAAAAAGTATTCCTTCCATTTGAGCGCATTGGTGCTGAAAATACAGAAACAGAAGGTACTGGACTTGGTCTTGCGGTTGTAACACAATTGACCGAATTGATGCAAGGTGAGCTAGGCTTGGAAAGTAAACTGGGAGTGGGGAGTACGTTTTGGGTGGAATTTGCTTCAGCCAAGGAGCGGGTGTTAAATGATACTGGACAATCCAATCCGCAAAAAAGTCTGGATATGAATCCGCATCATGGCAGCATTCTATACATTGAAGACAATAGCGCCAATGTCGACCTCATTCAACAAATTGTTGACATGAAACTTGCTGGTGTGAAACTCATCACCAATGCATCAGGATTAAAAGCTGTGCAGCTTGCGTCGGAACTTCAACCAGATTTAATCCTACTCGACCTCAACTTGACCGATATTCATGGATCAGAGGTGATTCAACGCCTAAAAAAGGAGCCGCTGACTCGCGATATTCCTGTGGTGGTGATCAGTGCAGACGCAATGTCCGAACAAATAGACCGTTTGATGTCTCTTGGAGCAAATAATTACCTAACAAAACCAATTGACATTGGACAATTCCTCAAGGAAGTGGATAAATACCTTTCATAAATCATGAAGATGGAACTTACAAATTCGAAAATCTTAATCGTCGATGATCAAGAAGCCAATGTGAGAATTCTTGAGAGCTTGCTCGAAATCAAAGGATTTAAGCAGGTGAAATCAACAACGGATTCGCGGCAAGTTGAGAATCTTGTTGAGTCGTTTTCTCCCGATTTGCTCTTATTGGATTTAATGATGCCCCACATGTCGGGATTCGAAGTGATGGAGCGTCTGCGCGGAAAAGAAACAGAAGGACATTTTATGCCCATCTTGGTCTTGACCGCCGATTCGACCAAAGAATCAAAAGAACAGGCATTAAGGCTTGGGGCGACGGATTTCCTTACGAAGCCCTTCGATTTTACCGAAGTGCTACTTCGGATCAATAACTTGCTAATGATTAGTCATTTGACGGGTTCGCTGAAGGGGCAAAATGACTTGCTGGAGGAAAAAGTAAAAGAGCGAACAGTGGAACTCGAGCAGAAGAATGAGGAGCTGAAACAGTTTGTTTTTATTGCTTCTCACGATCTACAGGAACCTCTACGCATGGTCACTGAGTTGTTGAGTCAATTGCAAGTGCATTATGGCGATAAAATCGATGAACGCGGCATGAAGTACATCGACTTCGCGGTAAAATCGGCTTTAAAAATGAAGAGCTTAATTGTCGATTTGTTGGAATATTCGAAGGCTGATGCACTCGTTGTTGGAGATGTCACAAAAGTGGACTTAAACAATGTGTTGGATGATGTTCGGATCTTATTGAACAGTGTGATAGAATTCAATAAAGCAGAAATCAAGATAGGTATCATGCCCGAAATTAAAGCACCTGTTTCTGTGTTGCGTCAAATTTTTCAAAACCTTATTGGCAATGCAATTCGTTATCGCAAAACAGACCTCGCTCCGGTAATCAATATTCGAGCAGTGGAAAACGAAAAAAATTATGTCATTGAGGTAGAGGACAATGGAATTGGAATCCCTCTTGAATCCCAAGGAAAGATTTTTGATTTATTCCACCGCATTCAAATGCCCCCTGATCAACTCGGTTCGGGTGTAGGCTTAGCGATCACCAAGAAAATCATAGAGCGCATGAATGGAACCTTGGAGGTAAAATCTGAAGTAGGAGTGGGCTCGGTGTTTACAATTCAATTGCCTAAGGCGTAGAATTCCTAATTAAAATTTGATCGCTGCGCGAATTTGATCCCAAGGGAATTTGATTGCTGCGCAAATTTAAACGAATCGTTACTCTTGTATTGATCTACCGAATTGCCGCAGGCATCGAATTTAGAATTGCCGGAGGCATCAAATTTAGAATTCAAGATTTGATCGCTACGCGAATTTGTTTGCTTCGCAAATTAAAAATAATCGTTACCCTGGCATTGATCTACCGAATTGCCGGAGGCATCGAATTTCTAATTGCCGGAGGCATCAAATTACCGCAGGTATCAAATTCAGAATTGCCGGAGGCATCAAATCCTACTTATTGATAGGCGATGTGATTGTCAACCATGTGCCTTTGCCTGGGCGTGATTGCAAATCAAGGGTCATACCGCTCGCGTGGGCGCGTTGTTCCATGTTTTTTAAACCGAGACCTCTATACACTTCGTCGATGTCGAAGCCAACACCATTGTCTCTAATTTCAATCACCACGTTATTTTCTTCAGGATAAAAGGTGGTTTCAATACTCTTACATTCGCTATGTTTGATGGAGTTGTTTACGAATTCCTGAATGATGCGGTAAATGGCATATTCATCCAATTCAATGAGCTGCTTATCTTCCAGTTCAGGATCGCGAACAATGGTAAATTCAATCTTTGCAATGCGTCCAAGACGTTGGAAAAATGCTTCAAGTCCAGAGATTAATCCTTTTTCCAATTCTGGCGGCGATAGATTGTAACTCATGGTGCGCGCCATGTCCAAGCTGGTTTTTACCAGGTCGCGAATACCCCCGACAACAGCATCTTTCTCTTCAGAAATCCCGTTCAATTGCTCGAGATAAAGATTCACGGCAACCAAGTATTGAGCAAGTCCATCGTGCAATTCTCTTGAAAAGCGTGCGCGCTCATCCTCTTGTGTTTCATGAATGAGTCGCATCTTTTCCTGTTCAAAATGACGTTTCTCGGTTTCATCTTTTATGATGACAATATAGGCCTCCTCGTTTTTGTAATCGGCGAGTTTTGAAATTTGTTCTACGAACAATTCTTTGCCATGACAAGAACGTTGACGGAATTGCTTTGAAACTTGGTGGATGATGGCATCCTTTGCGCGTTCTGCAATCTCTTCGTCTTCAAAGAAATCAACATAATTCGGTAGCTTCTCTGTATTTAAACCGTATAAAGAAGTCGCTGCGGTGTTCGCATCTAGGATTTTCAGGTCCTTGCGGATAATGAATACAGGCAGTGGGCTTGTTTGAAACAAGGAGCGGTATTTTTGCTCCGAAAGCGTAATCTCGTCCACATTTCGTTTACGTTCAATCGAATACTGAATCGACTTCTCCATCATTTCTGTGGAGTATTCCCCTTTCACAAGATAGTCCTGAGCACCTTCTTTCAATGTTTCAAGTGCAATATCTGTGTCGGCAAGTCCAGACATCACGATAATCGGTACATTGTTAAACAAGGTATTCATCGTACGAAAGGTCTCAATACCAAAGGAATCTGTGAGAAAAAGATCGAGTAAAATCACGTCAGGTGAAAATTCAGCTGGAATTTCGCGCACTTCTTGTAAACTAGGGAACACAAAAATATCCTTGCTTAAAAATCCCAATGTCACAAGAAATTCTTGCAATAAAAAGGCATATCCTTCATTGTCCTCTATTAACCAGATTTTATGTCCTTCGTTCGTCATGCGCTCGTTTGGCAAATTCTTCTTCTTCTGTTTGTAAAAATATACTTAATCATTGAAATCAAGCAAACGGATTCGAGTTTTGATAATCAATATTGATGTATTGGGAAAACAAATCGGTTATCACGGAGTGAATTAAAGTGAAAATGGGAGTTGATTTGGAATAAATTCGAGATAAAAATCGGTGAAACGCACTAAAAACGAACGTTTTCTAGCGTCGATTTTTGTCAATAAAATGCAATGCGTGTCCTTGGTGAGGTGTTGATTTGTGGATTCATGCGCTGCACCTGCGCCAAATAAGGTGTATGCCTTGTGTTCATTTTCTGAATAGATGTATTGATTTGTGGGATCCATAAAAAAAGCGCCGTCATTCAACTGACAAAAAGTTTCATCGACCTGGAATGTCCAAGTGGAATGGTCTAAGTTCAAGCGCTCTATTGACATAATTTCACACATGCAAGATTCAATTTGAGAGTGGGGTTATTGGAGTATTTGAAAACTCATGCTTGTGTGCAAAGATGGTGTTTTTTTATAGTGTCTGTAATAGGTGAAAACACTTAATTTTTAAGGTTTTAAACCATTTAAAATGAGTATAAACACCCATTGATTTGTGACAGTTTTCGTCATAGCTTTGTTAAAGTTTCGTTCCTGTCGTTGCCGAACATGAAACCACTATTCACACTACAATGATCCGGCCTGACTTGAGTCAGTGACGATCCAGAAACGGCAAGAGCGGGGAACATATGGATTGGGCCATGCAGTGTAAGTGCCCATGAATTATCTCTCTGTTTAGGCAGTCGAACGAAACTCCGGGTTGCAGTACCGGAATATCGCTCTACGGATATCAGTCCTGTTCGTAGGGGTAAAAGCGGGAGGCAACTCCCGCTTTTATTTTTAAACGTTCTTATTATTTGTTTTGGGAGGTAGTGGTCGGAGCCATCAAATTCTTCACTTTTAATTTTTTATTCTTCACTTCAAGAACCTCACGTATTCGCTGCGGCGAAGCCACCAAATTATTCACTTTTAATTTTTAATTCTTCACTTTTAATTCTTCACTTTTAATTCTTCACTTCAAGAACCTCACTTTTTCGCTGCGGCGAAGCCATCAAACTCGAAACTTGTAACTCGTAACTCTTTTCTACCCCTGTATCGAATAATACCCAGTCTTGATCGCAAAAACTGTCAAATCAGCCATTACGGCGGAGCCCCCAAATTCTTCACTTTTAATTTTTAATTCTTCACTTTTAATTCTTCACTTCAAGAACCTCACGTGTCCGCTGTGGCGAAGCCACCAAATTCTTCACTTTTAATTCTTAATTCTTCACTTCAAGAACCTCACTTTTCCGCTACGGCGGTTCCACCAAATTCTTCACTTTTAATTCTTCACTTTTAATTTTTCACTTCAAGAACCTCAAGTATTCGCTGCGGCGAAGCCACCAAATTCGTAATTCGTAACCACTGTTGTCCGATAAAATTTTACTGCTCATCTTGAAACGATTGAAATCATTGGTTTTATGAAGTGGTTTTAAGACGAGATAGTGGTTTTTAATTTATGTGATTTCATCAGTTAAGATTTAATCTGTTTGACCCCCGCCGCAGCGGACAGGCCGATGGGGTCATTGGCTTGTAGGGAAGGCTTATGGTTACAAAGGTTTGACCCCGATGGGGTCAGAAAACCAAGGTTAGATGGATTGGATAAAACATGAAAATGGATTTAGTCGGACAACAATGATTCGTAATTCGT
>CAIQQH010000064.1 GCA_903873915.1 uncultured Flavobacteriia bacterium | reverse complement strand
TGAAGAAAAAAACCAGAGTAGTCAACAGCGCTTTCGTTCTGCTTCTCACTCTGGTTTTTTGTACCTCGGGCCGGAATCGAACCGGCACGCCCGAAAGCACAGGATTTTGAATCCAGCGCGTCTACCAGTTCCGCCACCGAGGCATTTCGAAATTGGTGCACAAATTTAACACTTTATTTCAACTCCCCACGCAGTAGCACGCAAAATTGTAGGAATTATACTTTCGAAACTTTCATCAAACGTGATCGCTTGCCGTCTGTAATCTTTAAAAAATACATCCCAGACCCAATCGCTTCGAGCTGATTGAATTGAACAAAATTGCTTTGTGGTGTAGCCACCAACGTTTTGATGCTGCGACCCTGAGCATCCAAAAGGGTAACAGCCGTTTCTTCTGTTATCGTTTCGCCTAACTCAACGATAATGCTTCCACTAAAAGGGTTCGGGTACACTTCGGCCTTGCTGAAAGCCAACTCATCCACACCTGCCATGCTACAACCATTCAAGGTCCCAGGCATGTTGATGTCTAACCATGCGATGCGTCGTGTGTACCAATCTTTTAAACGTTGCACTTCTTCTGCATATGTTTGCGCTGGGGGCTGAACCTCACCAGTTCCGGTAGCAACGCCCATGTTCCCCCAGGTTTGGTAGTGCCATGCCTGACTTTCATTCACCACATTGGCCACAGAGTCTATTTTTGCAAGGATGTACGGGAGGCTCAAAATGTTTCGGCGTAAGTCATCATAGCGGCAGCGTACTTCATTCGCAAAGACGGTGTCTTGCAAAAGTCGAATGTACCATCCACAGGCATGAACATCTTGATCAACCAGGCCATACATAAATTGTGACCCGTCTTCAGAACCACTCCACATGTCTTTTTGCGACCAGTCAAAATCCCATACGGGTCCAGCGTGAAGCTTTTTGTAGGTTCCGTCGGAATAATCTTTGTCCTTCCAGAAGAAGCGACTCTTCTTGAATCCGTCGATATTTCTGGTTAACTCATTAATGATGAAGTAGTCGATAAAGGATTCAATGTGCATAAAGCGGCGATAGCCAAAGGTAGGGTCGTCATACCCGACAGAATATAGTGTTGTTTCTAATTCATTGATGTAGTTCTGAATGTAGGTCTGTTGTGCAGGAACAATATCGGATGGCTTTGGATAGTAATATACATAGTGGATGTCTAATCCAGGAAAACCAATCGGAGAATAGTTGCTCAACCATGAATTGGTGGCATCGTAATAATCAATTTTAATGATGTAACCACCTGTAGCGTCCAAGCCCAGAATTTCAGTGCTGTCCAATTTGGCGATGTCAATACGGAAAGTGTCGCGCTTGATTTTTTCGGTGAGCATGTAAATACCTTGATAATCCCCATCGATCACGACATCTACAAAGCGCGAACGCACGCCGTAATGTCCCATTGAATCGAACAGGTTGAACGGAATGAAATTGCGGGCAAATGATTTGTCGTTGTAGTTGGCCAAGAGATTCCAATCACTTTCAGCGGGCATGCCAATGAGGGAAGAATCAATATCGTTTCCAAGGTTGTCGCGCAGTTCGAATGCATAAGGTTTTTGAGGCAATGAAAGAGAATAGTTTCCGCGGTATTCCAATCCAATCTTCCCATTGTATTCGTTGAATGGATCGACCATGTGGTTTCTGTTCCCCGGACCGTTGTAAATGATCCCCATGTCCACATTTGTTTTGATATCCGTTTGTATCGTTTGTCCCCCCGTGTTGATAACGACAATAGGCAAATCTGACTCCGAAAACTGAAAATAATCAGCTGGGTTTGAACCAAATGTGAGTGACCAATCTTGAACGGCCCCTTCGTCTGCTCCATAGCCGTCAGTAACGCGTAAATACCAAGTGCCATTGGGATTCTGACCATTGTTCACCGCCCCCATTTGCCCCATTGGTGTGTAGGTGCCGGTAAAGGGTGCCGTTCCTGTAGCAATATTTGCTGCTGCCAAGGTGTTAAAGCAGGTGTTCACCAGGTTGTCATCTCCACCACCGATTCCTCCTGCGAGTAATTTTACGGTACCATCGGGCGCCACCAGTTGTATGGTCAAATCGGCCAAATACGTATGCGTCAAATTGATACAAACGGTTTCTAAGCCAAAGGTTGTTGTGTTGATGCTCGTTTGAGGAACCGCAACAGTGGCAGGGACATCAATGGTTTGAAAATCCAAGATTGGACCTGTTCCTCCAGTGAATGTTTGGGCATGTAATCCGTAAGAACTGATTAAAGTGAGCGCTGCAAGGTATAGATTCTTCAATTTCGTGTACTTTTAGATGTCGAATTTAACACTATTTCACGCCATGCGAAAAATACTCATCAAAAACATCAAAGGACTCGTGCAAGCGGGTGAGGATTTGCCGATGGTACTTCGTGGCGCTGAGATGGCAAATGTCCCTTTGATCCCAGATGCTTTTGTGGCATTGGAAGACGGAGAAATTGTTGCTTATGGACCCATGAGTGAATTGCAGGGCATCGACGATTGGCGCGATTTAGAACTTGTTGATGCCGAAGGAAAGTATGTTATGCCGGCATTTTGCGACCCACACACACACACCGTTTTTGCACGCAGCCGTGAGGAGGAATTTGTCGATCGCATCAATGGTTTAAGCTACGAAGACATCGCGCTACGTGGAGGGGGGATTTTAAATTCAGCCAGAAGAATTGCAGATATGTCGGAAGAGGACTTGTTTAATCAAGCGATGAAACGCATTCAGCAGTTGATGGCATACGGAACTGGAGCCATCGAAATAAAGTCAGGATATGGCTTGTCAGTAGAGGCAGAAATTAAAATGCTTCGTGTTATTAAACGGCTGAAAGAAAACGCACCCATTGCCGTGAAAGCCACATTTTTAGGTGCGCATGCTTTCCCAAGTGAATACAAAGAAAATCACCGGGGCTATATCGACATCATAAAGCAGGAGATGCTCCCAAAGATTGCCAAGGAAGGGTTGGCAGATTACATTGATGTGTTTTGTGAACGGAACTACTTTTCAGTAGATGAAATGGAAGAAATTCTGTTGGAAGGAAAAAAGTATGGGCTCGTTCCAAAGGTGCATGTCAACCAGTTTTCTGCACTTGGAGGTGTTGCAAAGGCGGTCGAACTGGGCGCCCTGTCGGTGGACCATTTGGAAGAAATCACAGATGAGGATATAGACGCATTGAAAAATAGCGATTGCATGCCTACGATTTTACCGAGTTGTTCACACTTTCTCGGAATCCCATTTGGAGATGCGCGAAAAATGATTTCAGCAGGTTTGCCGGTGGCTTTAGCGAGCGATTTTAATCCCGGATCAACACCAAGTGGAAATCTTGGATTTGTTTGGTCCTTGGCCTGCGTAAAAATGAAACTAACTCCCGAAGAAGCATTGAATGCCTTAACCATCAATGCCGCGTATGCCATGGGGTTAAGTGAAACGCATGGAAGAATAGCACTAGGACGCAAATCCCCACTTGTAATGACAACGCAAATCCCGTCACTCGCATATATTCCTTACGCTTTTGGCGATATGCATATTGAACGAATTTTCATTTAATTCTCAAGGATTCTATACCTTTATACCATGTGTAAATCCCGTTTACTTTTCACCCTGTTTTTTCTGATGTACGGCAATGTACTGTTTGGTCAGAACATTCAGCGTAAAAATGAACTACTCTGGGAAATATCTGGAAATGGTTTGAAAGCGAAAAGCTATCTCTACGGGAGTCTGCACTCAAATGATAAACGCTTATTTCGACTTGCTGACTCTGTATATGTGGCCCTAAATGTCACAAAATCAGTTGTCCTTGAAACGGATATTTTTTCCCTGTTTGAAGAATGGGATACGCGAAAAGATGAGATTCGCTTGCTTTACGACAACAAAGGGAAGCCTTATACAGCAAACGATCAAGCATCAGAAACCATTTATGGCAATGAAGATGGAATGCCACAATTCTTGGATGCCTATTTTCTTCAATACTGTCACAATGCGAAAAAGAATTTTTTTCCACTCGAAACGGTTGAGGAACAGTTGAGTTTGTTGACAGAAATAGGTTTGCCCGATGGAAATGGAATGAACCTACCTGTTTTCGATTACTTGCAGGAGAAAGTCATCGAATTGTACCTTCAGGGGGATATTGAGGGCTTGAATAAAATGATGAATGTGAACCTTTCTGTTGAAGGTGACTCCGAGATGTATGACGAGTTGATCGTCCGGAGAAATGAAAGAATGGTCAAAGGGCTGGATTCATTGATGCGTTTCAATCCTTTATTTTGTGCTGTAGGCGCTGGACACTTAGGAGGAGAACAAGGAATAATAAACCTCTTGCGTAAAAAAGGATATAAGGTAAGAAAAGTCATGGCGGTTTTCTCTGAAGGATCTATCCCCGCGAAAGAAGAGGTGAGGTCGTTTAAAAATTACAGTTACTTCAATGAACAAGTTGGACTTGTTGCGGTATTCCCGGGTAAGCCAAAGGAATTAAAAATCTACGATGGACACCCCTACATTATCTACCGTGAACTGGGTCAAGGAAATACATTCTCCATCGAGATTGTTCCTGTGGATGGCACACTAAGCTTGGAAGAACAAGCCGCCATTTATATTGCAAGTCCAGACGCATCACCTTATTCACAGTCCATTCAAGACGATGGGACAGAATTTTATGAAGGCATTTCAGATACCTATCCCGAAGGGCCTCACTGGGTAAGGCTTATTCAAAATGATGAATACCTGCTGATTTTAAAAGCCTATGGAGGCAATAAATTCATGAATTCAAACCGCCCAAATTTATTCTTCAGTCGGATTTGGTTTGATCAATAACCGCAAATATTAAGTAATTTACGCGTTTAATGAGGCATTTCTACTAGATTTGTTGAAAATAAACACACATGATAAAACGCGTTCCATCGGCACGACTTAAAGCGTGTATTCAAGAGAGCAAAGTTGTTTTAGTAAAAGGTCCACGGCGCTCTGGAAAATTTACATTGGTCAATGAAGTATTGAAGGAGTTGTCTGTCAATTGGCAGCAATTCGATGCGCGAAAGAAATCATTTGTTCAGGAAGTCTCAGAAATGAATGTTGACCAATTGAATGAGGTATTTGGTGCAGAAGCTTTTACGGTGATTCGTGAGGCGCAATATGTTCGAAACCTTCAATTGATTATTGAAGCTGTTTTGGAAGGTTCATTGAATACAACGCTTATTCTATGTTGTTCTTTTGATCCCTTGATGGATTCAGAATTTTCGGAAGTGCTTCGAATGCAAGGTTTAGAAATTCATGTCTATGCACCATCATTTTATGAGATGGCCCAGCAAAATTCATTGCCTATTGAAGAAAAATCCTTGGAAACACGCTTGATTTATGGCGCATATCCGGAAGTTACGGAAGATCAAGCACACGCCGAAGAGCGACTGAAAGAACTGGTTTCAGAAGCTGTTTTTACCCAGCTTGGGGTTACGGACCGTATCAACAAGGCTGATAAACTGACTAAGATGTTGCAAGTGGTGGCATTCAATATTGGCGAGACTGTGTCGTACAACGAAATTGCGGAGAAATGTGGTTTGGACAATGAAACAGTAGAACGCTACATCGACTTATTGGAAAAAGCATTCATTCTTGTTCGCCTTCCGTCGTTTTACAATGGACATCGCTATGAATTAAAAAAAACACATGTCCTCTACTTTCTCGATAATGGCATTCGAAATGCACTGATCAATAATTTCAATCCGATTGATTTGCGAAATGATGTCGAACAACTTTGGCGCAATTGGTTGATTGCCGAGCGATTGAAATGGAATGCAATGAATGGTGTTTTTCCAGAGTATTACTTTTGGCACACACATACTCGCCAGTCCATGGATTTCATTGAGTCGAACAGCGACAAAATTTCATCCTATAAAACGTCGTGGGAGAAAAAGAAAAAAGTGAAATTTCCGGCCTCTTTCCGTAGTGCTTATGCGGAGATTTCCACACATGTGCTCAATCGATCTACCTATTGGGGTTTCCTCACTAAAAAATAATTTACATGAAGTTTACGGACAAACTAGCGCAGTACATCGTTGATCAGCAACTCGACCTCGACCACTTAACCATTATCCTGCCCTCTGAGCGTGCAAAGAAGTACATTTCAGCATCACTTTTTCGTGCCTTCGGCAAGCCTGTCTTGGCCCCAGAAATGATGACCATTGATCGCTGGGTGAAAAGCCTTTCGGATAAAACGGTGATTGATCGAACAAGAGCGCTTATTCGCTTATTCAACATTCAGTTGCTCGATCCACCAGGCGATAAAGACCGTTCATTTGATGAGTTTATGTCGTGGGGAAATATTCTCTTGTCGGATTTTGATGAAATCGACCGCTATTTACTTGAGACGAAAACGGTGTTTACCAACCTTCAGGCAGTGAGAGAGTTGGAGAATTGGGAAGTGGATAAATGGAGCTTTGAAGGGCCTAATTTAACCGAAGGACAAAAACGATTTCTTGAGTTTTGGGAGAAATTACCGAACTATTATACGGATTTGAATAAGCAGCTCAACGCAGATGGGCAGTGTTATCCAGGAAAGGCCTACCGCGAATTGGCAGAGCAAATAGACCGCGTATTTAAGCGTGACCCAAAACGACAGTTTATTTTTGCAGGATTCAATGCCCTTTCAAGCGCAGAAATGGCCATCATGAAACAACTGTACAAATTGGGTAGAGCACACATACTTATCGATGCAGATGCGTATTACCTGAATAATGATGCACACGAAGCAGGCCGATTTTTGCGTCGATTTATGAATGATCTTGATGTGAAAGTGCTTCCATTTGTAGCTGATGACATGTCTACGGCAACGAAAAAAATAGAGATTGTTGAGTGTCCACAAATTACAGGACAGGTAAAAACGGCAGCGACAATACTCAATCAAATTCCGTCGTCAGAAATGAGTGAAACATTGGTGTTGTTGGCCGATGAAAGTTTAATTGCACCGCTCGTAAAGAACCTTCCAAAACACATTGGAAAGGCAAACATTACCCTTGGTCTTCCCTTGCGAAATTCTGCTTTACGCACATGGGTGGACCTTATTTTTTCAATTCAAGAAAACAAAGTTCGGTTTAAAACAAAGTCAATCTATTTTCAAGATTTACAGCGCTTTTGGAATCACCCATTTACGGTGGCCATTCTCGATGAGCAGGAAAAACAAACCATTATTGGACTTGAACTTCAAATCATTGAAAGGAACACCATTTTTTTAAACCCAGACAAATTAATAACTGGCGCAACGTCTTCAGCACTCTTGCCCTTATTGACCACAAATTGGGACGGAGATTGGCTCAAAGGATTAAAGACAATTCGACAAATGAATCAGACCCTGTTTAAAAATATGGGCAACGAAGATGCATTTGAAAAAGCAGTTGTTGAAGCCTTCGACCAAGCGTTGCAGGAGTTGGAAAACATTCTTTCAGAAGGAATTCCAGACATGTCAATCAAAAGTTTTCGACATCTCTTTCAGCAACATTGGACCACAAAAAGTATTGCGTACCATGGGAATCCGCTGCAAGGACTTCAAATTATGGGACTCTTGGAAACACGTTTGCTAGACTTTAAAAATATCGTAATTCTAGGGATGAATGAAGGGAATATGCCACCAACAAACCCGATTCAGACATTGATTCCAATGGATTTAAGGAAATACTTTGAATTGCCAGTACCGAGGGATAAGCAAGGACTATTTGCCCACCACTTTTACCGTCTGTTGCATTCAGCAGAAAACATTTGGGTGACCTACACAAGTGCACAAGAAAGTGTAGGTTCGAATGAGGCAAGCCGCTATTTGCTTCAACTTGAATTGGAACTGTCTCGCTTAAATCCAAACATTACGCTTGAACGAAAGTTTTACGCCGTTCCAAATACAGGTTCAACGACAGAGGTGAATTCGATCATTCCAAAGACGCCTGAAATTTTAGCACGCTTGGATGAATTGTTTGAACGTTCAATATCTGCATCGGCACTCAACAAATACCTCAAGTGCCCACTCGATTACTATTACCGCTACGTGATGGATTTTGGGGAAGAATCTGTTGTTGAGGAGGAAGTGGAAATCAATACGTTTGGTACGTTTATACACAACGTGTTGGAAGAATTATTTACACCATTTGCTCGTCACGACAAGGACGGAAATAAGGTAAATCCGCAACCTTCAAATTTAACAACACAGGACATCGATTCCATGTTGCAGAAATATGATGGTTTGATTAATAAGCAGTTCTTAGCCCATTTTGATCAAGATGCCTCGTCTTTTGGTACTGGTAAAAATTTGCTTTCGTATGAAATGGCACTCGAACTGACAAAACGAATTCTTGAGAATGAAAAGGACTTTCTAAGTAAGCAAACAGAGCCTGTGTTTATCGAATACTTGGAACTTGAACTCGCCTCCACGATGGACATCGAAATTCAAGGGAAGACCATGCCGATCCACATGAAAGGGTATGTAGACCGCATCGATTCGGTTGGAGGAAAAATGCGTATTATTGATTATAAATCCGGAAAATCCAACAAGAAGGACGTGACCATAAAATGTCCAGAACCCGATATGTCGAACCTAGTCGCTGTCATTACAGGGGCAAAGCACATTCTTCAGTTGGTAATGTACAGCTTTTTGTACCACGACCGATTTGGAAAATATCCAGATGAGGTGAGTATTTATTCTTTGGTCAACATTCACGATGGCTTGTTTCCGCTTCAGGGTGAATTGACCATTGAGGAGTGCGCAGCATTATTCCCAGAATTCGTGCGTCAAGTTGTGGATGAATTGTTTGATCCGGAAATTCCTTTCGAGCACATGCCGGGACAATTTATAAGCTTCTGTAAATATTGCGAATAAAAAAACCTGAAAAGAACACACCGACAATTGATCCTGTAAGATCGTCTATGGTTCTTTTCAGGTATACCTGCAAGGTAAAATAAAACCAATGTCTAGGGTAGGAAGACCCCAAGACTGCTCTATAGACGAGAGAGTTTGTATAATGGTTGTGTATGACAAAAAAAATCAACTTTTTTTGTGACCAAGCGATTGGAACAAAAAAAAACACCCACATTAAGCAGGTGTTTCCAATGTAAGTTAAAGTATCTTAATACAATTCCAACTTCAAAGCAGAACGGTAATCTTTAATTTCTTCACGATTGATTTTGTGTTCAGCATTTTTCAAAAGATTCAATAAATACAACAAGTTCTCTTTGTCGTCGATTTCAATAGGGTACTCATTACCCTCATCGTCCTCATCGAATTGCGCTTGAACCTCGAAAGCATTGTGCTCTCCCAAGTATTCGTAGGTCAAACGAAGCACTTTCGTAACAAGAGGATCTTGTTCCTTCAATGCGAATTCTCGCAATTCTTTTAAATCGTCGATCAATTTCCCCGCTTCTAATCCTTCTTTCTCAACCTTAGCGATGACCTCGTCCAGTTTCTTGTTTGCTGCTGCAATCTTCATAACGTGTGCTGTTGTTTTCAAAATGCTTCGTCGTATCCATACGATGCACTGCTGTACAAAGTTAAACATCTTCCGAAATAATTTTGCATCGAACTTAAGTTGATATGAAATTTTTGTGAATCCGGCCTAAAGTCCGAGGATAAATGAGTAGATTGTACTGAAATTTTAATTTTGTAAAAAAATTCGATTTGATCGCAATCATCCTAAAAGCTATTGGCACAGGCTTATTATTAAGTTTCTTGATAGGCCCAGTTTTTTTCGTTCTACTTGAAACGAGTATTAGACGTGGGGTGCGTGCCGCTATTGCACTGGACCTAGGTGTGCTAATCAGTGATTTGACCTATGCCTTTATTGCCTTGATCTTGTTCCTTCAAGGTGGAATAGGGGAAGACATAGACATCAGCAGTGAACACAACAAACTAATTTTAAAAATTATTGGTGGGGTGATGTTTATCACTTATGGGGCCTACAGTTGGTTTAAAAAACCAAAACAATCGAAAATAGATGAGGTGGGGAATGTCGTGCAGACAACAGGCGATTACTTGATGCTGGGCTTAAAAGGTTTTCTGCTGAATATCGCCAATCCCATGGTGATCTTTTATTGGTTTTGGGTGGTTTCTGTCGGGAGTGATAGCGCCCCAAATAAAGAATATCACAATGAGATTATCTACCTCTTTTTAGGCATAGTTTTTCTCACCTTTTTCTCGGTTGATCTTCTTAAAATTCTAGGCGCAAAGCGATTGAGACCGCTTGTTACAGACGCGGTGCTTTCCGCGTTGAACAAAGTAATTTCAGGTGTATTCCTGTTTTTCGGAATCGTTTCACTTGTTAAGGCCATTATCGCCATTGTTAAACCAAATAGCGGAGTGTAACGCATTAAATGATCGTCAGTTATTCCCATCAGTTTGTCTTAAATATGCGCAATTTAATAGCAGTATTCATCTGTCTTATTTCCTTAACTCTTTCTGCTCAGGAAATTAAAAAGGAAAATCTTACACGGAAACAATCCATTTTCTGGGATTTCTTGCGCACACAAGTGCAAGGAACCGGCTCGTATTATCAAGATGAACTTGGAGAAACAACGGAAAAACATGGGAAATGGCTTTACTTTGACCGTGAAGGCCAGTTGGAAGAGGAGCGAAACTATTACCGCGATAAATTGGTTGGCAAAGTGGCTTTGTATTATCCCAATAAAAAACTCAAGCAAGAAGGTTATTTCAAGCGCGATGTGCAGGACAGCACTTATCGTGAATGGTATGAAAACGGCAAATTAAAGGTTGAAGGACTCTATTCCAAAGGTGAGGCATCTGGGAAATGGGTCTATTACTACATGGATGGCCGTGAAAAATCAGTGGAAGAATTGACCGGTGGCGTAAACGTGATTCATTCATTCTGGCTGCCCGATTCACTTCATTCGCAAACAATTATTGATGGAAATGGGGAATTGGCAACCTACTTTACTACGGGAACCGTAAAAGAGTGGTACAATTATAAAGACGGGCTTAAGCATGGCGACTTTGAGGAACGAAGTATTTATGGGTATACAACCTTGAAGGGGTACTTTAAGTTGGGAGAAAAAGACAGCACATGGACCTATGCTTATTATACGGGAGACACCGAAAAAGTAAGCAACTATAAAAATGGCGTGCTGAACGGGGAATACACCTATTATTACGACAACGGTCAGGTCAATGTCCAGGGTTATTATGAAGATGGCAAGAAAGTCGGCCAATGGACATGGTACACCAACAAAGGCACCCGCGACATGGAGGGAACATTCGACAACGACCTTCAACACGGCCCATGGACCTATTGGTTTCCTACGGGGGAGATTTCTTACACGGCCAATTATGCTGAAGGACTGAAAGACGGAAATTGGACTTACTTCTATAAAAATGGAGAAAAATTCAAAGAAGGTGGCTTTTCAAAAGACCTCAAGAATGGCGCTTGGCAAACGTGGTATGAGGATGGAACACTCCTCATGAAAGGTGACTACAAAGAGGGCAAGGAAGAAGGCGAGTGGCTGAATTTCTGGGAAAATGGCAAATTGAAAAATAAAACATCCTTCAAAAACGGCCTGATGAATGGCGATTGGTTGTCCTACTTCCCAACGGGTAAGTTGAAACTTACAGGTGCATATGATGAAAATTTTAAGGTAGGTGAATGGATCGATTATTTTGAGAACGGCCGCCCTAGAGACATCATCAATTACAAACTTTTTAAAGAAAAATCGAAGGTCAATTATGGCATCATGAAAGATCGAACGGTGATGGAAAGCTTAGAGCATGGTCATTTTGCATCTTATTCTTCCAAGGATTTTCAACTGACCGAGGAGGGTGAATACAAGGAAGGAAAGAAAGACGGTGAATGGATTGCCTATTTTCCGGGAGGTAGAAAAGCAGCGGTGATTTCAAATTACAAGGAGGGTGAATTGAGCGGCCCCATGAAAACCTTCGATCGCCGAGGAAACATCATGCAAGAAATTGATTACAAAGATGGACTGAAACATGGGCGTTTCATTGTCTATGACCGCAAAGGGAAAATACTGGTTGAAAAGGAGTTTCAACTTGGAATGCAAGTCATTGAAGGTACTCAAAATGGCTCAGGGACTTTCGCTCCTAAATAGTTGTTTCACTCATTTAAGTGGTATTTTTTAGCTGTTACTTTTTAATAGGTTTGGTGTATTATTATCGTCTAACCAATTAAAAATTTGAAATCATGAAAACAGTAACAATAGCTCTATTTATATGTGTATTCACAACAAACGGTTTTTCTCAAGAATCTGACCATTCAGTATCTTTAATAGGGGCTGATAAATTTATTAAATTAGCTTATTCTCAAATAGTTGATAGTGTTAACTTAAATCAAATGGGCCCAGAACAATTTGAGTTCTTCGAGATTGTGATTGATAGGTCTAGTATAAATTCAATCGATTCATTCATGAAAAATTGCAAATCTGTTCAGGAAGTCATTCATCGATATGGAAGCGTGGGAATGGACATAATTGTCGCTAGTAATTCTGATGTGATTCGACCTATTTCAGGTTTCTATTATAATGTTAGTGATACGTATGGTAAAACTAGATTAAGCATATTGTATCCGCGAACGGATAAAATGTAAAGGTTAAATAATCACCAGAGTCTGATAAACTTTTTGAAAAGCGGGATTTTCCAAGATGGGATTTCTCTGCTGTTTTGAAATTTATTTTACCACGCAATCAAAAAGTTGCATTTATTACTTGAATTTAAGAATCGAATCAAGTACAATATCCTTCATTTAAAGACTTGTTTAGTTGGCAGAAAATCCAATAATAGCAAAAGAAAGGGTGGCATAAAAGTGCATACATAAATCAATTTACAAGAGAATATTCCAAAACTTGAAGGGTTCTCTTCTGCTACCAAACACGATAAACAATACTGCCTAAATAGTGGTTTTTACTCATTTTTAAGTTCTAATTTGTGCGTCTTCACAAATTGTCATAGCTTCGTTTTGAACCTAAAAATACCTTAAACCAAACGACAGCACTCATTCATTTCCTTGGGACATTCGGCTGTGAGATGCAGCAGTTTTGTTCCGGCTTCGTTGGCCAAACAACAACCCTAACTACTCTTAAATCTCAACTTACTTCAGCTGTAAAAAACCACTCGAAGAATCTCCATATATGTAAATTCAGGTGCCATCAAGATCCTGTGTTTCATAGCTCGTCCGTATTTCCCATTTCGCATTTGTTTTTTACCACTGTTGAAGCGCAAAACTTTAACACATGAAAAATGAATTATTCTACGGTGCATTGCTCCTAAATTTTGTGGCTAATGCACAACAACCATCAAGTCCAACAGGATATCCAGAATCGAACGGGAATTCCCCAAATATTGGAAAATTTGCCTGGGACCGCGGTGGAAATTTCAACAATGGTCCAGCGGGATTCAATAACATTTTCGGCACCTTTTTCAATTCGGATATCTTCGTGTATACCGACTCAAAAAAGCTTCTGACCTTCACGCGGGGAAATTTTCTCACATCGCAAGGATCCAATGGTCAATCGGCCAACTACGGAAATGGCATCCGTATTTTCGATCCAACATCTGGCAATGGCTCACATCTCGATTTGTTTACAAGCAACAATTCTGGGGGTGATGAAAGCCATATCGTATTCGGTGAAATGGGCCAACTCAGCGCGCAATCAGAACGCTTCGAAATGCTTGGTAACTACAAAGGGCTTTACTTCAATACGACAGCCCAAAATGGGGTATATAAGTTTGCTCGGCTTGGTCAGGTTACGGCCACCGTTGGGACAAATAATTTTTGGCGCATCGGACAGCAAACGGATATTCTTACAGGAAACGTGGTGAATGCCAACCGAAGACTTGAAGTATGTGACAATACCTGGCAGTTTCGCTTGTCTTACAATTATGACACCTATACCGACTTTTTTACCACCTCTGCTGGACATTTTCTCATTACGCCAGTAAATGGTCGCGTGGGAATCAATCTACTCAACACACCAAGTGCAGCCCTTGATGTGAATGGTGACCTCCGTATTCGAAACGTTCCAGCCGGCTCGGGGACAGCTCTTTTTATTGGCACACCAAATGGCAGCAATACGGATTTATCTGTTAAACGGCTCGACTTTTCGGGAAATCCGAATCAAGTGCTTCTGGGAAATGGGACCTGGGGTATGCTCATGCCGTCGAATGCCATCACCTCGGCCGCAAATGGCACGTGGATCAATGCGAACAATCAAATCGAATGGGGCACCCAAGTGCTTAATCACGATACCCAAGTGCCCATGGATGCCTACAAAATCTTGTTCAATACAGGAGTGAATTCGAACAATACCGTGACCATAGGAGGAAGTTCATACAATCCATCCGCTCGACTTTCCATCAGTAATGACAATCTAGCGACGGGAATTTTTGTGCGTTCGAATGCCTACAACGGAGTCAATATACCCATAAGAACAGGGATAAAGTCCTATGCGTCAAATGCCAATCAGCTTTATGGAACCTACAGTTATGGGCTTATGGGACAGCGTGTTCATGGGGTGTATGCTCTAGCTCAAAGTGGAACCAATTACACCACAGGCGTTCGCGCATTGGCGAGCAGTAGCATCACCACCAGCTTAAATTATGGGGGAGATTTTGGTGCCACGGGCACAACGTATTTCGAAAATGTCGGCGTTCGTGCAGAGGCGGATGGCTGCGTGAAACAAAATATTGGTGGAATGTTTCGAAGCGGCGCAGGAGGGGCGATGTCCATAGGCGTGTATGGGGAAGCAAATGTCCCCGACACCTACATTGGACAAGCTTACGCAGGCTATTTTGCAGGCGCAGTATTGACCTCTGGGGGCTCACTTTGGGGCGCGTCCGATCAGACATTCAAGGACAGCATTCAAGCACTTGGAAACACGGACTCAGTCCTCATGCAAATCGAAACCGTTTCATTCAACTACAAACAAACGGGCAATGCACAACAATTAAATCTTCCAAAGGGAATCAGATATGGAGTGCTCGCACAACAGGTTGAACAGGTTATTCCGTCCATCGTGCGTGAGGTGACTCATCCAGCCATGTACGACACATCAGGGGTTGAAACGTCGGCAGCTTTTACCTATAAAGTGGTTGACATGTCACAATTGGTCCCTTTGATGTTGACTGATCTTCAGAAAAAAACAAATGTCATAGAAGTGATGAACGAACGACTTGATTCCCTTGAAGAGACTGTTGTGACATTGACAGCCCGACTGGATCTTTTGGAAAACTGCCTTTCATCCTTGATTCCGGGTTTATGCAGTCAACAGTCCGCTTTGCCAATCAATGGATCCAATGGGATGGCCAATGCACAATCGATCGGCTTATCGGACCGCAGCGCTATGGTGCTCGATCAAAATGTACCAAATCCATTTGCTGAGTCGACAATGATTCGCTACCAGATTCCTGAGTCTGTTGTAAAAGCTCAACTTCATTTCTATGATGCAGCTGGCAAATTAGTCAATTCAATGGACGTGAATGGACGTGGTGCCGGACAGGTAAGTGTGTTCGCTCAAGACCTTTCATCGGGAACCTACACGTATGCCTTGGTTGCCGATGGACAAATCATTGACACGAAGCGCATGATTAAGGAATAATCACAAAATTTTTGAAGGATTGTTTCATCTAGCCCAGGCTTGAACCCCTGGGCTAAGATGTTAACCATGTTTTTTATGAGTTTTAACCCATTTCAATGCCGCGATCAAACACTTAAATAAGTGCACCAAGATTCCCGGTAAACAACTTAATGGCGATGGCCAATAGAATGATTCCGAATACCTTCTTGATGATTGCAATCCCACCGATACCCAAAAGCTGTTCTATTTTATTCGTCAAACGCAATACAGCATAAACAACAATCACATTTATGAGGATAGCAAGAACTATATTGATTTGAGCGAATTCTGCCTTTAACGAAATCAATGTCGTGAGTGTTCCTGCCCCTGCAATAATTGGAAAAGCCAAGGGGACGATACTCGCGGTTTTGCCAGAAACCTCATCCCGAAATACACGAATGCCTAAAATCATTTCTAAGGCCATCGCGAACAAGATGATTGAACCAGCCACCGCAAAAGATTCGATGGTTACACCAAATAACTTTAAGATATTCTCTCCAAGAATCAAAAACCCTATCATGATCCCTAAAGACACAAAACTTGTGCGCTCCTCGTGAATAGAACCTGAGGACTCCTTGAGTTTGATAATAATCGGTACTGACCCAACAATGTCGATCACAGCGAATAAAACGGTGGATGCCTTGAACAACTCAGGCCAATTGAATTCGTTAAAAAAATCAAACATGGTTTTCTAAGTTGAGGGTTTGTTCTATGACAATAGGATAATGGTCGTGTTCCAACACTTGCACTTTGATGCGAAGTGTTTCAATCGTGTCGTTTTGATCTACCGAACAATGAAACTGAGCAAGTGTTCTCCCTTCATCAAAATGCTCATTGACAAGATGAACTGTAATTCCACTTTCGACTTCACCTGCTTCAAGCACTGCGGCATGAACACGGCTGCCATACATGCCTTTGCCTCCAAAATTTGGCAATAACGCTGGATGTATGTTAAAAATGCGGTTGTTAAACGCATGAATAAAAGCAGCGGGAATTAAGCGCAGATAGCCTGCAAGCACGACATGGTCTATGGTCTGCGCGGCGCATAAGTCAATGAGGAATTTTCCATCTGCCGCCTGAATGTTATCTATGATTTCACATTGAATATCCATTGCTTGGAATACCTGTATCGCCGGGGAAGTCGCATTATTCGTTACGAACAATCCAATCTTGACAGAGTTATGTTGGTTGAAATAAGTGGCAATATTAATTGCGTTGCTTCCGGTTCCCGACACGAACAACGCAAGGCGGTGCTTTTTCATGGTGCAAAGGTAGGAAGGAGTTGCTAATATCAGTCAAGTTGCAGGGACAAATTACTGGAGTAAAATGGATAAAAAGTGATTTGAAAAATCTTTCATTATACGATTGAGCATAAGATTATGCGCTTTTATTTGGTTTTTTAGCGCAATGTTTTTTTCTTTGCACCTTTAAAACTTTAAAAAGAGAAATAATGTCTGACATCAAATCAAAAGTAATATCTATCATCGTAGATAAACTAGGTGTTGAAGAAAGTGAAGTAACGCATGAAGCGTCTTTCACAAACGATCTAGGAGCAGATTCACTTGACACTGTTGAGTTGATTATGGAATTCGAGAAAGAATTCAACATTGCTATTCCAGACGATCAAGCTGAGAACATTCAAACTGTTGGTGACGCGATCACTTACATCGAAGAGCACGCTAACTAATTACTAGCACAATTTATTGAACAATAGGTTGCACTATGGAATTAAAACGAGTTGTTGTAACAGGTCTTGGCGCTTTAACGCCCATTGGCAATACTCTCAATGAATTTTGGGAAGCACTGCTAAGCGGTAAAAGTGGAGCAGCGCCTATTCAGCAATTTGATGCCTCATTGTTTAAAACACAATTTGCTTGCGAAGTAAAGAACTTCAATATTGAAGACTTTATGGACAAAAAAGAAGCAAGAAAATTGGATCAATTTTCACAATTTGCCATGGTTTCAGCCTCTGAAGCCATGGCGGATTCTGGATTGATGGAGTCAAATGCCAACCATGATCGCATCGGAGTAATCTGGGGATCAGGAATTGGTGGACTCAAAACTTTTCAGGATGAATCGCAAAATTTCTTCGCCGGTGACGGTACTCCGCGCTTCAATCCTTTCTTTATTCCTAAAATGATTGCGGACATCGCAGCAGGTCACATTTCCATCAAATACGGTCTTCGCGGACCAAACTATGTCACTGTTTCTGCTTGCGCGTCTTCAACAAACGCGATCATTGATGCCTTTAATCTCATTCGCCTCGGAAAATCAGACGCCATCGTTACTGGCGGTTCTGAATCGTGTGTAAATGAAATGGGAATGGGTGGATTCAATGCACTGAGGGCCTTATCGACACGAAACGAGTCACCAGAAACTGCTTCTCGTCCGTTTGATGTAGATCGCGACGGATTCGTTCTTGGTGAAGGTTCTGGAGCACTTATTCTTGAGGAGTACGAGCATGCAATTCGCCGGGGTGCAAAAATCTATGCGGAAGTGATTGGCGGAGGAATGTCCGGCGATGCCTATCACATTACAGCTCCACATCCGGAAGGAATCGGCGCGCGCAATACAATGATTGCTGCCCTCGAAGATGCCGAAATTGAGCCTTCAGCAGTAGACTATGTGAATGTGCATGGCACATCTACACCTCTTGGAGATATCGCTGAAGTGAAAGCCATTCAAAATGTATTCGGTGATCATGCCTACAAATTGAATATCAGTGCAACAAAATCGATGACGGGCCACCTTCTTGGTGCTGCAGGTGCCATCGAAGCAATCGCCTGTGTGCTTGCCGTGAAACACGACATCATTCCGCCTACAATCAACCATTTCACCGATGATCCAGAATTGGATAATCGCTTGAACTTCACATTCAATACCGCACAAAAACGTGTTGTCAATGTGGCGCTGTCCAATACCTTTGGTTTTGGTGGACATAACACGAGTGTAATCGTGAAGAAATTCGTAGGTTAGTACCTTGAAGTTCCCCTTTTTTCGAAAAAAACGCAACAGCGAAGATCTTGAACTTATACGGTTCATTCTTACGCGTTTTGGATATCGCCCTAATAACTTAGCTCATTTTGAACAAGCGTTGACGCACCGCTCATTGTCTAACTCCGACAGCGATGTGTCTAACGAACGCCTCGAATTTTTGGGTGACGCGATTCTTGATGCTGTGATTGCCGATTATTTGTTTCAACGCTTCCCGTCTGAGGATGAGGGATACTTAACAAAAATCAAATCAAAAGTGGTAAGCCGGAAAACCTTGGGTGAAATCGGTGAGCTCATGGAACTAAGATCTGTCATTCGCTATCACAAAGGCCGAACAATCAACCTAGCAACCATAGAAGGCAATGCTTTCGAAGCCATCATGGGTGCGATTTATCTGGATGGAGGATATGTCGCAGTAAAAAAGAGTATCGAACACCATGTGTTCCGTCGTTTTGTTGATTTAAATCGAATCTTGGAAGAGGAAATTGATTTCAAGTCCAAACTCTTTATTTGGATTCAGAAAAAGCGCCTGAAGCTAGATTTTGATGTCGTGTCGGAAGAGAATATTGAAGGAAACTGGCGCTACACGATCGTTGTACGCATCAATGAAACGAATTATGGACGTGGGATTGGCACTACCAAAAAAATGGCCGAACAAGCTGCAGCGAAGGAAACGTTGGAGCTGATGGGAGAGATTTAGGGCTCCTGCAGATAATCCAACATAATTTTCAATACTTCATTCTCAAACTTTCCCATCGATTGACAATAAAATCGTGAATATCCGCCGTCGATCAGGATTTTTCCTGTCCCAAGTTTCCCCGTCAGAATAAGTGGTTCATCGTTGTACCATATTTCAACATGGAGCTGAAAATCAAGCGGAAACACAACAGGAGTAAGTCCAGGAGGGAATTCGCTGACCTCACTGAAAATTCCGGTATTGCTGATTTCTTTTTTCGATTTTTCGGCTGCGGTCCATGCAGATTTTGAATAAATACGCTCCGTAAGCAAGCTGCCTTCGGCTTGTAAAGGCCAGTTTTCACTGCCGATGTAGAGCCCCCCTCCGTTCGTGAAAAACTGAATAATTTGGTCGATGTCATTGGAAGAAAGTCGAGAATGGGCAGAAGAGAACACCATAATTGCATCGAAAGAAACAAGTGATGGCGGGAGTTTTTCACTAGAAATAAATTGACTGTTCGAATCTGAGAAACACAGTTGTTTTGTGTTTCCTATCATTAAAATTTTCGCTTGACCCCAACATAAGTTGGAAAAAAGAATACCGATAAGTAGAACAGAAAGTTTCATCAGGGGGAGATTACACCTCCAGATTGCATTGGTTCAAAACGGGCCTTTTGATTTTGTAAACCAAGAAAACAAGTATCTTCAAGCTCCAATTAGTTGAAAAGTCATGCGCATTCATCCCTTCGATCCCTTAAAAACTGTTTCATGGGCAAATGGTACGAGTACCGAATTGTTTGTTTATCCAGCGGACGGAAATTTTCAAACACGAGACTTCACGTTTCGCATAAGCACAGCAACGGTGGAAGTAGAGGAAACAACCTTCTCTGATTTTTCTGGCTTAACCCGCATTCTTCTGCCATTGAAAGGAAGGCTAACCTTAATCCATGAAGGACGATATACGAAAGTGTTGGAACCCTTTGAACAAGATCAATTTAATGGGGCTTGGCAAACGCGGAGCAAAGGCAAGGTCCAGGATTTCAATGTCATTTTTAACAAACAAACCTCTGCAACGGTCATACATCACCTCCTCAATTCAGCACAAGTAAAGACACTTCAAGCGCAGGGATCATGGCATTTTGTTTTTGTCAACGATGGAGTTTTTGAGGTGAATGGTCAAAATTTAGTTTCGGGTGATTTGGTTGAATTTGAAAGTAGTGATGCACAACCAATTGACATCAAATGCCATGTAGAGGGAAACATTCTCGAGTGCATTATTCACCACACAGACACCGATAACGCTGAGGATTGAGTTTCGTCAAGCGTAAAAAGAAATTTTCTAAAAATTTTCTCTCTGCCTCTGCGGTAAAAAGAAAACACCATAGGGCCACAGAGGTCTTGGATTCCGTTTAATTTTCCGTAAAAACTTAACATCAATAGCTAGGCTTATTCGGTTTATTTTGCTAACTTCTAGTGAGAAAAATAGCAATCATGAACCACCAAGAATTGGGCGTCTTCGGAGAGTCGCTTGCCGTGACCTACCTCAAAAGTAAAGGCTACAAAATCATCGCTCAAAATGTAAAATACATGAAATGGGAGGTGGATATCATCGCCAATTATGATGGAAAAATCATCATAGTCGAGGTCAAAACACGCGTCACAAGCGAAATTGGTGAGCCATGGCGAGCGGTAACTCGAACAAAGCAAAAACAAATCATTCGCGTGGCACACGATTACCTCACAAGAAATGACTGTGAGGAGGAGACAAGATTTGATGTCGTTTCCATTGTGCACAATTCATTTCGAACTGATATTGAGCACATTGAAGATGCATTTTACCCCATTTCTTGACCCTGCGCTTTTTTCGCCTATCTTTGTACCCTAATTCTGCTCGTGATGAACACAAGAAAACCGGTTTCAGGGAAAGCCCGTAAACCATTTCCCTCAGCTCTGAAAAAAGGAGCCCCTGCGGCAAGTGCCAAAGGAAAATCTGCTGCAAGTACAAAAAATGCCAAGCCAACACGGCCTGTTAAAGACGCTCCAGCTAAAAAATCCAGTGCCCCAGCAACTGAAAAAGAAGTTTCTGCCCGTGACAAACGGAAATACATTGACTTCAAAGAAAAAGTGAAAAAGGGCGATCCATTGCCATCGTTCAATGAAGATGCAATTCGCCTGAATAAATACCTCTCAAATGCCGGTATTTGTTCCCGACGTGAAGCAGACGTCCTCATTCAAACAGGCGTGGTATCCATCAATGGAGAAATCATTACTGAACTTGGTTACAAAATAAAACCAGATGACGTGGTGCGCTATGATGGTGAAACCATCAATGCTGAGACAAAACGCTATGTGCTACTAAATAAACCGAAAGGATTCATTACCACCATGGACGATCCTCTTGGACGTAAAACGGTGATGGGCTTGGTGCGAAAGGCATGTCGTGAGCGCGTATATCCTGTTGGACGACTCGACCGAGACACCACAGGACTCTTGCTGTTTACCAATGATGGGGATATGGCGAAGAAGTTAACGCACCCCAAGCACAAGGCCTTGAAGATTTACCATGTTGAATTGAATAAACCAGTGAGTCGTGAGCACCTCCAGACCTTGTTGAAGGGTGTGGATTTGGAAGATGGCCGCACTACTTTTGATGCCGCCGAATTTGTGAAAGATGGCAATAGCCGAGAGGTGGGTGTTCAATTGCACACAGGGAAGAATCGTATCGTTCGACGAATGTTTGAAGCATTGGGTTATGAAGTCGTGAAACTTGATCGTGTGCAATTTGCCGGTCTCACAAAAAAAGATCTACCACGAGGGATGTATCGTCAATTATCTGATAAAGAAGTTTCATTTTTAAAAATGTCGTGATGAAGTATGTATTGGGCAGTTTGGCATTGATTATTTGTCTGTTGACAGCCTGCAACGATGCCTCAGAATCCAGCTCTGTAAACGCGTATTTTGACTATTTCTATCCAGTGGATAGCATTCCTAAAGTGTACCAATACCGCGATTTGGAGAATGGGCTGATCGAGCAATTTCACCGTGTCTACTCCATTCAAGACAGTGAAGGTAAGCACGTCATTGTTGAGCGCTATTCTGGCGATGGAAGAATCCTCGAGGCATTGAATTATAACGTCGATTCCTTAGACATCATGGATCACATGGTGGTGAATCGCAATGGTGAAAAAACCAAGGCAGATGTGTTTCGAACGAAAGTCATTCCAATGGACAAAGACGACGAAGCGTATTTCGCATCGCGTTTTCAAGGATTCCTCGATTCAACACTAATCTTGCAGGAAATTCGCCGAACGGTGGTGAAGGAAAGTAAACGCAAAGTAATGAATAAGACAACTGAGGTCGTTGCGTTTGCAGATAACATTAGAATGACTAATTTCAATCCGTTCACCAAAAAAGAGTCCGTGCTCGAAGGAAAAGCTGTTGCTTATTTCGCAAAAGGAATCGGCTTGGTGGAATGGTACTCAAGCGATAAAAAAGTCCACTACCGCCTAGAAAAAATCATGGAACAGGAGGAGTGGGTAAAGATAATCACTCGTTAAAATCGACTAATTATGGCTCGAATTCTTTCCGTTCTTCTATTCAGCATCATCCTTCCACTAGGACTGAATGCGCAAAGTAACCGCAAACCCTATTCCTTTCAAAAAGGGAATTTCTTTGGTTATTGGGGATACAATCGTTCCTTCTACACCAAAAGTGACCTTTATTTCACGGGCGCGGGTTACGATTTTCATTTGGACGGAAGTGTGGCAAAGGACAACCCTTCACATCAATTTAAGCAATACATCAACCCAACAACGCTTACTGTGCCTCAGTTTAATGCACGCTTTGGGTATTATTTCAAGGACCACTATGCGGTTTCTTTGGGTTATGATCACATGAAGTACATTTTTCAAGATCAAAACAATGTGCTCTTGAGCGGAACAATTGATCCAAGCCTTGGAAATGTTAATTTTGATACTATTACTTCACATGAAATTATACCAGGAACCTATTCCAACTTACCTGTAACTACCAACCGTGAAAGGTTTCACTATGAAAACTCGAACGGTTTAAATTACATCCGCGTTGAATTGACGCGCACAGACCGGCTTTTCGCGATTGGAAAATCATTTACCTTAAGTTCGAACGCAGGAATTGGAGCAGGAGCCATTCTTTCGTACAATGATTTCACCTTCGCTGGACAAAAAGACATGGTTACCATTTCCTTATCGGGCTATGCACTTTCTGGTCATGCCTCACTGCGCTTTGAGTTCTGGAACCACCTTTTCTTGCGCACAGGAGTAAGCGGAGGTTACATGAATCAGAAACACGTGAAAACCCGTCCGGACGATGATTCAGCGTATGCACATCAACAATATGGGTATTTGCAGTTCGATACAGCCCTAGGTTTCATGTTTTATGTGAAGCCAAAAGAAAAGAAATGCAAAACGTGCCCGCATTTTTAATTACTCCTTCTTCCCAATTCTAAAATCAATCTTGTAATAGAAGATCGGCAAGAACCCTAACTGTGATTTTTGTGCAATCGGTTGGTAATTTGGCGAGTTGATCACATTCGGGTCAAGTGAAGGTGCATAGGCTAAACTCAATAAGTTTTTCGTGTTCAAGATGTTCACCAAGTCAAGTCCAATCTCGTGCGTCATTTTTGCTGTATTCAAACGCCAGCTGATCTTGAAATCGATGCGGAAGTAGTCAGCAAATTGAAGATCGTTGAATGCGGAATCTTTGAATACAATCTCCTTCAACGCATCTGTTTTTGCGATGTCAACTGCACCATAGCGCTTTCCACCGGCACGAGTGATTTTCGTACCAATCCCAATCGTGTTTTTCGTGCCAATCTTAAACTCTTTACCAATCAATAAGTTGGCAACATAGTTTCCGTTGTAGGATGTATTTCTCAAAATCCCATCGCTTCCTTTGTAGCGCGAATCATACAAAGTTGCCGAGAAAAGGAAGAAGAATGATTTATCAAAATACTTCTGAACGGTCAACTCAAGTCCGTAGTTGAATCCTGTTCCTGTGTTTTGAAGTGAATCCGGGAAGAAACGCGCAAACCCACTTCCCACATTGATCATCGAGAACGACGATGGATTCACTGTTACAGGGATGTTGTACAAGTTTTGATAATACGCCTCTGTGCGCACGCTAAATCCTTTGTTGAACACTTTCTCATAGCCTATGCCGGTATGTAAACTGCGCGTGAATCCCATTGACTTGTTTTGCATCGTCTTTGAACCGTCAGGATTGAACATCGTGTACATGTAGTAGGGCTGCGTCTGACTATGCATCCCTGCACCAACAAAGATGGCTTGTCCACCTCCCATGCGGTACTTCCAACCCATGCGCGGTTCTAATGGGCTAATGCTATTGCTCAAACTGAAATACTGTGCGTGTATTCCTGCTGTGAAATCCATGTTCTCATTGATGCGCCACTTCCATTGTACAAAGGGTTGAATCAGTGCAGATTTTCCTTGGTAGTCCCAACGCAACTTGAAGTTGTCTGGCACATTGATGTCATTCAACACAGAATCGATTTGATTCATCGAGAAAAGGTCAAAGTTAATCCCCGCCTTGATGAGGTGTTTTTTATTGAATTTATGCGTAATGGAAGTATAACCCGACAACTTCCCAATCTTGAATTTATAGCCCACGAGTGGATACAAGGTGTCGACCTTTATGGTAGTGTCTCCACCGTTCACGTTCAAACTGCGCTTCAAGTAGTTGTGATTGGTGTGCTGCTCCTCAAGAGAAACGGCAATCGTGGATTGAAGAAATGTCTTTTCGCTGATGGGCTTTTTATAGGTCACGCCCGAAACATACATGCTCGTGCCAAAATACTGGTCGCGGTCACCCTCGCCATAGAATTCGGATGAATAGGCAGTTTGTTCGGAGATTTTGATGGCGATGTTGCTCTTTCCACCCATTCCCCACAAGGAAAGATGTCCGCCTGATTTTAAAGGGAAATTGAACTTGAATGCACCATCACCATACACCGGAATGGCATCTGTTCCGATCTGAATACCCAACTTTTGAAAGAGCGATAAGGTGGAGTAGCGGCCCATAATCAAGAAACTTGCACGACTCTTTTTGCTCAGTGGTCCTTCAGCGACGAGTTCTGTCCCCAAGAAACCAAACTGACCAGTGAACTCTGTGCGCGAATCGTTTCCGCTGCGCAGCTTTAAGTCAAATACTCCCGATGTACTGTTTCCATATTCGGCAGGAAAGGCACTCATGAAGAAATCTGAGTTGCCAAGAATCTTGTTGTTCAATATAGACACGGGCCCTCCCGTACTTCCTGAAATCGCGAAGTGGGAAGGGTTTGGGATGTCTATGCCCTCAACGCGGTAAATGACGCCAAGAGGTGAATTTCCTCGGACAACGATGTCATTTCTGCTGTCATCGGCCCCTTGAACCCCTGCAAAGTTGGATGCCATACGCGCCGGATCCATACGTGAACCAGGATAGCGGTTTGTTTCTTCTACGCTGAACTGTTGTGCAGAAATTAAAGCCAACTCATTGATGACTTCGCCTTTTTTACGTCCAACAACGGTGACTTCTGCCTGTTCCTGAAAACTCTCTGAAAGCAAAATATTCAATACCACTTCTTTTCCTGAATTGACTTCAACCGTTTGTGTTTTTGTATCATAGGTCATCATCGAGATGCGCACTTGGTGTTTCCCAACCGGAACTTTTAATAAGGTGAATTCACCATCAATATTGGTTAAACCGCGGCTCAACATCACGGAATCTACGGAAAGTATTTCAACTTTGGCGCCAACCAAAGGGAAATTCGTTTCACTGTCCAAGACTCTACCGCGAACGGTTTGTGTGGGTTGGGCAAATGTAACAGCAGAAATTCCAAGCAAAAAAAGCAAGGTGCAGATTGTTTTCATGTAGCGTTAGTTTAGTTCAGTTTTTCGAGAGATCCACATTTTTTCGTGTATCACGCTCAGTGTAATAGTATTCCGTTCAGCAATAGTACATTTTATTTGATGCAAATGGCACCTTTCTTAAGATAAGTTTTTAAAAAGGTTCTTTTGATAACTGCTTTTGTTTGGATTGATCTCCTCTTTGATACAGCACAAAGCAAATTTGGGAAAACGGAAAAATGAGCTTACATTCGCAGTCATTGGAACAGTTGTTTATTTTGCCTTTTCGTACATGAAACAGTTGCTAGTTGTCTTTTTTCTTTTCGTCATAAAGGTCTCTTTTGGGTCTACGCTTTCTGTTGAAGGCACGTATCAAGGAAAAAACCTGTACATCCAGAATCCCATGTCGGACGATGGCTTTGGGTATTGTGCAACAAAAGTGACAGTCAATGGCGATGTCATGCCTGGCGGAACAAACATGGGCGCTTTTGAGATTGATTTTGCCAATTTTAATATCGCCATCGGCGAACCTGTTTTCATCGTTATTGATCACAATGACGGATGTACACCAAAAATCTTGAATCCAGAGGTGCTGCTGCCGCGAAGCACCTTTGTTGTCACTGCGATCAATGTAAGCTCTACAGGAAAATTAACGTGGAAAACAACTGGCGAACAGGGGAAGCTACCGTTTCACATTGAACAATATCGTTGGGACAAATGGGTAACCATAGGTGAGGTCGATGGCAAAGGCTCAAGCGGAAACAATGCCTATGAATTTTTGGTGTCACCGCATTCCGGACAAAATACAATTCGTGTTGTGCAGGTGGATCATTCGGGTTCGAAACGAGAATCGAAACAAGTCACCTTTAAATCGAACCTAACTCAAGTGGTTAAAAGCCCTGCGAAAGTGAAGGACATGATTTACTTTTCCTCAAATGGAAAACCCTCCGAGACGCGCTTTGAAATTTTTGATGCCTACGGAAACATCGTGAAAAAAGGGGTGGGCGCATCGGTAAATTGCCAAAACCTCATCCCTGGTGCCTACTACATCAATTTTGACAATGTCAATGAAAAGTTCATAAAGAACTAAAAGTATGCTGAAGAAAATCGAACACCTGGGAATTGCTGTAAGCAGCATTGATGAAACGGTAAAAACGTTCGAAAAATTGTTAGGTACCTCGTGCTACAAAACGGAAGAGGTGCATTCGGAAGGGGTGAAAACGGCTTTTTTAAAGATTGGTGAATCGAAGATTGAATTGCTCGAAGCAACGAATCCTGAGTCACCTATCGCACGATTTTTAGAGAAGAAAGGCAAAGGCATTCATCACATTGCTTTTGAAGTGGAAGATCTCGATGCCGAACTTGCTCGCTTGACAAATGAAGGATTTCAATTGATCCATCAATCGCCAAAAGATGGCGCCGACAATAAGCGTATCGCCTTTTTACACCCAAGTTCTACAGAAGGGGTGCTCATCGAACTCTGTCAAGAGAAAAGCTGATCCAACATGGCGAAGTCGGTCAAATGAACCGTCTGCAAACCACAAGATTTTGCCCCTTCAATATGTTGAATGGAATCGTCTATAAACAAGGTCTCGGAAGGAGCTAAATTGTTTTTATCGCAAACAAATTCGAAGATTTCAGCGTTCGGTTTCCGCATTCCGATTTCATGAGAAAGATAGATGTGATCGAAAAAATCGCTCATTGGTTGATTGCTGCTGGCATTCCACGATCGCAAAACCGCTTGAATGTGGAGCTCATTGGTGTTACTCAGTAAAAACGTAGGATATTTTTCGCGTACTTTTTGAAGGAGTTCAATTCGTTCTTTGGGTACTGCTCCAATCAGGGCGTTCCATGCAGCAACAACTTTGTTTGGCGAAGTTCCCGCCTTTAAATAAGGCAATAACTCATTGATAAAACGTTGTCCTGAGATTTTTCCCGTCTCTAATTCATCAAACAAGCCACTCTGTTGGGCTTGCGAATACAAATTGTGGAAATCACTGTGGCCAAGGTTTTCGAAAGCATGAATCGTAGCCGCGTAATCGATGTGAATAATCACACCACCCAAGTCAAAGATGACTGCCTTGTAGTTCATGGCCCGAAAGTAAATAAAAAAAGGATGAGCAATACCCATCCTTGTCTTTATCGTGTGGTCCAAATTATTTTTTTAGAAGAACATCCAATTGGAAGTCAATCACTGAATTGATTTTTTCTCCAGTCGTTGGGTCGGGCATCATTCCCGCCAATTTCAAGGCAGAAACATCTACACCGAACTCTCCTTTGATGCGAACGTCTTTTTCAGTTGCTGTCACTTTTACAGGAATTGATTGCTTGATCTTAAGACCCAAAACGTTGATGACAACATTCAATTTCCCGCCTTTGAAATCAGCTACCGTTACTGTAATCTCCGGATTCTCTGCGATAAAGAAGAACGATGTATCCTTCAAGTGTCCATTCAACATGGCTTTTTTATCATCTGGCAACATTTTGTCTACACATTCAATCGTGTTCATATCAATCGTGAATGACCCACCTGCGATCTCCTCACCTTCCATGTCAATCGTTCCTTTTGTAATTTTCACGATTCCCGTATGGAAATACTCCGCAGATTTACTTCCTTTCCAACCCAATGTCGACGCTTTTGCATCCAAGTTAAAGGTTACTTTTTCTGCTTTCTCTTCTGCAGTTCCACAAGAAGCCAGTGCGACGACCAAGGATAAACCTGCCAATACATTCATTGCTTTCATAAATCTTTTTTTGGTAAAAGTATAAAAATATACCATGGTAGATATATTTTAAATAATTTTTTTTCTTGAGAGCCATGTGTATCATCACATTGCAGTATCTTCGAAAAAAAAACATGCGATTATACCTTGATTCAGCGCGATATATTGACACAAAATCACCCATTGATTTATCGATTTCCCTAAAAAATGGGCTTGAAAATGTGCGCGCGTGGTATGTGGAGCCGCCTAAAATGGAGCCGGTGCGTGCAAATGGTTGGGTAGGATCGATACACGAAGGAGGCAGTGTAAATTTCAGGGATATATCGTTCAATCCTCACGGTCACATGACACATACGGAGTGTTTGGGTCATATTACGGATGAGGTATTTTCGGTGAATGCAGTAGTGCGCGATTTTTTCTCTTTGGCACAAGTAGTAAGCCTTTCTCCCCGCGAGATCGTCGCTGCTGACGGAAAGATTGATCATGTCATTTTTCCAGATCATTTTGACGAGATCATCTGGCACGCCGACATTGAATCACTCATCATTCGCACTCTTCCCAACACGAACGAGAAATTGCACATGAATTATTCAGACTCTAATCCACCCTATTTGGATGTCAGGTGCATTGAAAAAATCAATGCGCTCGGGATTCGACATTTGTTAATTGACCAACCTTCTGTCGATCGTGAGTTGGATGGTGGAGCACTCGCCTTTCACCATGCTTTTTGGAATGTCCCCGATCTACCAAACCACGAGCGCACCATTACAGAATTGATTTTTGTCCCAGATTCAGTGGACGATGGCTTGTATATGCTCGAATTGCAATTAGCGCCGTTTGAGAATGATGCTGCGCCGTCGCGTCCGGTGGTGTATGAGATCCATTATTGACCTAACCTTCGTTTCCTTCGCTCTCGCCCTCATTCTCACTCTGATATATGGCCTCTTCTGGCTCAACTAATCCCACAAAAAAAAGGATCAACCTAAGGTTCATCCTTTTCTTTTCGTTAGTAGTAAGTTAGTTTGTTCCAACGATTTTGGAAGTAGTGAAACCAAAACCAATATGAAAAACCAAAAAAATTGTTCGAATAACTTCTCAAAGCTTTACTTCAGAAGTAGGAAAAAAGAACTGTTTACTCTTTATCAAACCAGAAAATGATAACTGCCTCTCCAAGCAGCGCTCCGTCCTTCTGAAAACCCAAAGAAGTTATTCGAAACTCTCTCTTATTTCCAGATTAAACTTAAGATAGATTTTTAATTCACTCTAAACAAATGAACATTGAGCACAATGAAATGAGCAAAAAGCAGTTCCGAATGAGAATCGACTTATAATTTTTCGAGAATCTCGAAGAATATATCCCTTTTGGCAGGTGACAGTGGAACCTCAGACCCATCTTTCATCACCACTGAACCGCCGTTTCCTTTGTCGTAACGATCAACAAAATCCAGATTGATCAAATGTGACTGCTGTACCCGAAGAAAGTTATGTCCACTTAACATGGTTTCATATTCTTTCAAGGTCTTGGACACCAAGATTTTTTTTCCACCCGTTAAAAAGAAGGAGGTGTAATTGCGGTCGGCCTCGCAGCGAATAATTTCATCCAAGTCAATCACAAAAACACTTTCTTGCGTTTTCAACACCAATCGTCGCTTCTGGTTAGGCTGAATGTTGTGCTGTAAAGCTTCGAATTGTGAGTCTTCCTTTTTTTCGTGGATGGCTTTTATTGCTTTCTCAACAGCTGCCAGCAACTCACTGGGATCAACGGGCTTGAGAAGATAATCCAAGGCGCTGAATTTAATCGCCTTTATGGCAAACTCTTCGTGGGCGGTGATAAAAATAACCTCAAAGGTTTTTTCCGGGATGGCCTTTAATACATCAAAACCAGTTCCATCGGGCATCTGGATATCTAGAAAGACAATGTCCGGTTTATGGTCGAGAATGGCTTGAATACCCGACTGAACATTTTCTCCTGCAGGAATGGCCTCAATTCCAAGGTCAAATGAATTAATCATTTTTGAAATCAGATCACGTGTCCGATTCTCGTCATCAATGATAATGGCCTTTATCATAGCGAAGTAGTTAAAGGAGTTTCCTCCTTGTATGGTAACGAAATTAAAACTTTTGTGCCGGTTTCCAAATTTTTATTAAAATCTTCTACAATTAGAGTTCCGTCGGTCTTATATTTCTTATTTAAATTGTCAATCCTGTCGCTGGTAATCTGCATCGCCATGCTTCTGTGTGTCGAACTTTTTTTGTTCTGCTCTGACCCTTTTCGACCAATCCCATTGTCTTCAATGGTGATTTGCAGCATATTATTTTGCTTGTCTATGTTCACGGATATAAATCCCCCCTCAATGGTGTGCAACTGACCGTGCTCAATGGCATTTTCAATGAAGGGCTGGGTAATCATTGGAGGAATCATGGCATGCTTGGTCAAGATCTCAGGGGAAACGGTAATGTAAAATTCAAAACGGTCCTCGAAACGCAATTTTTGTGTCTCAAGGTACTTTTGGAGAATTTCCACCTCGGTCTCAATCGGGATGAATTCCTTCGGAGAATTTTCAAGAATCAAGCGCATAAGCCGTGAAAAGTTAACTAGAAACTTTGTTGAATTCCCGGGATCATTTTCATAAATGTAACTTTGAATCACCGACATGGCGTTGAAAATGAAGTGCGGATTCATCTGGGTGCGCAAAAGGGTCTGCGACATCTCCGCTTCTCGCTGCTGCTGCTTGATCTTCGTTTGATTCCACCGATAAAAACCAATGATTCCCGCCAAGGTGATGATGATGATGAACCCAATGATGATGTAAGTCTGGAAATTGTTTCTCAACTGACTATTCTCTAGTTTCGTTGCTGTCAAAGTCCGCTCCTGCTGCTGCTTTTCTAAGGAATCGCGCTGCGATACAATCAACCGTTCACGCTGCTCCATGCGGTACTGCTCGCTCAACTCTGCAATTTTTGTGGCCGCCTGCAAGGTGGAGTTGCTGTCTACGTAGTTGACATAGCGCTGAAGGTAGCGCATCGCTTCTTTCGTCCTACCGATATCACCATAAACATCGGAAAGGATTCGATAGGTATGATAAATTTGGTTTTTTGAACCAAACTGCTCGCGGATAACAATAGACCGCTCCAAATAGTTCAAGGCATTTTTGTACTTCTTCTGTTTTTGAAAAACGGTACCTACGTTGTGATAGACCCCAGCAATCTTTTCCTTGTTCCCCGTAGACTCGTAGTACACCAAGGCCTTGTTGAAGTTACCTGCGGCTAAGGTGTATTCTTTGCGTTCGCGGTGGATGACACCCAAATTGTCGTGCGCTTCACCAAGTCCGTTTAAGTCTTGTAGATCCGACAAAATGTCAATGGCGTTTTCAGTGGTCTTGATTGCCTTTGAATAATCTCTGCGGTCGAAGTAAACCGTCCCTAAGTTCGACAAGGCCAATCCCATCTGCCTTCTGTCAACAATAGACTTGGCAAAGTCGTAAGACAATTTGAAGGAGGTTTCTGCCTTGTCAAGGTCAAGAATCATCCGCTGTGAATGCCCAATCTCTAAGTTGATTTTTGCCAACATGTACGTGTTGTTCATCTCTGTAGCGAGCTGCAAGGCATTGATGTTTTTGGCGACACTCAACTCGACCTGACCAAAATAATCGTAGATCCGCGCTTGGGTGTTGAAGCACATGGTCAA
Source organism: uncultured Flavobacteriia bacterium (assembly GCA_903873915.1). Taxonomy (GTDB): domain Bacteria; phylum Bacteroidota; class Bacteroidia; order Flavobacteriales_D; family Crocinitomicaceae; genus M0103. Next base: position 5,387 of record CAIQQH010000064.1, on the reverse strand, counting down.
GGCCTGCTTGTCGGTGGTTCTTCGCGCAAACTGAACGGCTTTGTTGGTGTAAAAAATCGCTGAATCTTTCTGGTTTTGATACATGAAGTTCAAGGCCAAATAGGTATTCGTGATGGCCACATCGCCGTATTTTCTCGCCGACCGAACAATCGTTTCAGCTGCCCGCAAGTACTGATCGGCCTTTTTGAAATTTAAGGTGGAACAATAGTAATATCCCAGTTGTCGGTTAATCATAAACCCAATGTCGACAGGTTGTTCTTTGCTCAAGTAGGGCAAACACGCCAATACATCGCGGTAATACGCATCTTGATTGCCACGAAGCTCATTGACTTCAGCCGAAAAAAGAAGTGCACGAATGCGAAACGTCTCCTTCATCTTGGCACTACGCGTAGTCAATACCCCGCGGATGGAGTCGGCGCGCTTCAAGTTATGTGTCTTGTAGTAGTTACCCAACTCAATGATTTTCAAGAATTTTTCATCGCCATTCTTCTCATTCTGAACGGCAAGGCGAAGGCTGCGCTCTGCTGACGTGCTCTGTGCAACAACCAAGAACTGGATGAAACTAAAGAGGAGAATTAAAGCAGGGGTAAATCGTGCACGCATCGTAAAGCGAAAATAGGTGTTTTCCTGCAATTTGACACCCAGCGAACGGCTGAATTCGCGTTCCAATCTGTATCTTTGACGCTTTGTCAGCAATTTAGGAAGCATGGAATACAATTTTAGGGAAATAGAAGCGAAATGGAGAAGTTTTTGGGCAGCACACGAAACATACCGCGTGACAGAAGACACAAGTCGCCCAAAATTCTATGTGCTCGACATGTTTCCTTATCCATCTGGAGCTGGCCTGCACGTTGGACACCCACTGGGTTACATCGCTTCGGACATCTATGCCCGATACAAGCGCCTGAGTGGCTACAATGTCCTGCATCCAATGGGTTACGACTCTTTTGGATTGCCGGCTGAACAGTACGCCATTCAAACGGGACAACATCCCGCAATTACCACCGAACAAAACATCGCCCGCTACCGCGATCAGCTCGATAAATTAGGCTTCTGCTACGATTGGAGTCGTGAGGTGCGCACATCTTCGCCCAATTATTACAAGTGGACGCAGTGGATTTTCAAACAATTGTTCGACTGCTACTACGACAATTTCACTAAAAAAGCGGAACGCATCAGCGGCTTAATTCAACAATTTGAATCAAACGGAAATGCTGGCGTCTCTGCCTGTTCGGATTGCGAAACGATTTTCTCAGCAGCGGAATGGAACGCATTTAACCCACAAGAAAAAGAAGCCACTCTTCAAGAATACCGCTTGGCATTTTTGGCAGACAGCTGGGTGAACTGGTGTCCTGCCTTGGGGACCGTTCTTGCCAATGATGAGGTGGTCAACGGGGTTTCCGAACGCGGCGGACATCCGGTAGAACAAAAACTCATGCGCCAATGGTCCATGCGGATCAAGGCGTATGCAGATCGCTTGCTCACAGGATTGGATACCGTCGATTGGACCGATTCCATCAAGGACATGCAACGCAACTGGATTGGTCGCTCTGAAGGGGCTGCCGTGCGCTTCAAGGTGCAAGGCCATGACGAAGAAATCGAGGTCTTTACCACGCGTCCCGACACGATCTATGGGGTATCCTTCATGGTGCTTGCTCCCGAACATCCACTCGTAAATCAAATCACGACGGAGGAATTCAAGCAAGGTGTCGATCACTACAAAAAGATTTCAGCCCTAAAAACAGAACGCGATCGTCAATCCAACGTAAAAAATATTTCAGGACAATTCACCGGTGCGTATGCCGTACATCCATTCAATGGCTCACAAGTGCAAATCTGGATCGGTGATTATGTCCTCGCTTCCTATGGAACAGGTGCTGTCATGGCCGTACCATGCGGCGATCAACGCGACTACGATTTTGCGAAGCACTTCAACCTAGAAATCATCAACATTTTCGATCAAGTTGATATTTCATCGGAGGCCTACACCGAAAAAGATGCTGTCATTGCGCATTCCGAATTCCTCAATGGTCTTCCCGCAAAGGCAGCCATTAAAAAGGCGATTGATGAAATTGAAGCACGTGGCATTGGCAAAGGTCGGGTAAACTTCCGCCTACGTGACGCCGTATTTTCCCGTCAGCGCTACTGGGGCGAACCGTTCCCCGTGTACTACGAAAATGAAATCCCTCAACTAGTTGACGATGCCTTCTTGCCGATCGAATTGCCCGAAGTCGATAAATACCTTCCAACTGAAGATGGCGAACCACCCCTCGCTCGTGCCGAACGCAGCGCATGGAAATGGTTTGCAGGCGACCGCATGGAACACAACACCATGCCAGGGTGGGCGGGAAGCTCGTGGTACTTCTTGCGCTATATGGATCCCAACAACACCCAAGAATTTGCCGGCAAAGATAAGCTCGAGTACTGGCGCGAAGTGGATTTGTACATCGGTGGTTCAGAGCACGCAACAGGGCACTTGCTCTATTCCCGTTTCTGGACAAAATTCCTCTACGACCAAGGCTATATTCCATTCGATGAGCCCTTCCGCAAGATGATCAACCAAGGGATGATTCTTGGCCGCAGTTCATTCGTGTACCGTGTGAGTCATTCCAATACCTTCGTATCTGCCTCGTTCAAAGACCAATACGAAGTGACACCGCTGCACGTAGATATTGCACTTGTCGAGAATGATAAACTCGATATCGAAGGATTCAAAGTGTGGCGTTCAGAATTTGCCCATGCAGAATTTATCTGCGAAGCGGATGGAAGCTACCTCTGTGGACACGAAGTCGAAAAAATGTCGAAGTCGAAATACAACGTGCAAACGCCAGATGAGCTGGTCGATAAATTCGGTGCCGACACCTTGCGCATGTACGAAATGTTCCTCGGTCCGCTTGAACAAAGCAAGCCCTGGGATACGAAAGGAATCAATGGCGTGTACAACTTCTTGCGCAAACTGTGGCGACTCTTCTACGACCAGAACGGCAACATGCTCGTGACCAACGATGCGCCGAATCCCGAGTCCTTGAAAACCCTGCACCGCACCATCAAGAAAATTTCCGACGACCTCGACCGATTCTCCTTCAACACAGGCGTGTCCAACTTCATGATTTGCGTCAACGAACTCACCGAACAAAAGTGCCACAATGCGCAGATCTTGAAAGAGTTAAGCATCCTTCTCTCCCCCTACGCACCGCACATTTCCGAAGAATTGTGGGCGATCTTGGGCAATGCGCCAGGGACAGTCGGCACGCAAGCCTTCCCAGTATTCAACGAAGCTTACTTGGTCGAATCCAGTTTCTCTTACCCCGTTTCCTTCAACGGCAAGATGCGCTTCAAGGTCGATCTATCCCTCGATTTAACGGCCAAGGAAGTCGAAGACCACGTCATGGCAATGCCCGAAACCACCAAGTGGCTCGATGGCAACGCACCGAAAAAAGTCATCGTGGTGCACGGCCGCATCGTGAACATGGTCCTATAGAAACAAGAAAACGTAAGTTTTTTTTTTGGTTTTTGGGCATTCCCCCTTTGGGGTCGGGCTTTACGCTGCAATCTTTTTTAAGCAAAAAAGGATTTCCTGAGTTTAACATTAATTTGTTATTTGGTAATGGCTAATACATTTACTTCGTTTGATCCGTTGGTGAATTCATAAATAACCCCCTTAAATTCGTTGAATGTAAAATCATTTTGTAGAAGAAGATTAAAGCGTGACTTAATACTTTTGAATACACTCGAATATAAAACATCATCATGAATTATTTTCTCAAAACCTCCATTCGAACCAAAAATAAACCCTATTTTGTTTAGAGTATTTATAGCACTTACATTTCCAACTTTAGATTCTTTTATTCTAAGAATTGAAATACCCGCACATACTATTTTGAAGTTATCCGTTGATTTTGCCCAAGCGAATGAGCTAAAACAATCAATATTTAATCGATTTGAAATTAATTCAATTTCTTCCTTCGAGTAAACTTTTTGTGTTGTATAGTAATATATTTTTTCAAGAACATTTACTAACATATCTAAATCTCCCTCATTTATTTCAGCATAGGCAATGCCTAAACATTTATATATTCCTTCACTCATAATTGTAATTTGTTGTAATGGTCTTTATTATTTCGAATCTCTAAATATTGCAGCGAAAATAATTCCTAAAATTGAAAGTATTAGGAAGGTTGTAGCTGCCTCTTTATTTTCATCACTTTGAAATAAATGTATAGACGAAAAAAGACAGATAGCCATGGATATAAAACTTACAGCAAGTGAAACACTGTTGCGTTCGTCCTTTTTTGGATAATTTCTATAGTTATTTGCTTTTCTCAAACATTCATCAGAACAATATGTGGAGTATTCGGTAAGTCCCTTAAACTCTTTTTGACAGTGTTTGCATTTCTGTTTTAAATAATTATTCATGTGAGTTGTAATTGAAATTTATTTTGGTAAATAAAGTTCCTGTTTAAAAATGAAAATAATACTGAGTTTTAGAATTAAATAGTGCCAAAGAGAGTGAACTAGTAAATAAATTTAAATTTTAAATTCAACTTAAATAAAGTTGGATTTATTCGATGATTAATCAGTAAACATACTATAATTTTTGTTGTTCTATTTTTTCTGAATTAATTTTTTTTATACACATATTTGTAACCTAATTTAGTGCAAATATTAAATAATCACAAAATGAAAACAGAAAGCCATTCAATAAATGATGTTTTAGCAAAAAATGCAACCTCCTTTTTTATTCCTCCTTTTCAAAGAGCTTATGCATGGGGTAGTCCAGAAATCGAGCGTTATTTTAGTGATGTTTCAAGAATTATAGAGTCTGATTTGGACCCAAGACAACACGACAAACTAGAACATTTTTTTGGTACAGTAGTAATTAAAGAGGAGAATTCTGGATTCGCTAATCGATCAGTTGTTGTGGATGGTCAACAAAGATTGACTACAACATTGATTTTTTTAATTGCTCTTCGAGATACGGAAGTTGATATAACTAAACAGGACTTTATAACTCAAAACTTTTTAACGAATAATTCATCATCTTTTCAGGATAAAATAAAATTGAAACAAGTAACTAAAGATTGGGATGCATATAAAGCATTAGTGAATAAAAGTATATCTTGTTCTGGGATTATTACAAGTGCATATGAATTGTTAAAGAGCCTAATTGAGAAAAAGAAAAAATCGAATCCTGAAATCGAATTCGAACATTTTATAATAGCAATAAAAAGAATGAACGTTGCTGTGATTTTTTTAGATGAAAGGCCTTTTAAGGGAGAGGACCCACAAATTATTTTTGAAACTCTAAATTCACTCGGGAAACCACTTTCACTTTCCGATCTTGTTAGAAATTTTGTGCTTCTTAAAATGGAGTCGAAAAATCAATC
>CAIQQH010000063.1 GCA_903873915.1 uncultured Flavobacteriia bacterium | reverse complement strand
GTCGTTTTAACAGTAGAAATCATCGACAAAAATTCTCAAAAATAGGGTTTTCATCATGCCTTCAAAGCGTGACATCAGGATTACGATTGTGTTATCGATTTATGCCCTGCCCTGAATCTTTTTCCACAATTCGAATTCAGATGCTGAGAGGCGCTCACCTTGGCGAGCGGCGTCATCAAACTTGGATGTATCGGTGTGAACGCCCAGTTGTCGAATTTGGCCCAGCAGCACTTTAAAGTGTTCCACCGCGAGCGGCGGATTCTCTGCAATTTTATGGATGGGTAAGGGGTTGCGTTCTTCAAGCTCATTTTCTTTGATCACAACGTCAACCAACGCGATAATTTCTTCATTCGTTAAATGCAAACGTTGCGCCTCGGATCGGATGTAGGCAGCCTCAGTCTCACTGATATGGCCATCCTTGAGAATATGAAAGATATTGGCTTTAAGGGCATCGCGTTCTTTGACTAATTCATCGCTAAATGAGGATGCCAGCAAGGCGGCAGGAATTGCGAATATGCCAATGCCCATCAGGGACAACACTATGGTAAGGGCCCGACCCATCGGTGTGACAGGAGAAATGTCTCCGTAGCCCACAGACGCCAAAGTAATCACCGCCCAATAAATGGAAGTGGGGATATTTTCAAACTTTTCCGGTTGGGCGTCATACTCAAACAGGAATCCTAAGCTGGCCATCAAAATCACCAGCAATATCATGATGAAGGTAGCGGCACTTAAAATAGGCCATTCGCGGGCAACTACTTTAAAGAGTATCTTGGTTGAATCACTCCCTCTAGTGAGTTTGAGCAAACGAGCAAGACGGAATACTCGCAAGAACCGCAGATCCAACAGGTGGTGGAGGAAAACTTCTAGGTAGAAAGGGAGAACAGCTAACAAATCGATCACTGTCGAAGGTGACTTGGCTTGTTTAAACCGACCCATATATGCGCCCTTGAAACCCGGTTCTTCCACACACGAGTAAATCCGCATCCAATATTCGACCGTGAAAATGGCTACCGCAACAGCATCCAAAATAACAAATTGCAGATGCAATACGTAATGAATGCTTTTCACAGACTCCAACACCACAGCCAAAACCGACAAAAGAACCCAAACAGCTATAAAGACTTCAAAAATATTTTGTATGGTCCCGCCGTATTCGCTGGGGAAGACCAATGCATGGATTTTTTGACGGAATGTACGATCTTTGTTAAGCACTTTAAATTCTGCAAGGGCCGGGATCAAAACACGGAATAACTTTAAGATTCGCAGCAAACGCAGGAACCGCAATACTCGCAGGTCAATCGGTATGAAGGCCTTCAGGTAGAAAGGAGCAACGGCCAGGAAGTCGATGATGGCGAATGGGCTTGAGACAAAGCCCCAGCGTGCATTTTTACGGCTCTTAAACTCCTCATCCTCAGGGGCGAGATACAAGCGCAAAACGTATTCAACGGTGAATACGGCGACAGAAAAAATGTCAAAAAATTCAAACCAATGCTTAAAAGGTTCGTACACCGCAGGAACGTGTTCGAACATCAAGGAAAACAAGTTGGCCACAATCAATATACCAACCCATTTGTCTAAGTCCTTTTGAAAGTTTCCTGGAATAGTGGG
>CAIQQH010000062.1 GCA_903873915.1 uncultured Flavobacteriia bacterium | reverse complement strand
TTCTTGTACTGTCTTTGGGCGATGCGATTTCTTCCTCTTCATCGGGCGTAGCGGACTGATTCACTTGCGCTTGAGACGACAAACTGAGGGCTGCGAGTTGCAGCACAAAAATCCACTTGAGTTTTTTCATGATTTCCCTTGATAATTCCATGTAAAATTACCCCTTACCCGATTGCGAAAATAGGACATTTGTCATCTTGATAGAGAACATGTATCATGTGTATGTTCCACAATTTCTGTTGGAGTCCAAATTATGGACCAATAGCCCTGAAACCCTAACTTCGGATGTTTGATTTTAGGGAGATGTCAATTTCTGTGTTTTTTTTGCATATAGCCCTGTGAAAAAAGGAATTATTGTTTTAATTTGTTGACAATGAACAATCAAACGTAGAACATCGTCAAACATATTCCCAGACATGAAATATCAGTTAATAACGAGCATTTTAGTACTCGGTGTGAGTTTGACATCAAACCTATTTGGACAAACTTCAACATTACACAATTCCGATACTTTTTCAAATTCCAAAGTTTTAAAAAATACCTTATCAATTGGAATATCGAATATCAATTTTTTTGATAATACCAAGGCTTCATGGAGCACAAAATCAAGAGATTATTATGGCCTAATTGGAAGTTTCAGTTTATCCTTTAAAAGGAAGATGAATAAAAATTATTTTTATTCAATGAATGTAACTCCGTTTTTGCGGAACGGATATTATGCTCCCTGGAAATCCGACTATGAAAAAGGCAATCTATTAAGCAGAGTATTTGGGATTGCTTCTGTTGATTTTGGCAGGAGTTCTAGAACAATCAAATTCCGAAATTTTGCGTTTGGATCAGATTATAGTGTTAAATTCTTGTATCGTTTTGGCACAGGGGATGATATTTTTTTAGAATCATATTCTAGTTCAGTCAACTATGCATCGGAAGAAGTTAATTTTTCAGGTGTAGGCCTTGGCGCAACGACAAATTTCCATTTTATTATCTCAAACCGAATAACTTTTTCTTTGGAGACAGGTTTTTGTCATGTTTTTGAAAATGGAAAGTATGAAGAACTCTCACCACCTTTTTTTGAATATTATAAATATACTCCACCAAGAAACATGCTTGTTTTCCAACCTAAAATCGGGATTTTGTTTTGATAAAAACCGCGAATATCAATACTGCGTTGAACGGAGAAATCCTTCGCATCGGAAATTGTCTTCAACCAGTTAATTTATAGAATCTAAGTACCATGTCACGAACGGAACGGCTGTAGATGGGTGAATTTTTTGGACTTTGCCATTACATGATTCACATGAAGAGGCAACGAAATACACATAAAATGCATCAAACTGCTTGGTGATTCGTTGAGGGTCAAATAATCACAAATAATCCAATGAAATTCAAAGCAATTCTATTCCATATTTTTTCTATTTTTTTAGTAACAGAGGCCTCTGCCCAATACACATACCCAATTTACGGTGGATTATTCATCACAGGAGCTGAGAATATAGTATCCTTTCACAGTGAGAGCAGTCAGAGTGTGCGGATTACTAATTATAATAATTACGATACAACCATCAGTTTAACAGCCAATAAGCTGATGGATTTAATGATGTACAAAAAGTTTTTTACGATCTCTGTCGGGAGCAGAAATACAATTCTTAAACGCACATTGTTTGCACTTTCGGGTAAGCCTATAACAATAACAACACTAAATATATGGGGATCACGAGCATCTGAAACAAAACAAACGGGATTAGGCCCAACAGGCTCA
>CAIQQH010000061.1 GCA_903873915.1 uncultured Flavobacteriia bacterium | reverse complement strand
TGCCTTCCTTCTCAAAGGAAATCGAACTGATTACAGAAGACGAGTTGGTGCAAATCTCAAGCCTTAAAACACCCAACAAGGCACTTGCCATACTTCGTAAACCGAAAACAAGTGCACCCACATTGACTAGTGGACTGATTCTCGTCTTAGATGGTGTTCAAGATCCTGGAAACATGGGGACAATTCTTCGAACAGCGGATTGGTTTGGCGTTAAAACTATTGTTTGTTCGGAAGATACGGCAGATATCTTTAATCCAAAAGTCATTCAAGCGAGCATGGGTTCTGTGCTGCATATGAATGTTGTCTACACCACTCTTGAAACTTTTTTGTCCACCTGTGACCTTCCCATTTATGGTGCGCTGTTGGAAGGAGAAAATGTGTACCGCACAAGCCTCAAAAAAACAGGTGTATTGGTGATGGGCAATGAAGGAAAAGGAATACGTCCGAGTGTAAGAGCATTCATCAACACACCCATTCACATACCAGGTTTTGGCAAGGCCGAATCACTCAATGTTGCAGTAGCAACTGGTGTATTGCTTTCAGAATTTGTACGCTTGGCGAAGTAAGTTACTGCTTGGATTCAATGTATTTATTTGCGCGCAACACACTGTTCACTCGAATGTCTTCCCAAAAGAGATTGACATCTCCAGCATGGTAGTTCTTCATTGTAAAAGCCAAATAACGGTAGGGGAATTTTGGCGGATTGATCCAAATGACACCATCAGCAAGATGCGTGGTAACAGAATGGCGATACATTTTACCGTTTGAAAAAAGAAACCCGAGGTGCTCTTTAGAGGTAGCAATCGGTGACTTATCCCACGTGATTGGATTAATAACTGCCTTGCCCTTGTACCATTTGAATTGACGCATGTCGAATTTCTTTCGAAAAGTATTCCAAGTAACGAAGCCCCCAATTTCTTCTCTATTGGTCATTAATGAGATGGATGAATACATCGTTGTATCGATTCCGATACCTGGAATATAAGCCGCAACTAGCTTGTTTTGCAATTCCTTTCCATCAAAATAATCTTTCAACAACATCGAGATATGTGTCGATCCCTGACTATGTCCCGCAAGGATGATTCCTTTTCCATGATTGTAATTTTCGAGATAGTACTCAAATGCAGCGCTTACATCCTTGTAAGCAAGCATTAGGGCGTCATATCCTCCACTATCCAAAGTATAATAGGATCTGATGTGGGCCTGTTGGTAAAATGGGGCATAAAGATTGCCAGCTGAGCACCAAGCAGATGCTTGTAAGGGAACGGCTGTTCCTATTACCTTCTCCCGATGTATTGAGTCGTTAATTGGATAATTCCATCGTTGATCTTTCGCATCCAACAGAAAAGTTGGGTATACATAAAACACATCTACATCCTCAGATTTTATTTCCGAAAATTCTATTGAAAGTGATTTCGGATAAGCTCCTGGCAATACTGCCCAATTTTCCGAATTGGAATAATCTGTAACTTCTGTTTGCGAATAAAGAGGAACAGCAAAGAAACAAATTAAACTACAAAGTATCGATTTCAGGTGGTTCATTGGTTGCTTATTTTTTGATGAATGGCTGCAGTACATTTCATTCCGTCTATCGCTGCAGAGATAATTCCTCCAGCATACCCTGCTCCTTCACCACATGGATAAATTCCTTGAATATCAACGTGTTCTAAAGTTTCGTTATTTCTTGGAATGGAGATCGGTGACGATGTGCGTGATTCCGGCGCGTGCAATACAGCGTCATTGGTTAAATAGCCATGCATCTTCTTGCCGAATTCAACAAAGGCCTTTCGCAAGCGCTGCGCTATGAATTCAGGCAAAACATCGTCCATACGCACACTCACGATGCCTGGTTGATAAGAAGATCTTGGGAAATCTACAGACTTCTTATCCTGTATAAAATCTAGCAAGCGCTGCGCAGGTACTTTTTGTGTTTTTCCGGCTGCTTCCCAACATTTTTTTTCTATGGCCTTCTGAAAATCCAAACATACAAATGGATTCATTTCATCATTGGGAAAATCGGAAGGATAAACACTGACCACAATTCCTGAGTTCGAATACGGATTGTTTCGTTTTGACGGCGACCACCCGTTGGTAACAACCTCATTTTGTTCAGTTGCGCACGGAGCAATAATTCCTCCCGGACACATGCAAAATGAATATACGCCTCGACCATCTACTTGCTCTACAAGCGCATAATTCGCCGGAGGCAATAGATCGTCATGATGTCTTCCATGGTATTGAATTTCA
>CAIQQH010000060.1 GCA_903873915.1 uncultured Flavobacteriia bacterium | reverse complement strand
TTCGAGTATGCTATCGCACCTCAGCCACCAAATTCTTCACTTTTAATTCTTAATTCTTCACTTCAAGAACCTCACGTATTCGCTGCGGCGAAGCCACCAAACTCGTAACTCGTAACTCAGAAACTCGTAACTCTTTTCTACCCCTTTATCGAATAATACCCAGTCTTGATGGCAAAAACTGTCAAATCAGCCATGTTCTTGGCCTTGGTTTTTTCAAATAGACTGCGTCGATGATTCTCTACTGTTCGGTTACTGATGTACAGGACATCCGCGATTTGATTGCTCGACAATCCATCGCAAATCAACCGCAACACATCGATTTCGCGCAAGGACAATGATTTGGCATTTGCCTCTCCCAAAGTAATTTTCTTATTCTCCTCACAACATGTCGTGATCAAGTCCGGTGTGAAGCCATTGTCAAAACTAAATCCTTTGTCGTAAACATTTTCTATTGTATCCATGATCACTGTAAACTCACTTTTTTTTGACAAAAATGCACGCGCTCCAGAGGCAGCCGCAGCTTGTATTGTTTGTTCATCAGAATATGAACTGTTTATAATCACGCAAATGTCAGGATAAATCTCCCGAATAATTTTTGTAGCATTGATTCCATCGATAAATGGGATTCGAACATCTAAGAGGAGAATCTGAGGTTGAAAATAACGCAGTTGCTCCATCAACTCAGAGCCATTGCTGACATCAAACAAAACATTTAAGTGTTTTTCGGAAGTCAATAAATTTTTGAGTCCTTTGCGGTATACTGGATGATCCTCGGCAATAGCGACCTGTATTGTCTCTAAGAGTCTATTCATAGTGTAGGTGATTATTGTTCCAAGGTTTCATGATTATTCAGTAAATGGAATCTGAATTCTAAGACTAAATATAAAATAATTTCTAGCAAATCATTTTAACTCGTTTGATTATTTTTTTGTTTTTCAATGTGTAAAATGCGTCATTCTTTATCCACTAATCAGATTTTCAACAACTTAATCTATGGTTATCAGTTAAAAAAAAGGGAGAAATTACAATCTCTCCCTTCAAATTTTTGGAATGACAATTCGGTTTGTATACCGGATGCTTTCATTCATTGGCAAAAAATGAAACCAAGCTCATTTTGGTTCTTTTGTCATGTTGAATTTGTAGGTCTCTGCATACTCAAGCATGAGATTTTTTAAATCACCTTCGTTCGTCAAGGTATTCAACATGGACTGTAGCTTGTCACAAAATTCCGTGGAAATGTTCTTGCCTAGTTTACGAGATGACGGCGTGAATTCTACAGATAAGCCATTCAATCCCATCGTGAAAAAGAGGGTGATCAGGAGCATTTCCACATATTCGGGGTGGTCAAGTAAACTGCAATTTTCCTCGGACTGCCCTTTCGGATGGAAGGTCAAGACATAGTCATAGGTCTTTGTAACTTGCGATTTTGGACAACAGTACATATCGGCAAGATCTTCTTCAGACGTGCGGATGACCACGGAGAAAACATTCAAGTACTGATGGATCCCGACATACACATCCGATCGAACCGTATGATCGTATTGTAAAAAAGCATCGGTGAAATCGTGTTCGGCAGTGCCCAGTTTGATCATGTTTTCGGGAAGTTCAGACATTGCGCCCATGAATTCCGGGCGCAAGGTATAGGAAGAGATATAATAGAGATTCGGGATAATCTCCACAGAATGGTGATCAAGCATGTAGTCCAACGATTGGTCGTCCGGCAAGTTCAGCGCACTAGCGCGTCCTTTTCCTATGATGAACCCGTGTCCACCATAGCGTGCAAATAAATCTTTCATGACTAATTGTTTTTAGGTGTTGCGGGAGAAATTGGCGACTCATAAGGTGCCGAAATGAACTGCAATTGCACATAGTCGCCCTCATCAATACGATAAATTGTAGTTGAATAGCCATTTAGGTTGTCGAGAAACCAAGATAAGTCGCCATCTTCATCGGATTCTCCATTGGCAATTGACAAATTCCAAGGCAAAAGGAGTTCAATTAATAGGGTGTCGACATTTGCTTTGAGGTCGAAAAAGAAAATGCGATTGTTGCCCCATTTTGCACTAACGTTGTACCATTGTCCGATGGGAACAGGCTTGCGTGGGCGAATTGTTGTTACTCCCAACTGGGCATTAGAGTTTGCTGCGAAGAACAGCAGCGCTGAAAAAAGGATCTTTTTCATGATGAAATATTTAAAAGGTTAAACAGTTCATCAAAAGCAATTTGTGATTGGATTCCGTATTGGTTTAGGCCTCGCCTCACATCTTCTGTCCACCGTTCCTCGTCAGGTCGGTTGGCATCCGCACGCAGCGGAACTCTTGATGTTTTGCTTAGAACTTCCGTTTTACAAAAAAGTAACAGCAGACTTTCTTTTTTTTGAATTTTCAGCGAAGGGTTTCTTTTGTGCACCTTATCTTTGAAAAAACACGCTCGTATGACTATCTATTTGGATTTTGACGGAACTGTAGTGGAACATGCCTATCCGGCCATTGGATCCTTAAATCCGAGAAGCTTGGCGGTCATCCGCCGATTGCAAGATGCTGGTCACTCCATCATTCTCAATACCTACCGCGCTGATCTCGACGATGGAAGTTTGGAAGAAGCTTACGAATTTTTTGCTAGCCACAGTCAGACCATTCTTCCCATTACATCCCATACACCGCTGAAAATTAATCCTCCCGTATGGAATTGGGAGGAATCAGTAATAAGCTCAATTCTCTATATCGACGACATCTGCAAAGGAACACCAATGGTTCCGAACAAGACCTTGATGTATGGACAGATGGTAGATTGGATAGTACTCGAGTCCTGGTTTGAGGATCAGGGGATTATCTAATCTGAAAAGAAGGGTGTTTATTTAAAAATAGAATCGCTCAAGCCCTTATTGACTTGATAATCTGTCAAGGTGATGGTGATCGTTCCTTTATTCCCGATTTTCTTCTTTTTCTCAGCGCTCGACTTGTTGATGTCGGATGCTACACTCTTAGGCAATTTGAACTTCTTGATGTCAATTTCAAACACCATCTTGCTCGGCAAGCCAAATTTTACTTGATCGCCATAGGTGTAACTCGTTGTCACCGTGCCATTGTTCTTGGTCGTAATCTGTGATTTCATAATCACCGAACGCTCGGGATCAATCCATAGTTTCGCCAAAATCATTTCGCCACCCGCTGAATTCGGAATGACTGAAATCAAATAGGTTTTTACGCCGCCCGTGGTTACGGTGTCATTAATCACTGCGATGTAATCTTTTTTCGCCAAAAAATTATTGATGTCCGTGAACCCTTGTTTGGGCAGAATGGTGATTCCTTTTGATTCCACCTTAAACTTGTCTTTTTGCTTAAAGTAAATCGTGGCCTCGTTCGGCAAGATCTTGATCATGGGGATATTGGCCTTGATCGTCGCGGAAACCTTGTAGTCTTTTACTGAATTAAGTTTCGTCAATACTTTTGAGACGATATCATCTACCGATTGGGCACTCGATAAAAGTGGAAGTGCCAAAAGAAGAAGGAGTTGAGCAATTTTTATCATGAGGTAATGTCTTTTTTGTTGAATCGAATAATGGCTATGGCTACGAGCACGACGTTGTGTGCCACAAGTATAATCACAGACTGGCGAATGGTCGACCAAGGTACAGGATCTTCGAACAAGCTTCTCCAGGAAACCATGTGTGTTGTAAATAGATAAGGTTTGATGGTATCAAATACGGTAACATCTAGACTGCCAATGATTGTGAATAGGATAATCACTGACATGGTGGCAACGATGGGCCCGATGGAATTCTCAGCAAAGGCAGAAAGGCAAATGGACAATGAGGAAACAGTGAGTAGCGATAAAAATGCCACGCAAAATCCTGCTCCAAAGCGCCACAAGACATCGGCTTCGGGAAGAATAACCAAACCGTCGGAATTGAGCACAATGACGTCACCCGTGCCAAATAAGGTCGTCGAAACGAAGAGCGCTAAAAATCCCATCCAAATGATGATGAATAGCGTATAGGCGGCACCTGCGATAAATTTCGAGAGGACAATGTTAGTTCTTGAGATGGGTTTCGTCGCCAACATACGAATGGTTCCCATCGCGGCTTCTCCGGCAATTAAATCGCCCGTCACCAAGGCAACAAGCAAGGGCACATGTACAATGAGCATTTGGAGAATAATGAACGCAATAAGGTATCCGTTTAAGATATGCCCGTTGAAGGTCAAGGTTTGTTCAAAGGAAGCGGTGACAAAGGAAATGATGGATTTTCCGTCGGCTTTCATGGCAAAGATGATGATACCAATGAGCAAGGTCAGGGCTCCTATACCAAGATAAGATCGGGGTTTTGAAAGGATTTTGATGAATTCGTTCCAGGTATTTTTAAGCAACATGTTCGGATGATATTATATTCATGAAATAATCCTCTAATTTTCTCTTTGGCTCGATGGCATGTATCGGAATTCCTGCATTGACCAACAATTGATTGATGAGGTGTACCTGGTCCTTGTGCACGGGGAATTCCAATTCACGCGCATTGAGCTGTGTCACATCCGTAGTTGGATGAGCAGCAAGAATGACACTCTTCGCCGCACTGGCATCGTCTGTTTCAATGCGCACCTGTAGGTCGTTGGCATCGAGTAAATCTTGAACGGCACCCTCAACGATTGTTTTTCCTTTGTTGATGATGACCATGCGGTTGGCGATGAGTTCAATTTCTGACAATTGATGCGACGACAGGACCACCGTTTTATTTTGTTC
Source organism: uncultured Flavobacteriia bacterium (assembly GCA_903873915.1). GTDB lineage: Bacteria > Bacteroidota > Bacteroidia > Flavobacteriales_D > Crocinitomicaceae > M0103. The sequence goes on along the minus strand of CAIQQH010000060.1, from coordinate 17,126 downwards.
AGTGCGCAATCTTAGGATGAGGTTTCTAATTTCAACGATTCCCTGCGGGTCAAGTCCAGTTGTGGGTTCATCTAAAATGATGAGCTCTGGTTGATGCAATAAGGTTTGTGCAATGCCGAGTCGCTGCTTCATACCGTGTGAAAAGCCTTTCACCTTGTGTTTCCCTCGATCTCCAAGACCAACAAAATCGAGCATTTCAGCAATATCTTTCTTGCCGACATTGGCACCTGAAATTCGAGCAAAGATTTCCAAGTTTCTTTCCGCCGAAAGGTACCGGTAGAAATCAGGCTTTTCGATGATGCTTCCAATATTGGACAAAATGGCTGAGCGTTCGTTCGCATAGGACTTTCCAAAGAGTTCAACTTTACCAGCATCAGGACGAATAAGTGAAAGTAAACAACGAATGGTGGTGCTTTTTCCTGCGCCATTTGGGCCGAGAAAGCCGAAGACATCTCCTCGGTTGACTGTGAATGAAACATCCTTGACGGCTTCAAATGTTCCGAAGCGCTTGGCGAGATGTTCAACACGTATGATGGGTTCTGTGGTCATATATTTACATAACAAGGGACTAAAAACATTGTTCCTAATTCTTAAAAAATTAATCTGTTCATCTAAGTTAAACAAAGAGATTGGGATAAATTAATTCGTGAATTTTTAATTTAAAACTAGGTTCAATTTCAATTCACCTACAGAGCGGACTTTTGTCCTAAAATTAGGAAAATGAAAAAGATATGGATTCTTTCATGTTGTCTACTTGGTCTGAATGCTTCAGCGCAATCAATCGTAGCCTCATGGAACTTTAACTCAACAGTCAATGATGCCAATGTGGCAACAGGTGTATTGACTCCGGCAACTGGAACTGGACTAGTTACATCGATTGGTGGAATTACTCAGACGTATGCGACTGGGTATACAACAGATCCAAATTTAACGGACAATGCAGGAATGCAAACAACCAATTATCCTGCGGCAGGAACAAATCCGAAAACGGCGGGTGTTCAGTTTGATGTCAATACGGCCGGTTTTAATAGATTGATCCTTGAGTTCTATCAACGATTGAGCAACACAAGTTCCAACACATGGACACTTCAATATACCTTAGATAAAACAGGTGTGAGTACTGGAGGGACAGTTGTATGGACAGATGCTACCACATGGACTTTTGTACCAGCTGCCACAGGAACGGGAGACACTTGGTATTTCAGAACCTATGATTTCTCCTTGATTACAGGATTAAACAACAACGCCAACTCAGGATTTCGAGTGGTGTCGAATTTTGACCCAACAACAGGGAATTATCTAGCGTCAAAATTAGGCAGTACGTATTCGACTGCAGGTACATCACGATTTGATTTGATTACCATCAAAGAAGCAATCGGAACAGCTTCCATTGCCGCAGCAAGCAATGTTCAATATGTCACTGAGACATCTGGAACGATCAATGTACCGGTAACTCTCGCAAATGCAAATAATGTTTCTGCTAAAGTTAAATTTACTGTGTCAAATTATTCTGATGCCACAAGTTCTTCAGATTATTCATGGGCATTGACCGACACTTTGACAATCCCGGCCTTGTACAATGGTGTGACTAACTTTGGAATCAACATCGTGAATGATGTTCTTTCTGAGCGAACGGAAAAGTTAATTGTTAAAATTTCACCGATTAGTAATGCTGTAGTGTCAACGACGGATTACTACCAAATCATTTACATCAAGGACAACGATTATGTAGCACCAGTGCCAAATAATGAGTTGTATTTAACACTCTTAACAAGTTTCTCAAATGGTACGGCAGGCACTAATTCAGCGGAGATCGTTGCTTATGATTCAACAAACTACCGACTTTACATTGCCAACAGCATCGGTGCTAAATTGGACATTGTCAATTTCTCAAATCCTTCAGCACCGGTATTGATCAATAGCATTAGTGTCGCCCCTTATGGGAATATCAATTCGGTAACCGCACACAATGGGATTGTTGCTATGGCGATTGAAAATAGCGCTCCACAACAAAATGGTTCAGTTGTATTCTTGAACTCATCAGGTACTTTTTTAAGTCAGGTTACAGTGGGTGCCATGCCAGACATGATTACCTTCAATAAAGATTACACAAAGGTGTTGACTGCGAATGAGGGAGAACCAAGTGCCCTGTATTCTGCGACAGCAGCGAATAATACCTCATTGGCCATTGACCCAGTAGGATCCGTATCCATCATTGACATTACGCCAGGAGTTGCGTCAATTACAAACGCAAATGTAACAACCTTATCATTGAGCCAATTCAATGGTCAAGAAGTAGCCTTGCGTGCTCAAGGCATCCGCCTGTTCAACACGAGTGCAACAGTTGGACAAGATTTAGAGCCTGAGTATATTTCAATTTCCACAGACAACACAAAAGCATTTGTGGGAATTCAAGAAGCAAATGCCATGTTGGTCATTGATTTAACCAACTCTACAATTGACACCTTGTACGCATTGGGATACAGCAATTATGCAAGTGGAAATGGAATGGATGCATCTGACCAAACTACAGGTCAAAAATTGATCACTTCACTTCCTGTGAAAGGCGCTTATATGCCAGATGCAATTACCACCATGAACATCAACGGACAGGATTTTCTTTTCACCGCGAATGAAGGTGATGGCCGAGAAATGGGCGCTGTTATTGATGCAAACCGCATTTCAACATTGGCTTTGGACTCTACAATTTGGACAGATCAGCCTATCGTAAAGAACAGTAAATTTATGGGGAGATTGAACGGATTGAAGTACTCTGGAGATACAGATAACGATGGCGATTTGGATGAAATTCACGTACTCGGAGGACGGTCATTCTCAATCCGAAATGCAACGACTGGTGCCTTGGTATTCGACTCAAAGGATTTAATCGAGCAAATAACAGCGACTCATCCAATGTATTCTGCCTTGTTTAATGCATCGAATGCAATCGGCACTCCTGCAACAAAAAATAGAAGCGATGACAAAGGGCCTGAACCAGAAGGTGTAACTACTGCTGTCATCAATGGTTCTCATTACCTATTTGTTGGATTGGAGCGCATCGGTGGAGCAATGGTGTTTAACGTAAATAATCCAACAAATCCTGTGTATGTTGGCTATTACAACAACCGTTCAACATCGCTTTCGGGCCCAGACTTAGGTGTTGAAGGAATCATCTTTATCGATGCTGCGAATTCACCAAATGGTCAATCCATCTTAGTTCTAGCGAACGAAATTAGCAGTACCCTGTCTATTTATCAAGTAAATACATGTGCTCAAATTGCTGGTGCTGAAATCAATACCATAGACAATGAAGTATGTGCAGGTGAAACAGTGACAATGAGTATCAATGGATCACCTTCGAGTACGATTCAGTGGATTCAAAATGGTCAAAACCTATCTGGAGCGAATGGCTTGACGATCAACACAACAACTTCTGGTGATTTTCAAGTTTTTGTAGCCAGTAGTCTTTATGGATGTACGGATACATCAAACACGCAATCGATTGTAGTCAATGCATTGCCTGTTGTTACTGCAACAGCATCAGATTATGCATTGTGTCTTGGAGATTCTGTAAGCTTATCTGTTTCAGGTGCCGATGTGTATGCATGGACGAACTCAGTTACGGAAAACGTACCTTTCGCGCCTCAAGCAACAGCTGAATATCTAGTAACTGGAACAGATATCAATGGGTGTCAGGATACAGCGCAAGTGACTATTTCTGTGGCTGAATTGCCAACAGTCTCTGCAAACGTAACGGATACCGTGCTATGTTATGGTGAAAGTGTTGTTTTCTACGGAAGTGGCGCGAACACATACTCTTGGAACAATGCAGTAACCAATGGAATAGGAATCGTGTTAAATCCATCAACTACAACGTATGCTGTGGTTGGTACAAACGCAAACGGATGTACATCAAGTGATTCAATTTCGGTGACTGTAAATCCAACACCAGTGATTGACTTAGGTGCAGATTCAACCGTTTGTTCGTACAACTTTCCAATCACCTTGAATGGTCCAGCTGGATTTGCAACCTACCAATGGAATACAGGTTCGACAACAGAAAGCACAAATGCTACAGGTGCCGGAAACTATCAATTGACAGTTACGAATGAATTTGCTTGTACTGACAACGATATAGTCGCTGTACTTAGTGATGCGTGTCTAGGAATTGATGAAACGAATCAAGCGGTCTTGAATGTGTATCCAAATCCATCGAAAGGTACATTCAACATTGCTCATAGCCTAAATGGAGTGTCTCAATATGTTGTGCTCGATGCGCAGGGTAGAACAGTAGTGCAATTCAGTAATAATCTGAATGAATTCACTTTAGATTTATCAAATTATGCGAGCGGAGTTTATACGCTCTTGATTCAAGGAATTGAGATCACAACTGTGCGATTAATCAAAGAATAAATTAGTTTGTTATACCAAAAAGGGGGATTGTGTTTTCACAATCCCCCTTTTCATTCACTGAATATTTTTAAATAAAATAGCGCAACAACTCCATTCGGGTTGGAGCGGTAATTTCTTTAGGTACTTGATGATTTTCGAATTCGCCAATTACCCTTTGCACGATAAATTCAGTTTGGTCCGGATAATTTATAATGTTCTTGTGCATTGGTCGATTGATCCAGTAATTTAGTGTTCTGTGATGAATCAAATCGAGTGTATCGAGTACATCAATACCAATCGCTTGAAGAGCAGCCGCGTTGCATTGTTGCTCATATTGTCCATGCATCGGAATGACCATTAATTTTTTACCTAGAAACAGCGCTTCAGAAGGAAGCTCAAATCCTGCTCCGCACAACACGCCCTCGCATCCTTCAAGACTTGTTAAAAATGCGTTGTTTTCAATGGCTTGAATTTTCACATTCTTACTCTGCACAATTACCTTAGCAGATTTAGAAAAAACATGCCAATTGGCTTCGAATTGCTGTAAAAATCGAACAAGGTAGTCATCCAAATAAAACGGCAAATAAACGGTGTAATATCCTTTATTTTCTGGGGTCAATTCCCTAACCTCTTTTCGAATAACAGGGGTGAAAATGTCTTGAGCGAAAGCCTCAAAATGAAAACCATATTTTTTCTTCGCAGGGCTGTAATGCGAGAGCACATAGGAGCCCATCCGATCAATCGTAGTTGGTCGAGGAGCCAATGCATGACTTACCGCAGCTTGATGGCTCATTTCAATGCAAGGAACGCCTTGGATCAATGCCGACCAGGAGGATACGGGCTCAAAATCTGATATAACCAAATCATACTTTTTTACGGGGAGTTGACGAATGTCTCGAATTAAGTCAATTGGGCTGGCTGTTAATACCGATTTTAAATAGGCAATACCTCCCTTTTTTGATGATTTAAATGTCAAGCCTTCAGAGTGATAATTTACGTCAAAACCAAGATCAATTTGACTTTGATTCCCGCTCAATAGGACATCGACCTGTCCATGCTTTTTCAGTATGGGGATAATTTCACGCGCTCGTGCTACGTGTCCATTCCCGGTTCCTTGAATTCCATATAAAATTTTCATGGCTCAACAAAATTTAAAGAATAAGAATTGTCCATAAGCACATCATTGTAGAGATGCTCGTAATTCAAATGATTTTTTTCGTCGGGTATTCGGTCGCGTTTTGTTTTATTCTCTTCGTGCGTATAAAGTGTCCATGCTCCATTTACATATTCTAGCGCAGTTCTATTTTCTATCCAATCACCAGAATTTAAATAATGTACACGGCCATCTTTGCTTGTCATTTCTTGAATTGTTGGCTGATGAATGTGCCCACAAATCACATATTCGTATCCTTTGGAAATGGCAATTTCAGCTACCGTTTCTTCAAAATTATTGATGTAACTGATGACTCCTTTCACACTGTCTTTGACCTTTTTTGATAGGGATACGCGCCCACGACCCATCCGTTCGCTACACCAATTCACAATTGAATTTATACGGATCAATAAATCGTAGCCAAATCCCCCCAACTTCACAATCCATTTAGACTGTTTCATGGATGTATCGAAAACATCGCCGTGAAAGATCCAGGCCTTTCCTGTAGGCAGGTTGAGCACAATTTTATTTTGAATGGTGAAGTCGCCTAGGGAAAAGCCGTTGAATTTACGCAACATCTCATCGTGATTCCCTGTGATGTAATGAACTTTAGTGCCCTTAGAAAGCTTTGTGAAGATGGCGCGTATGACGGCCATGTGGCTGTTTGGAAAATAGCGTTTGTTGAATTGCCAAATGTCAATGATATCACCATTAAGGACAAGAATGTCTATGTCGATGGAATTTAAATAATCTGCTAGATCACCTGCTTGTGCACCAAATGTACCTAGATGTATGTCGGAAATGACTACAACATCTAGTTTTCGCTTTTTTGCTTCCATCACTTTGTTTTTTACAAAGGTGCTTGAAGCATATTTCCTGTAGTTTAAGGGTATATTGCCCTCTTGATTTTTACAAATAGTGGATTGTTGAAAACCTTACCTCAGCAAATTGACATGCCCAACTTTCATGATGCGCTCGTCGGTTTGCAATACGGTGAATTCTATTTTCCACGTGTAGTTGCCGTCCTGCATCATTTTATAGTTGGACCCGTCGCCGTAGCCTCCGTCCCAACCAAAAGCAGCATCGTTCGTCTCGAAAACGACTTCTCCCCAACGATTGAAGATGCGCATGGAATATTCAGCCGGATCGAAGCCAGAGGTAAATACAGGTTGGAAGGTTTGATTTATAATATCGCCGTCTGGTGTAAATGAATTCGGAACGTAGAAAATAACGTCGTCAATGATCTGAATGAATGCATAGGCTGTATCGGTGCATCCGGAAGGCGAAGTGGCCAATAAGGTGACCAAATAAGCACCTACTGAATCTTGTGAATAGTCGTGCGTAGGATCGTTGGCCTCAAGCAATGGTGAACCGTCGCCAAAGTCCCAGATATATTGTGCACCTCCTGAAGAGGTATTCAAGAATTGAACAGGTGGATCAAATACGGTAATGACATTTGGAAGTGCTGCAAAATCTGCCACTGGGGTTTCTTCGACACAAATAAGATTCGCTTGCGTTACAGTGCTCGAACATCCGTTTGCGGCATTCACACTCAAAGTGACATCAAGGCATCCTGAACTTTCTAAAACAAAACTTACAGAGTCACATCCTTGCAAAGTTACCCCATTCAAGGTCCATGAACAATCAATGGATCCTCCAGCTGTGGTGTTGTATAAGGTAACAGATACGGGAGCACATCCAAATGTTTCACTCGGAAAGAAGGTGGCTTGGAAATTAGGGTTCACAAGGACAGATACTTGATCGGTATCCACACATCCTGCCGCACTTGTTCCTGTAAGGGTATAAACGGTTGTTCCCGTTGGTGGCAAGAAAGGCTGATTGTTCACAGCACCGCCATCCCAGGTATATATTGCTGCGCCACTTCCCGCCAAAGTGACATTCTGACCGGCGCACGTTTCAACATCTAAACCGGCATTTACTGTTGGTATCGGGTTTACGGTGATAGTTAAAGCGTCTGTTGAAGTACATCCTGCGGTACTTGTTCCTGTAACTGTATAGGTATTGGTCGCTGCGGGAGTGAATGGCGCCCCATCTACAACACTTCCTGACCAAGAATACGTTTGTGCACCGCTGGCGCTTAAAGTTGCTTGATCGCCGAGACACAATGAGATGTCAACTCCTGCATTCACAATTGGATTTGGATTTACAAGCACTGAAACCTGATCGGTCGCTATACACCCGTTGGCATTTGTTGCAGTGACTGTGTAAAGTGTTGTTCCCAAGGCAGGTGTAAAGGCAGTGCCATTTGTTGCCGCTGGGTTCCACGAATACGTTGTTCCGCCTGTTGCCGTGAGTGTAATTTGATTTCCTTCACAAACGACTTGATCCACTCCAGCGTTCACCACGGGTAAGGCGTTTACGGTGACGGTGGCATTGTCTGTGCCCACGCAACCTGCAGCGCTTGTTCCAATGATTGTATAGCTTGTCGTCAAACCTGCAGTAAAGGTAAGGTTAGCGCCAGTTGTGGCACTCAAATTTGTCGCTGGACTCCAGGCGTATGTAGTTGCGCCACTTGCTGTAAGTGCAACAGTTCCACCAATACAAAGTGCGACGTCGTTCACCACAACAATGGGTATCGGATTGACAGTGACGAGGACATTGTCCGTCGCGGTGCAACCTAAAGCTGATGTTCCAGTGACGACATACGTAGCTGTCGTTGTTGGGTTGAATGAAACACCATTGGTGATCGCAGGATTCCAAGAATACGTTGTGGTTCCTGTCGCAGTTAATGTGACTGGCTGACCCGAACAAACGGTGACATCTGCACCTCCATTTATTGTTGGTAATGGATTTACAGTGACAGTTACTTGATCTGTATTTGTGCACCCTACGGAACTCGTTCCAGTGACTGTGTAGCTTGTTGTTGCTGCAGGACTTACCGTGATTGGATTTCCTGAAGCGCCTGTCCACGTGTAGGTGTTTGCTCCCGTTGCGGTCAATGTAGTTGATTGTCCAGAGCAAATACTGACATCAGTTCCTGCATTGGTAGATGGAAGCGGGTTCACAGTTACCACCAAGTTCGATGAAGCTGTGCATCCATTGGCGCTTGTTCCAACAATCGTGTACGTCGTTGTATTTCCCGCTGTAAAAATCAAAGTACCACCTGTTATTCCACTCAAATTGGTTGCTGGCGACCATGTATAGGATTGCGCTCCGGTGGCAACCACATTCACCGTTCCATTTTGGCAAGTGGCTACGTTTGGCGTGGATAATGAAGGTGCTGGTAAAACAGTCACTAAGACCAAGTCTGTGGCAGTACATCCAAGATTGGAGGTTCCTGTTACTTGAAAATTTGTGGTCGTTGTAGGTGTAAATCCAACGCCATTTTGAATGCTCGGATTCCATGAATAGGTATTCGCTCCTGTTGCAGTCAATGTTATGGGTGTATTCGGACACGCATTGATGTCGGGACCACCATTGACAATAGGTAAGGCGTTGAACGTGACGACAACTTGATCGGTGCTTACGCATCCATTAGCTCCTGTTGCTGAAACCGTGTATGTAGTTGTTACTGTTGGGCTCACGGATATACCATTTCCAGCAGCCAATCCTGTCCATTGATAGGTGGTAGCTCCTGCTGCAGTCAAAACGGTAGATTGTCCCGCACAAATCGACACATCACTACCCGCATTGACCGAAGGTGATGCACTTACAGTAACGATTGCTTGGTCGGTACCAATACAACCTGTTGCAGAAGTGCCTGTTACGGTATAGGTCGTTGTGGTTCCTGCCGTAAAGGTAACGGATGCACCTGTCGGACTGCTCAAGTTTGTTGCTGGTGACCATGAATAGGTGCTTGCACCCGATGCGGTCAAAATAACGGTACCGTTCGAACACGCTGTTACATCATTGGCAACAATTGTGGGATTTGTTCCTAAGGAAACAAGTACTTGATCGGTATTGACACACCCTGCACTTGAGGTTCCAGTTACAGTGTATGTCCCAGCTGTGGCAGGCGTAAACGGAACCCCATTTTGAATGAGTGGTGACCAAGAATAGGTGTTTGCACCTGTTGCTGTGAGGGTTGCCGTTGCACCAGGACATACCACGACATCCGCACCAGCATTCACCGTAGGCACGGAATTTACCGAAATGATGACTTGATCGCTCGAAGCTGGACATGGTCCATTCGGATCGTTGGTAGTTAAAGTTAATGTGATCGTTCCCGAAGGAATTCCGGGATCAAAGTTGGTCGTTAAACTTGTCGCATCGACTATCGTACCTGTTGTTGTTGACCATAGTCCAGAGCTTGCAGTAGCACCAATTGCACCAGAAAGAGCAGTGAATTGACCTGCACAAATGGAAATGTCAGCACCCGCATTTACAGTTGGTGTAGCGTTCACATTCACCGTTGAAACAGCCGTCACTGTGCAACCAAGCGAAGTATAACTGACGATATAGGTCGAAGTTGACAGTGGACTCACCGAAATCGAGGCAGTTGTTGCATTGGTCGGTGACCAACTGAAGGTACCACCAGCTGGGGAGGCAATCGCGGATAATGTAGTAGAACTGCCCGAACAAATGCCAGCGCTGTTTACAGAAACTGTCGCAGGCGAATTTTGTCCGACCACCACCATAGCGGTGTCTTTGCAATTAATGGAGGATGAAGCGATCACGTAATAGGTGCCAGAACAGAGGCCAGTGGCTGTAGCCGTTGTTTGACCAAGGGCTTGAAAGGTTGCGTTGTACCACGCATAGGTGTATCCTGGAATGGAACCCGATGCTGAGGCCGTTGCTGTTCCTGAGCAATTGCAATTGTCAATCGTTGATGTAGCACTCACAGAAATAGGCGTGATCGGCTGACAGCCATTGTTAAACTGAGCGATATAAGCGGCATTTGCCGCATTGTTCGGTGCTCCAGGAGTTTGCATATTCGATCCGCACGTGAATGCATCGATGGACGTTTCATTGTCCGCACAACCCTCCGACCAATTTGCTTGTAGGAAAGGGTTTCCTCCGTTGAAATACCACACATCATCCACACCACTGCCAGCGAAGTAAATCATGTTACTTTGGTTGTCGGTACCATTGCACAATGAAAAGACTTCACAGCCAGATAAATCAACAAGACGCACACAATCTCCTCCATTGGCGAGAACCACACTCGACCAGTTTCCTCCTGCTGTCCACCCACCTGCTGGATAAGAACACGCAATAGCCCCGGGTGTAGTTGTATTTGTTTCGAAAAGAGAAGTGTTACTAATAGGTGCGACAATGGCGCAGTTGCCATCCGTCATAGAAAGGTCTTGAGCAGGTAAACTTGTATTCGGATCACCGTTGTTGTAGATGAGGATAATTGTCCCAAGGGGCACACATTGCCAGATAGGATCGAATGAAAATCGCACTGCACCTGGCGCAATCCCACTTGATCCGTGGTATCCACTGTTGTCGTCGAGGATCCACCCACGAATGTCTATGCAGGGTGGAGTAGAAACACCACAGTCGTAGTAGGCCGTTTGACTGACAACAACAAGTTCAATGTACTCTTGATTTCCTGCGGGCCCGTTAGATACCTCGTTTACAATCAATGTTTGAGAAGTTGCCGTGTTTTGCCAAAGAACAACACTGCATACGAGTATACTCAAAGCGAATGAACGCAAGGCACTAAAAATCGAATTCTCAAAAGTCCTGCAAACTACCACCTATTCTAACTACTATTCGAGTGCAAATGTACAATGTGTTTTGTAAGTTTGGGTTATGTAAGGGTTAAGAAAATGGGGGGAATTTTTATGAACTAAGGAAAAATGATGAATTACCGCATACATGAACAAGGTTTTGTAAATCAACGAATCACTCTCACTCTGTTTTTTGACCACAAGGGCTTCCCGAAAATCGTTCCTCATTCGGGACAGGCGTTCTCACCAAGTTTTCTCAAACAAAAAAAGGAGCACTTTCGTACTCCTTTTATTTGTTGAATAAAGGAGTGAAATATCTTATTTCTAAAAAGAGTTGAATGGAGGTTTACACTGATTTCCAAATAAGAGCGAGAAAGAGAGCGAGAGCGAAGAAAAACAGAGTGGAGTTTCATTGCTCTCGCTGTTTATCCCGACTTTTCGGGACTTCACTCTCACTCTGTTTTGTTGACCCACTAGGGCTTCCCGAAAATCGTTCCTCATTCGGGACAGGCGTTCTCACCAAGTGTTATCAAACAAAAAAAGGAGCACTTTCGTACTCCTTTTAATTGTTGACCCACTAGGGCTCGAACCTAGACTCTTCTGAACCAAAATCAGACGTGTTGCCTGTTACACCATGGGTCATTTTGGAGTGCAAATTTAGAAACAAAATTTTAATTTGCCCATCCTTAACTGAAAAAAATCTTCACAACAGATGAATGGTGACAATGGAGCGTAGAATATGGAGCATAGATCAAATCATCCGAACTATGAACAAAGTCCTAAAATCTAAATAGAATTACGTTAAAACTCGTAACTCGTAATTTGACACTATTAACTAATTTTAGTAGTCCTTTGTCTTTTGTCTCTTAAGTCTTTTGTCCCTTTTTTTCACATTTTAACAAATTTCGAGTGGGATATATTCTTAAATTCGCACCTACAAATGACTTTACAAGCCCAACCTGTGTTGGCCAAAATAGATTGACTATGACGTACAAAAAATGGAATCAATACCTCGGATGGTTTGTGTTTCTTATTGCAACAGCGGTATACTTTATAACAATTGAAGACACTGTGAGCTTGTGGGACTGCGGCGAATACATCACCGCTGCCTATAAACTAGAAGTAGGTCACCCTCCAGGTGCCCCACTATTTATGGTGCTTGGACGCTTATTTACTTTCTTCGCTGATCCGACGGATGTGGCGGTTTGGATCAATAGATTGTCTGCGCTTTCGAGTTCATTGACCATTCTATTCATGTTCTGGTCATTGACGCTCCTTGTCAAAAAGATGGTGCTCCGCGATAAAAATGAAATGTCAGCAGCAGATCAAATTGCCATCTTCGGAAGTGCAATTATCGGTTCCTTGGCCTACACATTCTCAGATTCTTTCTGGTTTTCGGCAGTTGAAGGTGAGGTGTATGCGATGTCGTCTTTGTTTACAGCAGCAATCTTCTGGGCCATCTTGAAATGGGATGAGGAAATGGCTGAGGTGAAAAACGGCAGACTGTCCGATGAATACTCCCCGAATCGTTGGTTGTTGCTGATCATGTTCTTACTTGGATTAGCGATTGGTGTCCACCTTTTGGGAATCCTCGTGGTGCCAGCAATCAGTTACATCATCTACTTCCGCCATGTGGAAAAGCCAAGTTTGAAAGGGATAATTCTTACGGGGATTTTGTCTATTGCAGTGCTTGGATTCATTCAAGAAGGTGTCATTCCCGGATCCATTGCCCTAGCATCCGCTTTTGAGGTGACCTTCAGGAATAGTTTTGGTCTTCCATTTAACTCAGGAGCTATTTTCTTCCTGATTCTATTGGTGTCAGCTTGTGTTTGGATGCTGAGGTTTGCTGCTCGAAAAGGAAATGCAATCGTTTACAATGCGACAATGGGACTGGTCTTATTGATGATTGGCTTCGGTTCATTTGCGATCATTGTGATTCGTTCAAATGCAAATACCCCATTGGACGAAAATGACCCTGAAAACCTTGTAACTCTGCATGCTTACTTGAAACGTGAACAATATGGGTACACGCCTTTATTGAAAGGACCATACTGGAACTCGCAGGAAAACGATGGCGAATTGTGGGATTCTCGTTCACCTTTCTTTTTGCGCCGCTTTGTTGTCATTCAAGGGGATAAAGAGGTGAAAGCCTTTAAATCAGAAAGTGCAGCTAACGATTTCGTAGCTAAAAATGGAGGATTCATTGAAGAAAAATACTTTGAGTCGAATGCGGAAGATCGCCTAAACAGCGTAAAAACGTATTCACAAACTACCCTATTCCCGAGAATGTATTGGGACCAAGAGCAAGAACGGATTGACGGTTACATGAAATGGTCAGGGTATGATGCAGAAGATGGCACCACAACGGCTATTGGACGAGATGGCAAACGACTGCCTACATTTGGCGAAAACATCACCTACTTCATTCGCTATCAGGTGGATTGGATGTATTGGCGTTATTTCATGTGGAATTTCGCAGGTCGTCAAAATGACATTCAAGGTCATGGCGATAATATGCGTGGGAACTGGATTTCTGGCTACAGCATAATCGACAATGCACGTCTTGGTGAACAAGGAGAAAATGCGCCTTACTTCACTTCACAGAATCCTACAAACAATAAATTCTTCTTGCTTCCATTGGTTCTCGGTCTGATCGGACTCTTTTTCCATTTTTACCGCGCACCAAAAGATGCCTTTGTACTGTTCTTGGCCTTCTTATTCACAGGAGTCGCAATTGTGGTGTATTTGAACCAAAAACCTTTCGAACCGCGTGAACGAGATTATGCCTTTGCAGGTTCATTCTATTTCTTTGCCATGTGGATTGGGATTGGGGTGTATGCACTTTATGAAGCCTTCATGCGATTTACAAAGAATGATTTCAAAAAGGTGATGATTGCCTTTGGCGCTGGTCTTTTGTTCTTCGCTACTCTTGATATGGGAAGCGATGTGTCCATGCCTATTACGATGACATGGATCATGACTGCGGGCGCAGGTGCTGCAGCAATCGGATTGATGATGCTCTTGAGACGAACGATGGATAGTGCTACAAACGGTGCAGTTGTCGCGACGCTGCTTGGCTTATTCGTCCCTTTGATTATGGGAGTGCAAGGATGGGATGACCACGATCGAAGCTTGAAAACATCGGCGCATGATTTGGCTTATAACTATCTAGAATCTTGTTCGGAAAATGGGATTATCTTCACCAATGGTGACAACGATACCTTCCCATTGTGGTACATGCAGGAGGTGGAAGGTGTTCGCACCGATGTTCGCGTGTGTAACTTGTCACTCATGCAAACAGACTGGTACACAGAACAAATGATGATGCGTGCCTACACGTCTGATCCTTTGCCTATTAAGTTCCGTGAAGATCAAATCTTAATGTCGGCTGGATTTACAGATCAGGTTTTGTTCACCAATCTGATCGAGATGTTCTACCTCAATGCGAAGCCGAGCCAAATTAAAGAGGTCATCGCAATGCGGGCCAAGAACAATGCGCCACAGGTAGCACAAGCAATTACTGCGCTTGAAACGAAGTTGTCACCTATCTTGATGACGATTGGCGTTAAAGATGCGAAGTTTGCTGACCGCGTTGAAAAATTGAAAATCACCTTGACAACGAAGGCAGGAAAGAATGCGGTAGACGACATTTTTGCGAAATACCAAGCATCGATGGAACTCATGTCAGCCATTCAAAATGAAGTGCTGACCATCGGTGAAGCCGAGTCAAAACAATTGCAGGAAGCAATCTTTGGTTTTGAAGAATCTTGGGATTTTGCAAACATCAAGGACATCATGGCCTTTGTGCGCAATGACGATAACATCCTGTTGTTCAACGAACGTCAAATCCGTGTCTTCCCAAGTACAGGGTTTATTCTTCCCGTAAATGCGGAAAATGCAGTGAAGTCTGGATTGATCACGAAAGCTGAAAAACAAAGCTGTTTGAAGGAAATTCGTTTCAAAATAGATTCGCGTGCCTTGACACGTGAGCAAGTAATGATGCTGGATGTTATTGCCAACAACGATTGGAAACGAGGGATTTTCTTCTCAAGTCCAGGTAATCCATCTAATTCTCCGGTACCTTATTCCTTGTACCGCCAAGGATTTGTGAAGCAAAACGGCATGGCCTTCGAATTGAGTCCTTTGAGCGACAAAATGAACCGTTACAACGAAGCGAAAATGTACAAAAACTTGATGGAAACTTACCATTATGGCCAGATGAATAATCCAGATGTCATCACAGATTATTACACGCGTCGTCATACGGTTCAGTTTAGATTGCATTTTGCTTCCTTAGCCAACTACTATTTGGAGAAGGTTGACATCGAGCAGCGCGATTCGTCCAACATTGGTCTTTACCGCAGAGCGGGAAGAAACAAGGAAGCCGACTCTTTGGTGAAGTTGTTTGAAATAAAGTACAACGGTCCATTGTCTAAATTGAATGAGCGTGCGAAAGGGTACCGTGCAAAGGCACTAAAACTGATCAATCGTTCGTTGGAGGTAATGCCTGCTGAAATCGTCATCGACTACGGTGAACCACAAGAAACCCGCGAAGAATACCGCAACGGTGGATTGGTGTTTAATGCATGGTCGGATGGAATCTTGCACGAATATGTGGGTATTCTCTTCCGTGCTGGGGATAAAAAAGGTGCGGAGAAACTGGCGGCTACTGTTGCTGGTCAGCTTGAGTCCATCTTTATGTATTTCGAAATGAGTGACGTCCATTTCTCTTCAAACCCTGAAAATTCAGGTGATTTGTTTGCCGCCTTGGATGCGTACTTCAAATTGTACATCACCTGTTCAGATCCAGAATTCGGGAACAAATACAGCGCGGTCTCTAAGCGATTGTATGGTAAAATCAACACCTTGTACAAAACATCATTCCCGTCTATCTATGACCGTTTGGAAGAACTGGCAAATGACAATGGCGAAAGCACAAGCCCAGGTTCACAGCAAGGAATGTACTCAGCTCGTTTATCGAAAATGAAGGATCTCATTGATGCTGCAGGTGTACATTTCGGTTTCTTAAAGCCAACAGGGCCACCAGCAATGGGGAACGGCCAAGAAGGCTTTGATCCAGAGATGGAAAAAATGCTTCAACAACAACAGATGGTAGATACCGCTAAGCCTTAATAAGGTATGCTCATATTCAGAACCCCACATTTTTTTCGTTGGATATTTCCGAAAAGAATGTGGGGTTTTTCATGCCCTGAAAAAACGGTGTTTCTCACCTTTGATGACGGACCACTGCCAGAAGTGACGGAATGGGTACTCGACTTTTTAGAGCACGAAGGCATTCAAGCCACCTTTTTCTGCCTCGGAAAACATGCCATCGCCAACGGAAGTATTTTCGAAAAAATCAAATCTCAAGGCCACGCCCTTGGAAATCATACCTTTTCCCATGAACATGGATTAAAGGTTACGAAAGAGGCTTACCTTGACTCCATCGAAAAGGCCAACGAAGTCATCCATTCGAACTTGTTCCGTCCTCCTTACGGCAGAATGCCTAGATCATATGATCGCACTTTAGGGAAATATTCCATTGTGATGTGGTCTTGGTTGTCCTACGATTTTGATGCACGTGTGCCCATCGAAAAAATAGTGAATAGCGCCAAGAACATTCGTCGTGGCGACATATTGGTGTTTCACGACAATGAAAAATCCTTCGAACGACTAAAAATCCTTCTGCCCGAAGTGGTTCAGATGCTGAAGGAGAATGGATTTTCTTTTGAGGTGATTCAATGAATTGAGACAAAAGACCGCTTACGCTGATGGACAATCGACAAAAGACTTCAAAAGAGTTACGAGTTTCAAATTACGAGTTACGAGTTTTGACTTGATATGATAAGATTTTAGGATTTTGTTCAATCTTTGGTTGGGTTGAATTTTGTAGCTTCGATTACGCAAAGGGATCAAAAAACAAATCGCCCCGGGTATCAAATTCT
>CAIQQH010000059.1 GCA_903873915.1 uncultured Flavobacteriia bacterium | reverse complement strand
CTAAAAGCCGAAACGCCAGTTTCGAGCGAAGCAGAAAAATGAAAAAGCACCTTAATGAGCGTAGCGAATGAAGTGCGTTGATCCACTGCACGTCGCACAAATGGATATGTAATCCCGTCGTGCATACCCCTAAAAACAAACCATCACCCCAATGAACGAGCGTAGCGAGTGAATCCCCTATCCCTATCAACAAACCATTAAAATGGTTAACACATTCATCTCAATACACACAAAAAAAACCCAGATCGAAACCTGGGGCTAAATGAACAAAACATAACAAAAGCATACCTCAAACCGGGTTTAAAAACCACGGCTAGATGAAATTAAAACTTCACAAAAGGCAACTGCTCAAAAATCTCCGCTTGGGTGATTCGAAGGTAATACATGCCATTTCCAAGCTGTGTCGCGTCAATTTCAACTTCAACCACTGGATCAGTGGAAGTAGCCGTTAAATCGTACACCAAACGTCCTCGTGTATCAAATACTTGGAGAATCGTCTTCCCACTTGAATTCTTCGAGTTGTCAAACGCCACATTGATGATTGAGTTGGTTGGATTGGGATAGAGAATCGCATTTCCATCAAAAGATACTTGATCGCATGGTGTAAAGGCACGTCCCGGAGAACCGCCAAGACAACCCGCAAACCAGGATGTACCTAGATTTGGATTGATGTAATATCCACTGTCTTCGTATTCAAGTGTGTAATCCTCAAGCGCCGGACTCGTTGGCCAAGGTGTCGTTTGATCGTAAATCACACTTCCGATGAGTATTCCGTTGGCATCGTACAAGCGTAAAGCATCCGTTCCTCCCAAAGAGAAGGCAAATGGTCCTGACACATTTTGCACTTCAGGATGACGATTTCCGAACAAAATTAAATCGTTGCTGATGACATAATACGCATTAGGTGCCAATGTCATGCTAGGGAAATCGTAAATATGAGTGTTCTTGGCATCCTTGAACACATAGCCCGTTAAATCGATGGCAGCGTTTGTGTTGTTCTTGATTTCAATCCAGTCCCCTGCACTGTAACTTGCAACGATCGAATTGTAGTTGATTTCAGTAAAAGCAACTGGTTCGTCACATGCAGAATAAGCAACACCAGGAGATCCGCCAATACATCCACAAAACCAGGTGGAAGAATCAAGAACAGCATTGCTCGAATGGCTATTTTCCAATGTTCTACCATACCCATCTGCACAACGCGGGAATGGTGCCTCGTCGCGGTAAACAGTGCTTAGCACCAATTGCTCATATTGACCGTAAATCTGAATTGAATCTTCCTTGTTGCTCCATGAGAATCCTGTAGCTCCAGTAAAATTGGTCACATTCGGGTATTGCGTCTTGAACAAGTTGGTATCTTGACAAACTACTAGGTATCCTCCTGAAGGTAAAGTTGTTCCATCTTCAAACTCGTATTTGTCATAGAAGTTCTTCGACTTCACGCTCCAACCAGTCAATGGAATATCACTAGTCCCAAAGTTGTGCAACTCAATCCAGTTTCCGCCGTCAACAGACGCATCTGGATTGTAATGAATTTCTGAAATGGTCAATTCGGTAGGCGCCGATGCACCATTGAACAGTGCACGGAAAGTTGCATCATTCGGGATATTGTATTCAACACTAAGATCGGTAAGGTTCCCTGTTGGGATAATTCCATTTGGATCCCATCCAGTAAATGTAAATCCTGGATTGGCAACTGCAGTAATTTTTACAGGAACACCATCGAAGTAAATCCCTGTCCAAGGTAAATCCTCAGGAGTTAGAGTGGAGATTTTAATATAGCCTGCCCCAGCTGGCTCAACATCCACTTTTACATACACTTGTTCTTGCAAGCCAAATTCAGAGATAATCTGGTTGCGAACTACCCCATTTCGATTGTCGAATTGGTACAATAAATTCGCATGCGTACCATTATAGGTCGCCATTCCTCCAACAGGATCCCCTGTCCATCGTTGGAAATGTTGCGGCATTTCAGGAATCAGCTGCTCATACATTTCATCCACTATTGGTGTATAGGTATTGTGCTGAAATGTCGAGTTCATTAGATCCGCATAACGGTTAATGAAATAGTTCTTGAACTTGGTGTTTTGCATCAAGCCGTTATAAATTTCCCAATACGGATTTGGCTGATTGTTGTACCTGAAATAATCAAAAATATTGGTAGAAAAATCTGTCCAACCACCTAGCCCAAGCTCCATATCTTGAAGGTTGAAACGCCATTTGTTGTCCGTCGTCTGCGTTCTAAAGATTTTCATGTTGTTATAAATCCAGTCGACGTTAGCAAACCAGTTTTCACCTGCCATGTAATCCGCGAACGAATAAAGATCTATTTTCTGGTGGCACTTTTCAAAGTAGTCTGGAGCCGTTGGATCATAAGTAGACACAAAATCGCGCATGTTGTAAAAGCCTGTATCTGACCCTTGAACAGTTCTTAGTACTCCAGCACCATAGAAATAACTCACCGACAACAAATCCAAATAATCGGGGTCATTCCCATAATTGGATTCGAAGTAATGTGAATTTGCTTTTTCTCGCAGTTCATATACACCGAAATATTCTCCATTTAAATACACCACCACCGGTGAATAGGCCTGAGAATTCACATGACTTTTGCGCATTATTCGCATCATTGTCGCATCCTTTTGCGGATAATTGTTCCACATGTTACTTCCATTTCGCAGATAGAACGCATCATAGTCTTCGATGTATCCTTTCTCGGGAATCAGCGGGTAATGCACAGAATTTCCTGTTCCATAGAGGGTGTTCCCTGGTTCAACAGTCACACTGTGCTGTGGATTGGAGCGACTACCTCCTGCCCCACCGTCAGGCTTCACCGAAGCGCGTGTCTCGAATTGTTTTACACCGTCGGCATCAAAATACTCTACAACACACGGTTTTCTCCAGTCCGTATTGTAATTGTCAAAAATCCCCGTTGCACCATACAAATTGGCAGGATTGGTGGATAGGGAAATAACAGGAAGAGTGTGGTCAACAGCGAAGAAGAAAGTCTCCACATCCATGGTACTCGGCAGCACTTCAGGGTTTGATGAAAAACAACGAACTTTGACCACTGCATTTGATGACAATGTAAGCGGTCCTGTGTAGAGCGGAGAGGTCACCACTGGATCTTGGCCATTCGTGGTAAATCGGACAACTCCACCAGTGGTCGAATTGTTTTGAACCGCGACCACCTGTTGAGAAGTGAACATTCCGCCAGCCGTGACAATAATCGGTGCGATTTCGAAGCCCGCGTAGTTGACTGAGAAATTATTCGATTGATTCGGTGTGGGCAAAGTAAATATTCGCGCTAGATCAAGCCCATCTGTAAACTTTCCTGCAGACATGTCTGGCTGCATGAGTGGCACATACAATGAATCAACTAAATAACCTGCTGGATTGAATACGTAAATCGACTCACCCATTGTTCCAATCGAAAAATTTGTGCTTAGCGTCTCTGAACCACCTGGATTAACAAATAAGGGATAGGTTGTTCCTGCATAATATTGTTGACCATCTTTGAAACCAAAGCTTAAAAAAGAGAACAAAGACATGTCGGAGGATGTCGTTGAAGAATTGTGCACCTCAAAGGCCAATACGTTGGTGCCATTTTTTAGTACTTGACTCAGCAATTGATTCGATAAAGTAAACGATGTTAAAGCCCCACCTTGATAAAGCAACGCTTCGTGATCCACCGCCAATTCATCCCAAATTGGTGGATTTCCTGTTAGTCCAACCCGAGCAACCTCGATGCCGTTGATGTAGGCCACAAAGCCATCGTCAAAATCCAAATCCAGCAAAGCAGATGCTATTTTGGAGGTGTCTGTGATGGTAAATTCATAGCGCGCGTATGCCGTTGTAGTAGGTGCTGGTAAATTGGTGACATCATCCCCGTCCCCATAGCCAATGCCCATCTGGCCGGTTGACCAACCCGTTGCGGTGAAAGGAAGATTTTTCCAATCAGCAGCAATTACTCCAGTTGGAATGATATATTGCCATGTTTGATTTGGCCAAACTGCCGTTTCCCAATGATTAATGCTATTCATCTTTGAAATTCCCGTGGCATGAACGGTTAAAAATCCACCTGCATTGATGGAGACTGAAGGAAACACCCACTTAAAAGGGTCTAAGAAATCATCCGTCAATGTATACCCATTCAAATCAAAAGCTGTCGTGGCAGGATTATACAATTCAATCCAATCTGGAGTGCTTAGGTCTGGTAATACAATGGTTGTACCATTTACATTGGATGCCTCATTAATTTTAATCTGAGAACTCACGGAATGTGAAGCACAAAGAACGATTAGCAGGAGAAGTGATTTACTCATTATTCAAAAAAAATGAAGAATTAAATACTTGTAGTTAAAAAGTCATGATTTCTTCTTTTCTAACAAAGGTAAAAATACGCTAAATCGTTTAATTATTTGCCTTTAAAATCTGCCAAGTAATCATTCTTTTGTCGTCGGATGCGCTGATAAATTGATCATCAGAGAATTTGGAAATGGAATTTACCGAATGACGATGTCCTCCTGTGCGTTGATCAATGCGTTCAAGAAAGATCAAATCTTCTGTCCAAATCTTTATCGACTTGTCCCTGCTAGCAGAAACAACGTGTTTACTGGCGGGAAAAGCTAAAATGTCATACACCACAAAATTGTGTGCGGGGATTTCCTTTTTTAAAGTTCCTGATTTCCATTCCCACATGCGAAGAATAGCATCTTTGCCTCCGGAATATAGAATTTCTATGTTTTCTGGATGAAAACATACAGCACTCACTCCATCTTGATGGGCGTAAAACAAAGAAACTTCGTTGTAAAATTCCGTGTCAAGAACACGGACAAAACCATCTTGTCCGCCTACTGCAAGGAAAGATCCATCTGTTGAAACAGACAACCTTCTGATTTTTCCGCAGCCAAGGGGCAAAAAGAGTTTTAATTCAAACGCTACTGAGTCCCAAACTGCGATATTTCCATCGGCATCGGCAGAATAGAACACATTTTTCTGTTTATTTTCAGTCAAAGTAAAGATGGCCGATTTGTGCTGAACGAAGTGTTTTATTTCACTGCGGTTTTCAAGATCAAATACGTAAAGGTCACCCGCATTTGTTCCGACCATTAGGAAGTCACCCGTGTGCGAGACCATTAAGGAATATACCGGTTTACCAATGTTTATAGCAAATTTATCTTGAGTGCCTAATCGAATATTCCAGCGCGCAACAAAGCCATCAGCCGAAGCCGAATACACTTTATCTTCAAAAACTACTGCTGTATAGATGCCCGAAGCATGGCCGGAACACTCACTTATCTTTTGGACAATAGAATCACTCTGCGTTGTCATCTTCGACAGCGTCGTCATCGTTCACTTGTTTCAAGCGCGCTGCATAATCTTCTGGTAAGAAGTCGAAGAAAGTATCTCCACGAAGTCCAAGACGCAAGCATTCAAGTGGAATCATTTCGTTTGGTCCAATATTTCCGAGATTGACTTCTGCACCAAACAATTTAATGAACCATACTTGTTGATTTTTCTGCGGTGCTTCCCAAAGGATTTTCTCTGGAGCCACATTGGCGATGATGCGATTGATTAAGAATGTGTGAGCGGTACCATTCGGGCGAAATACACCCACATTTCCTGCTTCACGACCTTCAGCAATTACTTTCCAACTTCCTGCCTCAAGTTCAGTTTTCATCATTTTTATCCATTTTGCAGGAGAAATGATAATTCCAGAATCTTTCGAGCCCACTTCTGACATTACGGTAAGGTTTTTTGCCATTTTTTGAATCAATTCACACTTTTCATCGTGCGGAATAATGATCGACCCGTCTGAGATTTCAGCAAGATCCAAGTCATATTGATCCAAAACTTTCAAATAATCGTTGAACTTACCGCGCGCATAAAATGCTTCAAAAAGCGTTCCTCCTAAGTAAGGACGGATACCTGCTTCGCGGTATAGTTTTATTTTCTCCTTTAGGTGATTTGCCACATAGGCCGTTCCGAATCCGAATTTAACGATGTCCGTAAGGTGTCCTGACGCTTGAATAAAGTTCTCAACCTCATTAAGGCTCAATCCTTTATCCATCATCATTGTCACTCCTTTTTCCCTTGGTTTCGCGCTGCGTTCAGGGATGTATGGTAATTTGAAATTCATAGTCTAATTATTCTTCGCACAAAATTACGAATTCTTTGATATTCAATAGTTCTGGTTCAATGTCAAAAATCTCTCGAGAACCCTCTTTGTCTGACATCACACACTCCTGAAAGAGTGCAATTGCCTCGTTGAATTGTCCCATTTTATATAGTACAAATACTTCCATCAGGCGTGCAGTAAATAAATTATTCTGCACCATAAACGCGCGAATAAATGTCAAGGCTTCTATGAAAGAACGCTGAGTCAACAATTTAACAAGTCCAGTTACACATTCGCCATCCGTTGGGTCGAGTGTTAATGATAAACGATAGTATTCTTCCGCTTCAATTATTTTATCAATTTTCTCATAAGCTCCGGCGAGCACATAATAGATTCCAGCATTTTCAGGATCCAGTTCAGCTGCTTTGTGAACAAGAACTAGAGCTTCCTTTGTATTTCCTTCTAAGTCTTCAATGATCCCGAGTCCTAACCACGCGTCGGGCAGCAAAGGTGCCAATTCCAAACTTCTCTTATAGAAATGTCTTGCCAACGACAATTCATTCAATTGTTCATGTGCTTCACCGATGTAACACAATGCCATTGGGTCATCTCCATCAACCTCCATACATTTATGAAACGCCTCGATGGCCAAGGAATATTTCTCTTGAGAAAGATATGCATTAGCGAGATTAAAATACACAGGTCCAAACTCCTCATTAATCAAGATACAATAATCGTAGGCCCAAACCGCTTTATCAAAATCTTCCAATTTTGAATGCGTATTGCCCAGGTTGTACCATGCTGTGAATGAATATGGATTTTCATCAATAAAATCGGAATAGCACTTGATGGCGCTTTTATATTCACCCAATTGATCGTAGCAGAAAGCAATTTCATAGATTGCTCCTTCATTGTGTGGATTGCTCTGAATGGCTTCGCGCAGCACTTTGACGGCATTTTTGTAATCACCAGCGTTCTCGAATTCCATCGCAAGGTCCAAATAAATCTCGTCACGGTCTTCCTCTTCTGACAGTACCAATGCTTCTTTAAAGTAGCGAATGGCATTTTTTGAATCTCGAAGTTGGCTGAAAATGGATGCCTTAGTCAGTAAGAACTCACACGATGGTGTTTCCCATTTTTCAATTTGACTGAGGACTTTGAGTGCCTCTTTCAGCTGTCCCATAGCAGACATCGCTTGCGCGCGTCTCAAATAAAACACCAGATTGAATGAAAACTGAGATATGGCGTGTTCGGCGCAAGCCTTCGCTTTGGTGTATTGGCCATTAATTAAATAATGATCCACCAGAGCTTCCAAGCGGTCACTATCCATAAAAGCAATTGACGCTCCTTTCAAATGGGCTTCAAACTTCTCGAGATCCTCGTTTAGATTCGTCTCGAAATATTCATCTTCTTCCTCGAACATAGGCACTATTGTCAACTAAAGATAGACAAAAAAAGATAGGGTTCTCCTTTGTTACGAAAAAAGGTTACGAACAGATTTCGAACAAAGGAGAATAACTATATTTTACTTTCCTGATCGTTTGCGTTCGGTTTCTTTCAAAAGAATTTTTCGAATACGCAAACATTCAGGTGTAACTTCTACATATTCATCGGATTGGATATACTCCAAGCATTCCTCTAAGCTAAACACTTTAGGTGGAGCTAGTCGCACTTTGTCGTCTGCTCCAGATGAACGCATATTGGTCAACTTCTTCGTTTTCGTTACATTGACACAAAGATCTCCTGCACGAGAGTTTTCTCCAATCACCTGTCCTTCGTAAATACTTTCACTTGGATGGATAAAGAATTTGCCTCGGTCTTGCAGGTTATTCATTGAGAAAGGAATTGATGTACCTAGTTCCAATGAAATGAGTGAACCATTCTGGCGTCCAGGAATATCCCCTTTGTATGGTTGATATTCAAGGAAACGGTGAGTCATGATTGCTTCACCCGCTGTTTGTGTCAATAATTGGTTTCGCAAACCGATAATTCCACGCGAGGGGATTTGGAATTGAATGATCATTCGTTCACCTTTCGGTTGCATATTGGTCATTTCTCCCTTGCGCTTCGATACTGCTTCAACAGCTGTACCACTGTATTCTTCTGGAAGGTCTATTGTCAGCTCTTCCACTGGCTCACATTTTTTTCCGTCAATTTCTTTAATGATAACCTGTGGCTGCCCAACTTGCATTTCGTATCCTTCGCGTCGCATTGTTTCAATCAATACTGAAAGATGAAGTACGCCTCGTCCGAATACAATCCACTTATCTGCTTTGTCAGTATCCGACACGCGCATGGCCAAGTTCTTCTCCAATTCTTTTTGAAGACGCTCTTGAATATGACGAGATGTCACAAATTTACCCTCCTTACCAAAGAATGGTGAATCATTGATTGAAAAGAGCATGGACATTGTTGGTTCATCCAATTCAATTGTTGGAAGTGGATCTGGATTTTCGAAATCACAAATACAATCCCCAATTTCAAATCCTTCAATTCCTGTGATTGCGCAAATATCGCCTGCCTGAACAAATTGCACTTTCTTACGGGCCAATCCTTCAAACACAAATACTTCTTTAATGCGATGTTTCTCTTGAGAGCCATCGCGTTTTTGAAGAATAATTTGTTGATTTTCTTTGATTTCACCGCGGCGTAAACAACCAATTGCGATTCGTCCAACATAGGTTGAAAAGTCCAATGAGGTAATCAACATTTGCGTATTGCCTTCTTCAATTTTTTTCGGTGGAAAATAGTCCAGAATTTGATCTAACAAAGGCGTAATTGAATCCGTCTGATTTTTCCAATCTGTTGACATCCAGTTATTTTTTGCTGAACCAAAGATCGTTGGAAACTCCAATTGTTCTTCATTCGCATCCAATTCAAACATCAAATCAAAAACTTTTTCTTGGACTTCATCCGGTGTACAATTGTCTTTGTCCACCTTGTTGATGACCAACAAAGGCTTCAATCCCAAATTAAGTGCTTTCCCGAGTACAAAACGAGTTTGTGGCATAGGCCCCTCGAAGGCATCCACCAACAAGCATACTCCATCGGCCATATTCAATACACGCTCAACCTCACCTCCAAAGTCGGCGTGACCTGGAGTATCGATGATGTTGATTTTTGTGCCTTTGTATGTCACGGATACATTCTTGGAGACGATCGTAATTCCGCGTTCACGTTCCAAGTCGTTGTTGTCCATGATTAATTCACCCGTTGGACGGTCGCGTTCGTTCAAAACGGCTCCTGCCTCGATCATTTTATCTACCAAGGTAGTCTTGCCGTGGTCAACGTGTGCAATAATTGCAATATTCCTAATTTCCATACTTATGAAATGGATTCCTTAAAATTGATTATAATTTTTTCTTGAATGGTTTTCCAAATGAAGAGCTACGGTCCGAAGACCCTGATCCGCCTTCTTTTTTAAATCCACCTTCTCGTCGTTGGCTAGTGCCTTCTTTTTTGAAACCGCCTTCACTTCGAGAACCGCCTTCTTTTTTGAAACCACCTTCACTGCGAGCTCCGCCTTCTTTTCTAAAACCGCCTTCACTTCGAGCTCCGCCTTCTTTTCTAAAACCACCTTCACTGCGAGCTCCGCCTTCTTTTCTAAAACCGCCTTCACTGCGAGCTCCACCTTCTTTTCTAAAGCCTCCTTCACGACGTTGACCGCTACCTTCGCTTCTGAAACCGCCTTCACGACGTTGACCTCCACCTTCACTTCGTTGACCTCCATCGCGATTTCCTTGGAATTTCCCTCCGAAACCGCCACCATCTTTGCGTCCGCCGCCACCACCTCGGTGACCGCTACCTCCGCCAGATTTCACTTTAGTGACTTCGATGCTTACATCGTGACCTTCATAGTTTGTACCATTTACTTGGTTCACCATGTCGGTTGCGTATTGATCATCTGCCTCAAAAAACGAGAAAGATGGCATGATATCGATGCGACCGATATTTGATGAATTCAGACCTGTTGCATCGCAAATATGGCGAAGCAAACCTCCAGGATTCAATCCATCTCTGCTTCCAATGCTAACAAAGAAACGTGTTTTACCACTTTCAATGCCATCACTTTTGCGTTCACGACGGTTTGAGCGATCATCACTTCCGCGGTCGTCCTTTGAATTTTGTGCATTCAAATCTCCTGCTCTCTCGTAATATTCGATGAAGCGGTTGAATTCAGCAGAAACGAAATGTTTGATCACTTCTTCTTTGGAGAGGTCTTCAAATTCAGCCATTACTGTTGGCATAAACTTTTGAATTTCCTTTTCGCGCACATCCGTTTTGATGACCTTATTGATCAATTTCATCAATTGGATTTCACAAATCTCTTCAGCATTTGGAACTGATCCTTGTGTGAAGGTTGTGCGCATTTGTTTTTCAATGGCACGAATCTTCCCACCCTCACGTGTATTGATCAATACAAGAGATTCACCTTTCTTACCAGCACGAGCTGTACGTCCGCTTCGGTGGGTATAATTCTCAATATCGTCTGGAAGATTGTAGTTGATTACGTGAGTAATGTTGTCGATATCCAAACCGCGTGCAGCAACATCCGTTGCAACAAGGATTTGTAAATCTTTTGAACGGAATCGATCCATAACACGGTCACGCATTGCTTGTGATAAATCACCGTGCAATGGTTCTGCGCTGTATCCTTCCTTTGCTAATTTCTCTGCTACTGCACCCGTTTCTTGACGAGTACGGCAAAAGATTAACCCATAAATTTGAGGATTGAAATCAATTAGACGCTTCACCGCAGCATAACGATCTTTTTCCTTCACCATGTAATAGATGTGGTCAATGTTCTCGTTACTTTGGTTTTTGTGTCCAATCGAAACCTCGAATGGATTTTCCATGTATGTTTTTGCGATGCGCGCTACTTCATTTGGCATTGTTGCTGAGAACAGCCATACATTCTTATGCTCTGGAGTTGATTCAAGGATAGAATCTATGTCTTCCTTGAAGCCCATATTGAGCATTTCATCCGCTTCATCGAGCACTACATATTCCACACTGGCAAGGGAGATCGCCTTGCGTTGGATAAGGTCCATCAGTCGTCCTGGTGTTGCGACAACGATAGCTACCCCTTTTTTTATCTCTGTCATTTGGCGACGGATATCCGTACCACCATAAACAGCGACGATGTTTATCTTTAAATACTTTGCGTATGTTTCAAGATCTTTTGCAATTTGCAAGCAGAGTTCACGTGTCGGACAGATGACCAATCCCTGAGGGACTGTTGCGTGATTATCAATTTTCGTGATTAATGGAAGACCAAACGCTGCGGTCTTACCTGTTCCTGTTTGAGCTAGACCAACAAAATCGCTATGTTCACCTAATAAATAGGGAATAGCTTGTTCTTGGATGGGAGTAGGTGCTTCAAACCCCAGTTCTTTTAACGACTTCAGCACCTCACTCTTGAGCCCGATTTCCTCAAATGTCATTCAATAATTTTAAATTTGGGTGCAAAGGTACGTAGAAAAAGACGACTCTCGACATTAAATAAAATGTCGGCCAAATTCAAGTGGATATTAATGAATCAGATGAATTGTTAATGATCGGTCCCACGACAACTCAAAATCACAATCCTCGAATTCTGGTGCAGACAATAATGGTTTAAAATTATTTGAAAAACCGTAGGACTCAGTAGGGATCCCAAAAAAGTTTTTATCGCACACTTTATTGCTATTGACATCGTGAAAAAGAGCAATTGCATAATCGTCAGACTCCAAATGTTCAAAGGTATAACTGACCGTGTGTCCTTCCACTTTTACGCGCGCCATCCTGTAGGTTTGTCCTACTTTTGGGAATTTTGCAGGATCCTTATAGACCGAAATCTCCATGATGCCCTTCACTGACTTAATGTTGTCCACCTTAATTGTTAAGGTGTAATGCTTCTCCGATTCAGATGCGGAAATGAGAAACACAAGCAGAAAACCAAGGAGTGCTACTCTCATTTTGCGCGGAATGTTGTTTTAAATATGCGGTCCATCCATGTAAATGTAGAAGAGTAATTGCCATCCAATTTCGAATGGTGATCGTCGTGGTGACGTGTTTTACTGAGAAACGGAATCTTACTTACTATCGGCAACTCTAAATCAGAGTGAATGTGGATTTCATGAAGATTTCGTAAAAAGCCAAAAGCCAAAAAGGCATACACATTGATTGACCCGAAGAATAAATAAATGGTTGCAAAACCTAGAACAACACCAATTGTCCCAGTCATCCATTCAAGTGGGTGTCCGTAGAGATATTCCATAGGAAATGGCGTATGCGAACGGTGGTGTATGGAATGAATTTTACGCAATAAATACTTGT
Organism: uncultured Flavobacteriia bacterium; assembly: GCA_903873915.1. GTDB lineage: Bacteria > Bacteroidota > Bacteroidia > Flavobacteriales_D > Crocinitomicaceae > M0103. The sequence continues at coordinate 294 of CAIQQH010000059.1, read as the reverse complement.
TTTCGTGAAAATAGCGGTGCATGAAATAAAACCAAAAATCATCCATTACGAAAGTGATAAACACTTGTAAAGCGATGATCCACAGGGTAAAATCTTTAGTGTCAAACAACTCGAAAATAAAGTAAACGCCAGATGCAGAAAACGCAAGGAGCATGAGTAGATTGATAAAATACAAGCCAAAACGTTCTTTGAAAACTTGCGGTTTATACGCTTTATCTTGGATTCGGAATTTCTTGAAAACAGATGTATTCAGCACTATATAACTATAAACGAGACCAAAAAGATTGGTCGCTG
>CAIQQH010000058.1 GCA_903873915.1 uncultured Flavobacteriia bacterium | reverse complement strand
TGCTGTCACTCACGGTTCAAGAAAGATGTTCAATGTCGACAGCCTTAGCCATCCGAAAGTTGATCAGCCAGCGAATGATAGATACTCCAAGTCAGTTTCACAATATCTTTCGCGATCCATCTGTCTTGGCAATCATCCCGAAGATTTTAAGACAACATATGGTTGAATTGAATAGAGCCGGCCTTACGGGGTTGACTAAAGAGCTCTGTTCAAATGAACATCCTCATGCTCTTGTCGTGAGACATGCTGTTCTATTGCTGCTCTTTCCTGAGCGTCGTGAATCGTGGTTTGATGAAAGTTATTCTAATGCTTTGACCATAATCTTGGGGGGGAAGCTTGCAATTTGCTGTTTACACGGTCAAGCGGAAGATCAAATCAATTTTTTAAGCAACGATCTTCCAGGAGAGATCAAAGTCATATTGTTTTTGAAAATTGCACACGAACACTTTGAAATTGTTCAGATGAAGAATGGTCATTCCCTTTTCGTATTCGATACTCTCAATTCAACCCTAGCAGAAGGCCAGTCTGCACATGTGCCTCATCCTAGTATGAATTCGCGACAAATATCTCAGAAAGGTAATTCAGGTCAACAAGTCCTTAATCATTTCTTCAGATCCAAGGCAGACACTGATCGGTCACAGCAAATAAATGAAGGGAAACGCATTTTCCAACCATTACAAAAATTAAAATTGAATTTGAAGACAGTGTCCTTGGAAATCGCCCAAGCTGGAGCATTCATTGAACGAATGGTAGTCATTGGCGCGCACCAGGTTTTAGAGGAAATGGCGCCGTATGTTTCTCGCCTTTTGATGACTCAGATAAACTTGAGGTCGGAACCATTCCTTACCCAGCAGACTGTAAGGTTATTTGTAGGTAAGTCTGGCATCACTCGAACATTACATTCCTTGGTATGCAACCTTCACTCAAAAGCAGCAATAGACAGAAATAAAGATTTCGTAGCTAGTTATGCCGGACTTCAGTATAAGTATTCTGATTCAACTGGACCGCGGAAAATTGCATATTTTGCTAACAAGCCTGGTTTATTGTCAAGTACCTTCGCTGGATTTCTTGAGATGCATGACCCACTTAAGTTTGAAACCTTTTTGATATGGAGTGGTGATCAGGAGAACTTGAATCCAGCTCAAAATGACTTGATAGCACATTTCAAATCGCGAGATTATCTTCTTGGTTTTGAGGCTGATATCCAAAAAATTATGGAATTACGTCTGGCCGCTTTGATTGATATATCAAATTCTCAAAAGAGTGATCATTTAGCAATGAAGCTTGCTCCGGTGGTTTTTAAGGTATCCGAACATGGGGAATTCGAACACTATCACGGTGGCTTGCTTGATTTTTCAATAGGAGGAGCGAGTGCTTTTGAATCGGGTGTAAATCAAACATTGCCAGAACAAAGCATACAAATCCCAGGTTGGCTGCCGATTCCAGTTCATAACTGCTACAATGGCGATTTGAACATGACCAGACTGGAATTAGGGCTACCACCTGAAGGCTTTCTTATCTGCTTCCCTTCAAGGCCTGAGACAGTAACATCTGAGAAGATGTGTTTGTGGCTTAGGTTGCTTTACATACTTGGCAGCGACAGCTCTCTGGTTCTTATTCCAAGCACAAACGGAACTATTGAACCGCTCAACATTGCTCTACGACACGCTGAAGCCGAAGGATATAAGATTCATAAGAACCGTATCCTCATTCGACCAATGGAGAATCATGGTTCTGAATATATCGCTTTGCTGAGGAAAGTGGATCTTTGTGTTGGAAGCTCTCATGGCCGTCTTACATCAGTGGTTGGTAAGCCTGTTTTGAGTCTTTTCCATGAACATTCCGACCTGCACGAAATCGCTGCATGTCAACATATGAAGGACATTGGCCTCGGGAGCTTGGTAACACGCACGGTGGAATCGTTTTTTGAGAAAGGGCAACAGCTAGCAAAGCAAAAACAATTACTAAACCAAATCGCGAGTCATATCGAACAAGTTCAGAAATGGGGGGGGG
>CAIQQH010000057.1 GCA_903873915.1 uncultured Flavobacteriia bacterium | reverse complement strand
TTCGTTGGCTCATCGAGCAAAAGTACATTCGCCTCGGTTTTCAAAGTCATAGCCAAGTGCAAGCGGTTTCGTTCACCACCTGACAGTACCCCTACTTTCTTGTTTTGATCAGCTCCATTGAAGTTGAATTTCGACAGATAGGCCCTTGAATTGATTTTCTGTGTTCCGATCTCTACGTATTCCAAGCCATTCGACACCACATCAAAAACCGTTTTTTCTGGATGGATGTCCTTGTGCGTTTGGTCCACATAGCCAATCTTCACTGTTTCCCCCACTTCGAATGAACCTCCATCCGGTTGCAATTCGTCCATGATCATCTTGAAGATCGTTGTTTTACCGGCACCATTTGGACCGATTATTCCTACAATTCCAGCAGGTGGCAGGTTAAAATTCAAATCGTCATAGAGCAATTTCTCTCCAAAGGACTTTGCCACATGTGCGGCATTGATCACATTGTTCCCTAGTCGTGGACCGTTTGGAATTGGAATTTCCAACAATGCTTCCTTGTCTTTCAGGTCTTCTGACAACATTTTATCGTAGTTCGTCAAACGGGCTTTGTTCTTCGCGTGACGTCCTTTTGGATTCATGCGCACCCATTCAAGTTCTCTCGCCAACATTTTCTGGCGTTTCGATTCGGTCTTTTCCTCGTCCTTCAAGCGGTTTCCTTTTTGCTCCAGCCAAGAGGTGTAATTTCCTTTCCATGGAATTCCTTCTCCACGGTCAAGCTCAAGAATCCAGCCCGCCACATTGTCCAAGAAATAACGGTCGTGGGTTACGGCAATGACTGTTCCTTGGTATTGTTGTAAATGCTGTTCCAACCAATCAATCGATTCCGCATCCAAGTGGTTGGTAGGTTCGTCCAAAAGAAGGATATCCGGATTTTGAAGCAACAAGCGACAAAGAGCTACTCGACGTTTTTCACCTCCAGACAAGGTAGAAATCAGTTGATCATCGGGAGGACAACGCAAGGCATCCATCGCGCGTTCCAATTTATTGTCGAGTTCCCACGCGTCTAGGGCGTCAATTTTATCCTGAACAACACCTTGACGTGCAATGAGTTTATCCATTTTGTCCGCATCATTCAGAATTTCTTCATCCATGAATGAATTGTTGATTTCCTCGTATTCTTTCAGTACATCAACCACCTCTTGCGCTCCTTCCAACACAATTTCTTTCACGGTTTTATTCAAATCGAGGTCTGGTTCTTGAGGAAGATATCCGACCGTATAACCTGGAGAAAAAACCACATCCCCTTGGAAGGACTGATCTAATCCAGCGATGATTTTCATGACCGTTGACTTTCCAGAACCATTTAAACCGATGATTCCGATTTTCGCTCCATAGAAGAAAGACAGGTATATGTCTTTAATGATTTGTTTTCCTAGAGGCGTTGTTTTTGACACGCCTACCATCGAAAATATGATCTTTTTATCGTCTGACATTGAATTAATTTTAAGCGCTATAAAGGTAAGAAATCGAAGCAATCAAAAGTGAGAACTCAAGGTTAATTGCATAAAAAAAACCTCCCGAAAGAGGCTTTTTTTATGCAATTAACCTACTTCGCACTTTGAGCTTCGAAGGTTGAAAAAATTAAGCTTCTGCTTGATCTCCGATGTATTGTGCATCGCCAAACGCAAGAATTGGATAAAAGATGTAAGGAAGTAAAATTAATCCAACTGTGAATCCACCATCCTTGCCGAATACTTTAGCCAGTTCGATCATAATTATAATCGCTATGACCAAGTTCACTACAGGGATTAGGAGTAATACCAACCACCAAACTGGTTTCTTCACAATTTCCAATAAGACTACAATGTTGTAAATTGGAATTAAACAGGCCCATCCTGGCTTACCTGCTTTTGTGTAAATTTTCCATTGACAAATGATTAAAAACACACCAATTGCCAAAACGACAAAAAGATAAGCACCTAACATAACAAGTAGTTGATCCATAGTAAATAGTTTAAAGTTTGGTCAAGTTTACAAAAAAGACAAGTGTTCGTCAAACTTTCCATGCTTTTTGTTTTCAACAATTCTTTTATACCTTCGTCGTCGCTAAACCAAAGTAGCCATGAAACGTGTTCTATTTCTCACTTTACTCTTAACGGTTTTCTCAGGCACCTTTTCTTCTTGTAAAAAAGGGAAGGCAGATTTTACGCTAAAAGGAGTCTTAACTGACGAAACATTCAATACACCATTTGCCAATGCTCAGGTCAAGTTGTACTCAGTTCCTGTGGCTACCTCACAAATGATTCTCATTGGTAGTTCAACGACTGGATCGGACGGAGCATATAGTTTCACCTTTCCAAGAGATAAAATGGAGAAATATGTACTTGTGGTCACCAAGAACAACTATTTTGAAATCAATGAAACGGTGCTTTTTTCGAGTCTATCGATCACGGAGGATAATATCCGAAATTACGGAACAACGGCGATGAGTTGGGCGCGCTTGGTGTTTTTGAACACTGCACCTTTGGCCAGCGACCACATGCGCTACATCAAACAAGACGGAAAATCGGGATGCATGGAATGTTGTCCGATTGCTCAGCAAGACTATTACGGTGCTTTGGATACGAGCATTTATTGCATCAATGACGCGAACACCAATTATTCCTTTTATTACTGGATTATAGGCACAAGCAATCAAGGATTAAAGTCAGCCTACACGACTCCTTTCGATACGGTAAATATTGTGCTTAATTATTAGTCTTCGTCGCGGTTGATTTCCGAGATCAATTTCTGTTTCAACTGACGGTTGTAGGTTTCAATCAAATACTTCAAATAATTTGGTGTGCTCTTGGAAATGCATTTTGTGTAATGCTTGATCCGGTATTCAATGTGCTCTTGCAAATGATTCATCAGCTCATAGGCATGGTACACATCTCTGCATGCATCTCGAAGGACTTCAAAGTGATTCTGTAAGGACAATTCGACAGCATCTTTTCCTTTTTTACCGGCATCAACACATTCGCTATAAGCATCTTTCATGCTGAAAGCATCTAGTTTCTCTGTGTCAAAAAGTTCCGTCATAGCACGTGTAAACTCAAATTCAACCTCGAATTCCAGGTCTTCATTTTCCGACATTCTCGATTCCAAGAAGCGATCTGGGAAACGGAAGGCATCTTGCCAATTGAGGTAGTCTTGCCAAAAACCGAAGCGACGAACGTTATTTCCTAGATCGATCAATTTAAATCGATCCTTATTGGGCAGCTTGCGTGATCCACGCCCAATCATCTGGTGGTACAATGTCAATGAACGTGTTGCTCTATTGAGGATGATCGTTTGAACCGTTGGCTCATCGAATCCCGTCGTTAAAATCCCTACGGAAGTTAAGATGGCATCGGGCGTCACCTTGAACCATTGCAAGACATCTTTTCTGTCCTTGTCGCTAAAGGTAGAATCTAAGTGGCGAATGTTGTACCCACGCTTTTTAAAGGTCTCTTCAACACGAATAGATGTGTCAATCCCAGAGTTAAACACTAAGGTTTTATTTCCGACTGCAATTTCCTCGTAAGCAAAGAGCAATTTTTCCTGCATGAAGTAATTGCCATACACGACATCCGAACTACTTACGGTAAAGTCGCCATTTGTACCGATTTTTAAACCGTGTAGATTTACATCGTAAGTGTAGGTGTCAGCATTGGAGAGGTATCCTCCTTCGATCAAATTTGAGATGCTCTCACCTACGATCAACTTATTGTAGTTGTCATTGAGTGGCAACGAACGATTTGAACTCAGAGGCGTTGCGGTTACACCAAGAATGTTTGAATCTCCATAGAACTGAAAGATTTTCCGAAAACTGTTGTAATGCGCTTCATCGACGATGACCAGTCCTACATTTTCTATGAACTTTTGGTTTTCTGTCAGGCGATTGTTCAATGTCTCCACCATGGCGATGAAGCAATTGAATTCATTTTGATCCGGAATTTTCTTTACCTCACTGCTGATCACCTTATTATCGACGCCAATCGCTTTAAGTTGTCGTGATGTTTGAATCGAAAGCTCTATCCGGTGCGTTAAAATCAACACCTTCTCCCCTGTTTTTTCGATGAATTTCCGCGCGATTTCGGAAAAGATTACCGTTTTCCCGCCGCCTGTGGGCAATTGAAAAAGCAAGTTAAATTTCTTTCCATTACGCTCGAGCTCTTCAAGAATAATCCGTACCGTTTTTTCTTGAAAAGGGTACAGTTGTTTGGCTTCATAAAGCTCGGTATCGATCATGGTGGGTAAAAAAATCAGACGTTAAATTTACCGCCTTTTAATTGATAAATGGCGAAAAAAATGAACTATCCAAAAAATAAATTCAAATTGACCGAAAAGCGTCCTCTATTCCACAGCTGAATATTAATTTCGCCGAGAATAAAGTACCTTTGTACTTCAAACACTCTAATAAAATTTACAGACATGAGCAATGCAGAGAAAGTCAATTGCCTGATTATCGGTTCAGGACCTGCGGGATATACAGCAGCCATTTATGCAGCACGCGCTGACATGAAACCAGTGATGTATCAAGGGATGCAACCTGGAGGTCAGCTGACTACTACAAATGAGGTGGAGAATTTTCCAGGTTATCCAGAGGGGGTTACAGGTCCTGAAATGATGGTACAACTTGAGGCGCAAGCAAAGCGTTTCGAAACCGACATTCGTTTTGGATTTATCGATAAAGTAGATTTCTCAGGTGATGTGCACAAATGCTGGACAGAAGATGGAAAAGAAATCCATGCCGATACAGTCATTATCTCTACCGGAGCTACCGCAAAATACCTTGGATTAGAAAGCGAACAGAAATATTTAGAGATGGGTGGTGGCGTTTCTGCCTGTGCCGTTTGTGATGGTTTCTTCTACCGTGGACAAGAAACGGTCATCGTTGGTGCTGGTGATTCTGCGTGTGAAGAGGCACATTACTTATCGAAATTGTGCACAAAGGTGACCATGTTGGTCCGTAAAGACGAATTCAGAGCATCTAAAATCATGGCGGATCGCGTGAAGAACACACCCAACATTACCATTCTATTCAATACAGATACGATGGAAGTCTTGGGGGACGACAATGGCGTTACAGGTGCACGCGTAAAAAACAGCGTTACTGGTGAGGTTCAAGACATTCCATGCACCGGATTTTTCGTTGCCATCGGACACAAACCCAATACAGACATTTTCAAGGATTACATTCATCTTGACGAAACAGGCTACATCAAATATGAACAACCGGGAACATCAAAGACAAATGTGCCTGGTGTATTCGTAGCTGGTGATGCGGCTGACAAAACCTACCGTCAAGCCATTACCGC
>CAIQQH010000056.1 GCA_903873915.1 uncultured Flavobacteriia bacterium | reverse complement strand
GTTATGCCCTTCCCCCTCTCCTCAATGCAGCATAGCGAGAACAGCATTTGGGGCAAACATATTGAGCTGTTGCATGGAAATAAAATCATGCTAAATGCCTCGAGCGGAAAAGGGAAATCAACATTCATCAATACTGTGCTCGGTATCCGAACCGACTTTACTGGTTCAGTGAATTTCGATTCAACGGATATAAAAAACCTAAGTGCAAACGATTGGACAAACATTCGTCAACGAAAAATTTCTGCCATTTTTCAGGATTTACAGCTTTTCCCAAGCATCACGGTGAAAGAAAACCTATTGCTGAAAAACAATTTGACACAAGCCTTCACTACAGATGAAATTTTTGGATTTCTAGATTCCTTGGGCATTGCAGACAAATGGGAGCAACAATGTGGCCTTCTTTCCATGGGACAACAACAGCGGGTTGCAATAGTCCGAGCAATTTGCCAGCCTTTTGAATGGTTGCTGATGGATGAACCCTTTTCTCACCTTGATGAAGACAATACCCAACGCTCTTTGAAATTGATAATCGATCGCTGTGCTACACTTAAAAGTGGATTCGTGCTGACTTCGTTGGGAGATGATCATGGCATTCAATTCGATCAAACGCTAACGCTCTAAGCCATGATTCAGAAACTCCTCTTCAGAAATCAGGATCGCAAGCAACTCATCATTGCCATGCTCGGTGCCTTCATGGGAATTACCTTCCTCATCGCTTCGGTTCACTACCTCATTCGCTTGAATGAATTTGGCCAAGGCAGCGAAATCCTCGGTCCAAACACCATCATCGTTCAAAAGAAAGTGACGAACTCGAGTTCACTTGCGCTCACAAAAACAGATTTCAGTGAACGAGAAATTGAGAAAATGGAAAAGTTGCCCTTCATCGAAAAGGTAAAACCTGTAGTCAGCAACAACTTTGATGTCTCCTTCGAAACTGCCGATCCTTTGGTTCCACGTTTTCGATCAGATGTTTTTATCCAAACAGTTGACCCTTCATTTCTAGACGTTCACAGCAATAAATGGCATTGGAAAGAAGGCGATTCTTTTGTGCCCATCATTATGCCTAGAGATTTCTTGGTGATGCTCAACACGTTCATGAGTGCCAGTAATATTCCTCAAATCTCAGATGATTTAGCCATGGATATTCGCTTCAAGTTCACCGTTTCAAATCAAACAAAAAAAGTGTGGGTCGATGCGCGGATTATTGGTTTCACCAATGAAGTTTCGTCCATTCTAGTACCTGAATCCTTTATGAATTATGGAAATGAGCAGTTTAGTCTTGGGGTAGAAAAGAAAATTACCCAACTGATGATCTCAGGAAAAGAAAATGAGTTTGGAAAAGTTGAAGCTCTTCTTAAAGAAAAAGGACTAGAATCTAAAAATGCGCAAATGGTTGCGGGCCGATTAAAAAGTGTGATTGGCACCTTATTGCTTGTGGTGATGGGCATTTCTGTGATTGCCGTTTTTCTGTCTGGCTTGGTGCTTATTCAATACATGCAACTGCTCATGTCCAAAAATGAATATGAAGTTCGCACTTTGATGCGCATTGGGTATGCTCCCAAAATTCTCATTCATACATTCTTCATGTATTTTGTGAAAATCTTTGGAGTAATTGCATCCATGGGACTTGCCTCCTTCTTCATTCTCAAGTACTTCTTGGATGAAATGTTCACAACAGGTGGTATTTACCTAAATACGGTAGTTTCTATTGCAACTTTTGTTGTCCTCGCAATGGTCTATATTTTCTTCGCCCTAGCAAGCTTTCAAACCGCATCCAAAGGTATTCATCGCCACTTTTAAAAGGTTAAAGAACTGTTAAATCAACCTACTTTTTTAACTTTGTTGCGTCTAAAGAATAATTTTCATCAACAAATAAAATTTTACATGAAAGCGTCATTATTTATCTCCTTCATTCTTTTGGCTGGAATGTCCATCGGACAGAAACTAAGATTTAAGGTTGTTGGACAAAAGGATACCACAGTTAACCTTGTTCGCTATTACGGTCAAAAATTGTATTATGCCGATACAGCTCAAATAAAAGGAGGTATTGTCGAGTTTGATGGAAGCAAGCAAAAACCAGGAATCTTAGGTGTGTTTCTTCCAGGACAAAAGATGTTTGAATTCATTTACAACAATGAAGAGGTGTACATCGAAACAAAAGATCCTGACTTCATTCAAAATATGGTGGTAAAGAAATCGAAAGAAAACATGGTTTTTAATGATTTCATTCAATTTATTCAACCAAAGAAAACAGAATTAAACCGTTTGTCTCAACGACGATCTGAATTAAAATCAACTGACTCAGAATATAAAGTATTGGGCGATAAAATCGATGAAATCAACAAAGAAGTCATTGCCTATCAGGAAGCTTTAATGGCGAATAATCCTAAACTTCTGGTGTCGAAAATCATCCGCATGTCGATGGACATTACAATCCCGGAGGCTCCTGTAAATGAAAAGGGACAAATCATCGATTCTTCGTTCAAATTCAAATATTACCGCAGTCACTTTTGGGATAATGTAGACTTAAACGACGACCGCTTGGTGAACACTCCCGTATTTGGGAACAAGCTTGAGTACTTCTTCGGTAAAAACATGATGATTCAACATTGGGATACCGTGTTGTACTATGGATATCAATTGTGTGACCGTTTAAATCCTTCTTCTACCGCTTTTGAATTTTGTGTGTCATGGATTACCTCCACCTATGGAAAAAGCAACATCATGGGAATGGACAAGGTCTACATCATGATGGCTGACCGTTACTACTGCAGTAAAAATGCCCAAGGTAAATCTCCAGCTTTTTGGATGGAAGAAAAGAAACTCGAGGATTTATGTGAGAAAATTCCAGTTCGCAAAACATTGGTCATGGGTGTGAAACCTCCAAACTTAACCTTACTCGACACAACGGACGTAAAATGGCGAGATTTTTACAGTCTGAAATCCGATTACACCATTTTGTATTTCTGGGATCCAGAATGCGGTCACTGCAAGAAAATCACACCACGACTGGGCGAATTGTATGAGCAAAAGCTGAAAAGCAGAAACATTGAAGTTTTTGCAGTTGGAAAAGCCGTTGGAGAAGATTTTGAAAAATGGAAAAAATTCATCCGCGACAATAAGTTGACCTTCATCAATGTTTCGGTTACAGATCAACTCTACCGCACTGCAATGGAAAATGCAGCCCCTCTTTTAAAATATACCACACTTGAGTCGTTGAATTATCAAACTACCTATGATTTGGAATCTACTCCAAGGGTATTTGTTTTAGACAAAGACAAAAAAATCGTAGCGAAAAACATTTCGATTTCACAGCTTGAAGACCTTCTAGATCGACTTCAAGGTAAAGAGAATTTGCCTAAACTCTTCCCTCCAGATCCTGAAGAAGAGGAAGCGATGCATTAATATTATAGTAACCTTCGGGTTACTTTTTTTATTTAATTTGGTCATGAAAAATTAAAAGCACTTAAGCCGATTAAATCGTTCTAAATGAAAATCCTACTTACACTTCTTCTGACTGCACCACTCGCTGTTCTTGGTCAAATCAACATTACAGCTCCAAGCCCTGGCTCACAATCCTTTGACTTCAATACCCTTGCATCAAGCGGAACATTAAATCCATGGACCGACAATACAACAATTACTGGATTCTATGCGCAACGAACTACGGCAACTACGACCTATGATGCAGGGACTGGGACAGCATTATCGGGAGCGTTATATAGCTTTGGTTTGACCTTAAATACTGAGCGTGCATTAGGAACTGTTGGTTCCAATTCATCAGGAAATTTTGCCCATGGCATGCAATTTAAAAACACAACCATTGGAACGATTGAAAACTTCTCTATTGGATATACATTGGAAGAATGGCGTTGTGGAAACAATACAACGCCGCAAGCCATCACCTTTTGGTATAAAGTGAGTTCAACAGTAATCACTTCACTTACTCCAAGCGTCAATTCGGGTTGGATCGCAGTCACAGCATTAACAAGCAATAGTCCAATCAACACTGCAACAGCAGGTGCTTTAGACGGCAATCAAGCAGCAAACCGCGTTGTAGTCAGTGTATTTCAAATTCCAGGTCTCACTCTTGCTCCAGGTCAATATGTGATGTTCAAATGGGAAGACATCAACCATGCAGGCAATGACCACGGTTTAGCAATTGATGATGTTGCCGTTAACTGGTCTTACAATTGTCGAACTGCAAGTACTCAGACCTTAACTTCTTGCGGAACGTATACCGTTCCAAGTGGAGGTGAAACCTATACCACTTCAGGCACTTACACCGATACGATTCCGAATGTTTTGGCTTGCGACAGTGTGATTACCTTCAACTTGACCATTCAGCCCACGAACATCTATTACGCAGATGCAGACGGTGACACTTACGGGAACACAGCGGTTTCACAAGTAGCGTGTGCCTTACCTGTTGGATATGTGACCAATAACTTGGATTGCAACGATGCCAATGCTCAAATCACAGTGGCACAAACCTATTATGCAGACGCTGACAATGATACCTATGGAAATCCAAATGTCTTTATCGTTAGCTGCCTTGCCCCTGCTGGTTATGTGTCAAACAATACCGATTGCGATGATGCCAACGCTGCCTTGAATGCGCTTCAAACATTTTATGCCGATACCGACAATGATTCCTTTGGTGATCCTTCAGTTTCAATAATCAGCTGCGGTGCACCGGCAGGCTATGTATCGAACAATACAGATTGCAATGATGCAAATGCTTCGTTGAATGCAGTTCAAACATTCTATGCTGATGCAGACAATGACACCTATGGAGATCCTACTGTTTCCATTTTAAGCTGCGGCGCAACTGCAGGTTTCGTAGCGAACAACACCGATTGCAATGATGCAGATGCCGCGTTGAATGCCCTGCAAACATTCTATGCTGATGTCGACAACGACACTTACGGTGACCTCGCAAATTCCATTTTGAGCTGTGGCATGCCTGCCGGTTATGTTACGAACAGCACAGATTGCAACGATGCCAATGCCGCGTTGAATGCCCTGCAAACATTCTATGCCGATGCAGACAATGACACCTATGGAAGTCAAACAGATTCCATCTTAAGCTGCGGCATGCCTGCGGGGTATGTTGCAAACAATACGGATTGCGATGATACAAATCCAAATGCAAACGCACTTCAAACATTCTACGCAGACAATGACAATGATACCTTTGGTGATGCGGCAAATTCGATCATTGCGTGCAGCGCTCCTATTGGTTATGTGACCGACAACAACGATTGCAACGATTCCGAAACTACTGTTTACCCAGGTGCTTTAGAAATGTGCGATGGTCTTGACAATGACTGTGACTTGTCAATCGACGAAGGATTGACATTCACCGATTACTTTACGGATGCCGACAACGATACCTATGGTACTGGGGCGGCGCAAGCTTTCTGCGTAAATCCTGGCTCAGGATATGCCTTAAATGCCCTAGATTGTGACGACAACAATCCAACAATTAACCCCGGAGCAGCTGATATTGCAGGAAATTCCATTGACGAAAACTGCGATCAGGTAGATGGATATGCGGGATTAAACAACTTGGAAAGCGCAGATTTTACCATTCAACCAAATCCTAGCAACGGGATCATTCAAGTAACAGTTCCGTCAACATTCGACAAGTGGGATTTAACCTGTATGGACTTGAATGGCAAAGTGCTTTTCTCTGAATCACACGAAAGTCATCAGGTATCCATTCACCTGAACTCCCTTCAATCTGGCGTGTATATTATTGACATAAAGGCGAATGGTACTGAACTAAAGAAACGAATCATTCTCCAATAATACATCTTCAAGGCATTAGAATTGGCTGCCTTCGGGTGGCCTTTTTTTGTGAATTAATCGTACTTTTAACTGACTTAAACAGCAACTATGAGAAATTCCATTATCCTCTGCACCATACTATTAAATCTTCAAGCTTTTGCTCAGCAATATTGGCAGCAAGAAGTGAACTACACGATCAGCGTTAGCTTAAACGATGTTGATCATACACTCACAGGGTACGAAGAATTCATCTATACAAACAACTCCCCGAATGCGCTTACCGAGATGTACATTCACCTTTGGCCAAATGCCTACCGAGATGGAAATAGTGCGCTTGGGAAACAATTGTACCGCAATGGTGAAATGGAATTGACCTACGGGTGGGAAAAGAACAAAGGAAACATCGACGATCTTAAATTCAATGTGGATGGAAATAGTGTTCAATGGCGCTATGATAAAAAGCACAAAGACATTTGCATCTTGACACTCAACATGCCACTTCAGTCGGGTGGAAAAATTAAAGTCTCTACCCCTTTCTCCGTTAAGATTCCTTCTGGAGAAATCTCTCGCTTGGGGCACATCGATCAGTCCTATCAAATTACGCAATGGTACCCAAAACCTGCAGTGTATGATAAAAATGGATGGAACCCAATCCCCTATTTGAATCAAGGTGAATTCTACTCCGAATATGGATCTTTTGATGTGAGCATCACCCTACCTGCGAATTATGTCGTTGGTGCAACAGGCGATCTGCAAACGGAATCAGAAAAAGAATTTCTCGCTCAAAAAGTTGAGGAGACAAAAGCACACTTGGATGAATACCTGCAGTTAAGTGAAAGTGAAGATCCAAGCTCCGATTTTCCGCCCTCTGCGAAAGAAATGAAAACCATTCGCTACACGCAGCAACGCGTTCATGACTTTGCATGGTTCGCCGATAAACGGTACGCAGTTTCCTTGGGTGAAGTGATTTTACCGCAATCAAAACGCAAAGTAAAAACATGGGCAATGTGGGTGCCGAGCAACTCCGAACTTTGGCAAAACGCAGATGAATACCTGCGTGACGGAACCTATTATTATTCTCTGTGGAATGGCGATTATCCTTACAACAACGTGACAGCTGTCGATGGGACAATCAGTGCGGGAGGCGGAATGGAATACCCGAATATCACCGTAATTGGCAATGCAAGTTCAGCCGAAGAATTGGAGGTCGTTATTGTACACGAGGTTGGACACAATTGGTTCTACGGAATTCTTGGATCCAATGAGCGCGTTCACGGATGGATGGACGAAGGAATGAACACCTTGAATGAAATTCGCTATGTGCAAACAAAATATCCGGACAACACCCGCTTGTCTGATATGGTGCTGAATGGTCGCTTTCATTTTGATGACTTGGATCATCACGACCAATCCGATTTCTTTTACAGATTGACCGCTAGTTTTGGGGAAGACCAGCCCATTGAAACACGTTCTGAAGAATTCACACAAACGAACTATGCCACCATCATGTACAGTAAAACAGGATTGGTATTTTACTATTTGAAAGACTATCTAGGAGAAGATTTGTTTGATAAATGCATGCACGCCTATTTCGAGGAGTGGAAGTTTAAACATCCGCAACCAGAGGATATGAGAGCAACGCTTGAACGCGTTTCAGGTAAAGATTTGGCTTGGCTATTCGTTGATTTAATTCAAACGACAAACCATATCGATTATAAAATCAAATCGGTAAAAACGAACGACGATGGAACCACGGTTAAAGTCCGTAATGTAGGTCAAGTGAATGGCCCAATTGAAGTGAGCATTACAAGTGGAGAAGATGTTTTTGAGACAAAATGGATAGAACCAAGCGTAAAACGCAATACAACGGTCCAAATGTCAACACCCGATGCTGCAGAAGTGCACATTGATGTTGAACGCGATCTGCCGGAAATTTACCGCGACAACAACAATTGGCACGAGAAAGGATTGTTCGGAAAAGCAGAGAAATTCAATATGGAATTCTTGTTTGGCGACAATGATCCAAAGCGCAACACCATGTATTGGTCCCCTATTGTCGCTGGAAATGCATACGATAAGTTTATGATTGGTGGCGCCTTCCACAACATGGCCCTGCCGTTTAATAAATTTCAATACTTGGTAGCTCCAATGTATTCCATTGGCAGAAATATGGTTTCAGGAATGGCTGAATTGTCCTACACCTGTTTACCAGCAAACACGTTCAAACAATCCAAATTTGGACTTTCTGTAAAATCGTTCAAAAACGACAACCAGGCAACAACACGAAAACAATACGGCGTTTATTTAGCACTATCTCCGTATTGGATTGCCAAAATTGGAAAACGAAAAGAAAATAGCCCTTTATCACAAACCATTCAAGTTCAAGGAATCGCCAAAGGTAGTTTCGCTTCTCAGGAAGAGCAAGTGCTGAGCTATACAGGTGGCTTTGTAAAATATGACCTGAATCTGAAATACCCTGACCACAAATTTAACATTCAAGTACGACAAGAACTATTGAGATTACGCGGAGGTCAGTGGGTAAATCGTACCATGGGTGAGGCGAGTTATGCATACCGCTATGCGCGCTACTCCATGAAGCGATGGATAGAAATTCGAGGGTTTGTTGGCCGAATGAATCGCTTTACTAGTTCGCCAATCGCGATGAATGACCCGTATGGACTTTCATTGAGTGGGTCTAATGGCGCACAAGACCTTTTCTTCGAGGACTACTATTTTGCCAGGGGTCCTCAGTCGGGCATGTGGTCACAACAGCGGAATGAAAACATGGGAGGATTCAAGAGCACTTCTGGTTATGGAACTACCTACAATTGGATGGCGACGACAAACATCTATTTCCAACTCCCTATTCCAACATTCGGTATTTTTGGCGTCTATGCCGATTTAGGCGCATTCTCTAATGGGTTTTCTGTGAATACAGCAATCAATACAGGAATGGCCGTGCGCTTTGGAAAAGTGTTTGGTGTATATTTCCCAATATGGATGAGCAAAGAGCTGAACGACTCTTTCAAAGGGGGAAAGTATGGAGAAAAAATTCGTTTCACCTTAAAAATGAATCTTGTTAATCAAAGTGGAAAGTTGTTTTCGTTGATTAATTGATGTCCTTCAAATGGTTATGGTCACAGCTTCGCTCCTACTGAATATTATTGTGCTCATCCCCGTTTGCATTGCGCTGCTCGTGAATTATAGGCACATGGAATTTGCGGCAGGGATTTTTACGCCTGCTCGTGGGATTTTACTTGCTATTTATTTGACGATTTTAACGGCATCCTTCGCACTGCTTTTTTTCACAGATTTCAAGCTCGCATTTGGTCTATTTGTGATGCAAATTATCTATAAAGTACTCAGTCCTTTTACGGTGAAAAGCATTAAAAACCCAATTGTCATTTGCAATGTATTGATTGCAGCATTTCATCTCGTAACGGTCTATTCGATGATTCAAGCAGATGACATTCAGTTCCAAATCCAACCATAAGTGCCTAATTTTATAATTATTGAATAGTTTTTTGAGTGAAAAGAATAGCCCTATTCATTTTTTAAAACGTCTAAAGCAGTAACTTCTGACAATATTGATTGATTTCACAACCATATTATCCGCAAAATTTTCGGATATAATTCAAGTTTGCGGTGAATAATTGGTATATTCATCGCAAAAAACGCGGAGAAAAAAACTTATGTACATTTACAACAACACAAACTGGCCAGTTTTTCATTGGGACAATAATAAACTTATCCCACTGCTTTCGTATGTTAGAAATCAACAGGGCAGACTAATTGGAAAAATGGGAGCATTAGGGTTTGAATTGCGAAATAAGGCAAATCTTGAAATCCTAACGATTGAAATCATGAAATCTACAGAGATTGAAGGGGAATACTTAAATATTGATCAAGTTAGGTCTTCAATCGCGCGAAGATTGGGCCTTGAAATTTCTGGTTTAATATACTCTGAGAGGCATGTAGATGGCATTGTAGATTTGATGATAGATGCTACAAAAAATTTCGAGATCGAACTTACAAAAGATCGGTTGTTCGCATGGCAAAATTCACTTTTTCCATCTGGCATGAGTGGACTTTACAGAATTTTAACTGGATCATGGAGAGATGATTCGACGGGACCTATGCAAGTTGTCTCAGGTGCATTGGGTAAAGAAAAAGTGCATTATCAAGCAATACCGGCTTCAAAAATTGAACACGAAATGAAGCTTTTTCTTGATTGGTTCAATTTAAATGAAGAAAATGATCCAGTTTTAAAGGCCGCAATTGCACATTTATGGTTTGTCACAATCCACCCTTTTGAAGATGGAAATGGCAGAATCTCAAGGGCAATATGCGACATGCTTCTTGCAAGATCCGATGAGCAATCCAACCGTTTCTATAGCATGTCCGCACAAATAAGAAAAGAAAGAAATTCATATTATGACATATTAGAAAAAACTCAAAAAGGCCATCTTGATATAACAAACTGGCTAGTGTGGTTTTTAAATTGTCTTCTTAATGCAATTCAGAATTCAGAGAAAATTCTCGAAAAGATAATCGATAAACATTTGTTCTGGCTTAAAATTTCACAAAACACTATAAATGACAGACAACGTAAAATTTTAAATATGCTATTAGAGGACTTCGACGGTGTTTTAAATACAACGAAATGGTCAAAAATCACAAAATGCTCTCAGGATACTGCTTTGCGGGATATCCAGTCGTTAATTGAAAAAGAAATTTTAGTCAAAAGTAAAAAGGGAGGGCGCAGCACAAATTATGAATTGAACGAATCGATTCTATCTAAAAATTAGGTTACGACCGAATTGCTAGGAAAGTTTTAAAAAAAAACGCGATGAAAATGTATACGAGGCAATTTTACACTATCCTCTAAACGAACTCAGACAACTCCAACCATCTGTCCGTGACGAAGTCAAGTTTGGCTACCACTTCCGAAATTCGATTTCCTGCGTTCATCAACTCTTCATTTGAAAGTGAGGCATCAGATAGTTTTTCTGTGAGTATTAGCTTCTCAGCTTCCAATGATTCCATGTCCTTTTCAAGTACCTTGAATTCTTCCTTTTCCTTGAACGTCAGTTTTCGCTTCTCTGCAGATTTATCCGAAGAGGATGTCAATTGCGTCACTTTAACCTTCTCCGTAGGCGTGCCATCTTTGGCCTCCTGCTTTTCTTTCTTGTAATCGACGGCAGTTTGCTTGCGGTATTCCGTGTAATTTCCAATAATATCCTTAACAGCACCTTCTCCTTCGAACACAAAAAGGTGATCCACCATTTTATCCATGAAGTAACGGTCGTGAGAAACAACAATCAAACAGCCTTCGAAGGTGCGGAGATAATCTTCCAACACAGACATTACGAAGATATCTAGGTCATTCGTTGGCTCATCCAAAATCAGGAAGTTTGGATTGGACATCAACACGGTCATCAACTTCAAGCGACGCTTCTCCCCACCGCTCAACTTATGCACGAAGTTGTAATGCATGCTTCGTTCGAAAAGAAATTTTTCCAAAAACTGCGCTGCAGATAACTGCTTGCCTTTCTCTAAGGGAATAAATTCAGCAATATCGCGAATGACATCAATGACCTTTTTGTCCTCATCTACCTTGATCAAATCTTGTGAATAGTAGCCAAAGACTACCGTTTCACCCGTAACAACTTTACCGCGATCGGCTTCTTCACGACTTTGAATGATGTTTAGAAACGTAGATTTTCCAGTTCCATTGTTTCCTACAATTCCCAAACGTTCCTTGCGTTGAAAATTATACGTAAAGCCATCTAGAATGACCTTCTCGCCAAAGGACTTCCCTACTTTATGGAGTTCAAGAATTTTCGATCCTAGGCGCTCCATTTTCACTGGAATATCTATTTCATCCTCATCGATACGTTGACTCGCTGCCATTTTGACGTCTTGAAAAGAATCGATGCGCGCTTTCTGCTTTGTGCTTCTTGCTTTGGGCTGACGACGAATCCATTCCAATTCCTTTTTAAAGGCATTGCGTGCTTTGTCAATGGAAGAAGACAACTGCTCTGTACGTTCTGCTTTTTTCTCCAAGTAGTAGGAGAAATTTCCTTTGTACTTGTAAATCGTTCGATCCTCCAATTCATAAATGGTATCACACACTACCTCCAAGAAGTACCGATCGTGTGTTACCATTAGAATAGTAGACTTTGACTTTGAAAGGTATTCTTCTAACCATTCAATCATGTCGAGGTCTAGGTGGTTAGTTGGCTCATCTAGAATCAAAAAATCTGCTTCAGCCACAAGTACTTGTGCCAAAGCCACGCGCTTCTTTTGTCCACCAGAAAGGGTGCCAATCAACAAATCAGTATTGTCCAATTTCAGTACGGAAAGGATTTGATTGACCTTCACCTCCATATCCCAGGCATTGAGCTCGGTCAATTCATCGTAACAGGCGTTAACCGCCTCTTCATCGCCATCGCGCAGCGCCTGGTTGTATTTCTTTACAATTTGAAGTTCGGGAAGATCGTGTGAAAATACTGCTTCGAAGATGCTATGCGTTTCATCTAAGTTTTCACTTTGCTCCATGAACGCTACGCGGAGATCATTTCTGTAGACAACACGACCGCTATCACAGTCCTCCATCCCCATCAAGCAACGCAACAAGGTCGTTTTACCATTTCCGTTTTTGGCGACAATGGCTACTTTTTGTCCTTGATCAATTCCAAAGGTCAGGTCACCAAAAATAAGCCTGTCACCAAACGATTTGGTGAGATTTTCTACCGATAAATAATTCATGTTAACGCAGTCTGTTCAATGAGTCGATCAATCCTTTGTCGCGTTTGATGGAGAGATTGGCCATGAACACAAATGGCAACCCTGCAACGAACAGGAAGAAACCAGCACCTAGCTGGCGTTTCAATGGTTCATTCGCCAGGTCATCAATTCCCAGGACTGAGAATACGACCAAACCAATGATCATTAAAACATACATATAAAATACGGTACGGACCAATTTCAGTTGACGATTCAAGTTTTTGTAAGCCATCAAGGTAATGAAAAGCAAAAGCACCAAGGCAATCAAACCAATGTAAAGGGGATATTTACTCACCATCATTAATCCTTCACCATTGCCAATTTTAACCTGTTGAATGCCAAAGGAATCAAAAACGAATGATGAATTTTTTCCTGCAAAATGAAATACATCTGCACCGACAGCAACGATAGACAGAAGAATAATAGAGATCGCGAGATAAATGGATTGAATGCGCTGAATCATGACAATTTTATTTGGTGCAAAGATAGTGACGAGTTGTCAAATAAAAGGTACTAATTATGATTTTGGTGGCTGAGGTGCGATAGCAGTCTCGAAGCCACGAAATGTGAGTTACGAATTTGAAAAAATTATAATTTGTTCCTGACGGAATTTGAAAAATTCATAATTTGTTCCTGTCGGAATTTGCAAATTTGATCCTATCGGAATTTGATGCCTTCGGCAATTCGAAGTTTGATCAATTCTTGAAGCGCAGCGTTCCTTGTAATGGAATATGGAGCATAGAATATTGATTTAAATAAAATTATAGCTCGAAATCCCTTGTCCTTCGAAGCTCAACGAGCGAAGAAGTGTCTTTTGTCTTTAAATTACGAATGACTAGTTACTAATGACGAGTTATCTCAATCAATTGAAGTGCGATCAAGTCTTTTGTGGCTTCGAGTCTGCTAGTGTACCTCAGTCCAAGTCCTGAAATCTTGACGTCTTAAAATCCATTATCCATAAGCGAAGCGGTCCATGTTCTATCAGCCGAAGGCGGTCTATGTTCCCATAGCGGTCCTTCGTCCCTCATGGCTTCGAGTATGCTGCGCACCTCAGCCCAAGTCTTTTGTCCTTTGTCTTTCAAACTTCGAAGCTCAACGAGCGAAGAAGTGTCTTTTGTCCCTTCGTATGGAAAATGAACCTAATCTACATCAAGGTGTAAGTTCACACCGATAAAACTTAAAGCCATGAAATACATTCAGATTCAAACGCCGTGTTCCGAAGATTGGAAAGCAATGACCCCAAATGAAAAAGGTTCATTTTGTCAGTCGTGTGCAAAAAATGTACTTGATCTGACCAAGATGTCCAACACTGAAATTCATTCTGTAATCCTACAGAACCAGCATCAGTCGATTTGCACGCGCATTAAAAACACCCAACTTGATTCATTGAATCTCGAATACGAACGCTGGTCCCGAGGCACACGGTCTCACATGCAACGTGCCATGGTGGCTTCACTGTTGATTGTTTTCGGGCTAACATTATTCAGTTGCACCAATCAGCAGCAGGAAGAACAAATCCGAATTACTCAAAAAAAATTGACAGAAGTTGTTCAACAACAACAAAATGAAACTGCAGAAAAAGAATTTGAATGGGTGAATATCCCCATCATTCAGGAGCTAGAAGAAGTGACCATGGGTGAGATGGAAATGCCACAAGAAGTTATCCAAGAGATTGAAGCAATTGAAAATGAAAAACATGCATTGAATTATACCATGATGGGAGATATTGCCATGTTGCCCGCTTATTATGAATATACCCAGCAAATCCAACCTGTAATTGAGCTAGACGCCAATGGAAATCCAATACCTACATACTTTTCTGCTATAGCTTACCCAAATCCGGCTATAGAATCGAGTACATTAAAACTTGGAATCCCAAATGCTATCGATGCAAATATCCAACTCTTCTCCAACCAAGGCCAATTCATTCAAGCCGTATTCAACGGAAAAATTGAACGTGGAAGCTTTGAGCAAGCAATGGACTTAACGAACCTCGCTCCCAGCATTTACTTGGTGATGATTCAATCCAAAGAATTCAAGGAAACAGTGAGAGTGGTGAAACTTTAATTGCATAAAAGACACTTCTTCGCTCTTTGAGCTTCGAAGTTTGAAAGACAATGGACTAAAGGACAATAGACTAGATCGCACTTCGAATGGTTAAAACTCAAAGTCGTAATTCGCAACTCGTAACCCGTGGCTTCGAGTCTGCTAGCGCACCTCACGTGTCCGCTGGGGCGGAGCCACCAAATTCGTAATTCATAATTCGTAATTAGTAATTCATAGCTTCGGATCTGCTAGCGCACCTCACGTGTCCGATAGGGCGGAGCCACCAAATTCGCAACTCGTAACTCGTAATTCATAATTAGTAATTCATAGCTTCGAGTCTGCTAGCGCACTTCACGTGTCCGCTGGGGCGGAGCCACTAAATTCGTAACTCGTAATTAGTAATTAGTAATTTTTTAAAATGCCCCCATTTAAAAAGTCACTTGTTGATAAAAAATTACATTTTTCAGAAAGTACCCCCTCTATTTTGAGTTAAATTTGAAAAAAAATTCAAAAATGGCAACAAAAAGACAGAAAGCGTATCAAGATGTGCTCAATCGAACACCAAAACATATTGAATATGATGGAAAAGTATCTGAATTGTATGGGAAAAGTGTTTTCCATTTGGAAATTATGCGCGAATACCTTCCGTCAGATGCCTTCAAATCCATGATAGAATCCATTCAAAATGGAACGCGACTAGACCGAAAAATGGCAGATCAAGTTGCCTCTGCCATGAAGGATTGGGCCTTGACAAAAGGTGCAACGCACTACACGCATTGGTTTCAGCCTCTGACTGGTTCAACTGCAGAAAAACACGATGCCTTCTTTAAACCCGTTGGTCCAGGAAAAGCGATTGAACGATTTGACGGTGACTTATTGGTTCAACAAGAACCAGATGCATCTTCGTTCCCAAATGGAGGAATCCGAAATACCTTTGAAGCACGCGGATATACGGCATGGGATCCTTCTTCTCCTGCCTTTGTGATTGGTAAAACATTGTGTATTCCAACCATTTTCATCTCGTATACTGGTGAATCGTTGGATTACAAAATGCCATTATTAAAAGCACTGAACGCTGTTGATCAAGCTGCAGTTGAAGTTTGCCAATATTTCGACAAAAATGTCACTAAAGTGAACGCGACTCTAGGTTGGGAACAAGAATACTTCTTAATTGACCAAGCCCTTTTTAATGCGCGTCCAGACTTGATGATGACGGGGCGTGCCTTGTTTGGTCACGCCGCTGCCAAAGGCCAACAATTGGAAGACCACTATTTCGGTTCGATTCCAGAGCGTGTTACGGCCTACATGCGTGACTTCGAAACAGAAGCCATTCAATTGGGAATTCCAGTAACTACACGTCACAATGAGGTTGCGCCAAACCAATTCGAATGTGCGCCTATCTTCGAAGAATGTAACCTTGCCAATGACCACAACCTGATGTTGATGGATCTTATGGAGAAAATTGCACGCAAGCATGACTTCCGCGTTTTGTTGCATGAAAAACCTTTCTCTGGCGTCAATGGTTCTGGAAAACACAACAACTGGTCACTTGCAACGAACACAGGTGTAAATCTTCTTGCTCCAGGAAAAAATCCAAAGTCAAACCTTCAGTTCCTGACCTTCTTCGTGAATACCATAAAAGCCATCCATGACCACTCAGATATTCTACGTGCATGCATTGCCTCAGCAGGAAATGATCACCGCTTGGGAGCAAATGAAGCACCCCCAGCGATTATCTCCGCTTTTATCGGAACGCAGCTTTCAACATTATTGGATGACATCGAACTGAATGTCAAGGCAGGGAAAATGACGCCTGAAGATAAAACAGAATTGAAATTGAACATCGGAAAAATTCCGCAAATCATGTTGGACAACACCGATCGAAACCGTACATCTCCCTTTGCTTTTACAGGGAACAAATTCGAATTCCGTGCTGTAGGTTCATCGGCGAACTGTGCATCTGCGATGATTGTATTGAATACCATCATGGCGAAGCAATTGAAGGTCTTCAAGAAATCTGTTGACGTTCGTATCGATAAAGGTGAAAGCAAGGACGAAGCCATCTTGAAAGAACTGCAAAAGCTCATCAAGGAATCAAAGAAGATCCGTTTTGAAGGAAACGGTTATGGCGAGGAATGGGTCAAGGATGCCGAGAAACGCGGATTGAAAAACCTAAAAGACACACCCCGCGCATTGCAGGTTTGGGCAGATAAACATGTAGTGAGGTTGTTCGATGAAATGGGGATTTTAACACCACGAGAACTCGAAGCACGCCAAGAAATTGAATTTGAAAACTACATCATGAAGGTTCAAATCGAAGCGCGAATTATGGGAGATGTCATCAACTCGATGATTATCCCAGCAGTTGTGAATTACCAAAATGTGTTGCTGCAAAATGTACAAGGATTAATTGATGTACTCGGTGCAAAAGCGGGCAAAGAAGCGGCAAACACGCAAATTGAATTGATCCAACGCATTGCTATTCACATGAATAAAATGAAAGCCGCAGCCGATACGATGCTTATGGCACGCAAAGACGCAAATAAACTAAGTCATTCAGAAGACAAGGCGTTTGCTTACTGCGATAAAGTACGTGTGCATTTTGATGAAATCCGTTACCATGTAGACAAACTTGAAATGCTGGTTGACGATGAATTGTGGCCATTGCCGAAATTTAGAGAAATGCTTTTCACACGTTAATTCATCACGAAAAATAAAAGTAAAACCCGGACATCGTTCGGGTTTTTTCGTTTCCACTTTTAATCGTTAAAAAATCTCAACATCTGACACAATGCTTCGCGAGAAGATGACTACCTTTGTTTAAATTAATTCTAAATAAGGTGCGTGTCCTTTTAGCAGATAGCAATGATTTGGTTCGGGTTGGACTTCGAACCATATTGAATTCACACGGTGGATTTCAAATCGTTGGTGAAGCGAAAGACAGCGAGGAATTGCAGGCGCAAGTTGAATTTTTCGAGCCAACGGTGGTTGTCATCGACTATACATCTCCAGGCTTCAACATCGACATCATTCCGAAAGTGTTGATGAACCACAAGCAAGTTAAATTTCTCGCCATCACTCCGGAGCAATCTGGTCAAACCCTGGTCAATGCGCTCCGATCAGGTGTCATCAGCTACATAAAAAAAGATTGTGATTTGGGTGAAATCATTAATGCGATCGAAGAAACAGCTCATGGAAATAAGTTTTTTTGTGGTCAAATCCTTGAAACGATTCAACGCGCAGCAATTGATGTGAACGACATAGATTTCGAATCGTTTTCATGTGAACCAGTTATTCTCTCTGAAAGAGAAAATGAAATCATCACCTTAATTGCGGAGGGACTCACGAACCACCAAATTGCCGATCAACTGTTTCTAAGCAACCATACCATCAACACCCACCGCAAAAACATCATGGCGAAATTGGGTGTGAAAAACACTGCCGGAATTGTTATGTATGCCGTGAAAACACATTTGGTCTCTCCGAATAAATTCTTGTTTGCAGCAGACAACACTTGATTCCATCGTTTTTCAACTTAGGCCTAAGTTTTGCTAAGTAGCAGAAAAAATTTGAAATCATTTTGAACGTTTATCCCATACATTTGTACAGCCGACAAATTTTGTTCAAGATGAATTTTCGTATCCTTTTTTTCCTACTACTCATTGGACCGGTTGTCTGTGCTCAGTCGATCAACACAAATGCTGCACCGCAGACAAATTCAAACATGAATATCAATGAATCTGAATCTTTGGAAGAACAGGCGATTGACACCCTTTCCTTCAAAAATGAGCTAGAGAAACGCGAAGAATCCATTCAAGAAAAAAAACAAACGGAGAAATTAAAGGACTTAAATACCACAGTCACCTACGGTTACAGCGCGGAAACAACACAACAACTTCAACAAGTAAGCGGACTTTTTACAGCCACGCGTCAACAAGCTTCTACACAACGAACTCAACGTACACCGAATACTGCACAGCAGCAACAAATGAATCAATATGTCGAACTTTTGTCACAAGCTGCACCTGAATCATTTGAATTCCATTATTATACCTACATCGCTGGCAACTACAACATCGCATTGATTGATCATCTCCTGAAAGCTGAAAAGCTGCGTCCAGACAACTCAGATGTGCACATTCAACTCGCTGCATTTCACCTCATCTCTCAAAATTTTGAAGAAGCGAAGAAATACCTAAAAAAGCTGCATACCAATGGACGAATCACTGAAACAATGATCCTTTACGGCCAAGATGTTTTGCGTTCAGTTCCTAAAAATGGATGTGCGATTACCCATGGATTTGAAGACAACTTTGGGACCGTATATGCCCAACTCTTAATGAACGAACGAACGGATGTCACGATTGTTTCGCTCGATTTTCTTCAAAGTGAGTCCTACCGAAGCACATTAAAAAACAAAGGATTCACCTTTCCAAATTCAACGACAATTGATGTAAGCTTCCTAACAAATTTTTGCGCATTAAATTCCACAAAAAACCTCGGGGTTTCTTTGACAGTTCCGAAAGAATACCTTGTTCCCATACAACAGAATTTGTATGTTTCTGGCTTGGTCATGGAATTCCATCCAGATGGTTGTACAGGGAATTTTGAACGAAATGAAGACCTTTGGAACAACACGCTTTCTGTTTCTATCGTCAAAAATGGTCGCGATAAGGCTCGGTCATTGTCCGCAAACTACCTCCCCATGTTGTTGCTGTTGCGCAATGAATATCAACGCAGAGGACAGCAAGAACAAGTCAAGAAAATTGATGCAGCCCTGGATCAAATTGCGGTGCAATGCGGGAAATACGAACAAGTTCAATCCATCAAAGCGAGTTATTAAGGAATGAAGTTGTTGCGCACATCATACACGAATTTTACCGATGAAAAGCTCATGGAATCCATCATGCGCGGTGAAAAACGTGCCTTTGATGAATTGTACCAACGCTATTCAGGACCACTTTTGGGCTATTTCATGCGTATGCTTTGGCGCGACAGAGAAAAATCGGAAGACTTTGTGCATGACTTATTTGCCAAGATTGTGAACAAACCTGAGTATTTCGATCCAACGCGGAATTTTAAAACATGGGTGTATTCAGTCGCCAACAACATGTGCAAGAACGAATACAAGAAAGCTGAAGTACGCAAAGGAACACGGAATGATTTAGACAGCCATTTCAGTTTATTCGATACCACTGCAAATGTCATGAACGAAGTGCAAGACCGCTTTTTTCAAGAAGCCTTTAAACAAAGTATGAACGAACTGGATCAAAAGCACAAGGAGGCATTTGCCCTGCGCCATTTGGATGGATTGTCTATACTAGAAATTACTGAAGTACTTGGTGTTGCAGAAGGGACAATCAAGTCGCGCTTGTTTTATGCGACAAAATATTTGGCAGAAAAATTAAAAGTATTTGACCCTCAATTGAATCGATGATGGAAAAAGAACTGGAACAGTTGGTGCGCAACAAGCACTACTTTGAATTGACCTCGAAAGAGAAAGAATCATTGAATGAATGGTGTGCCACTGAAGATGAGTTTCTTCAGTTGAAACAGGTATTCGAACAAATCGAGGGCTTAAGAAACATAAGCACATTTTTCCCGAAACGAGAAACAAAGCAATCTCTGGATGATCTGTTCGCTGCCAAGCACCAGAAAAACACACGCGTTATTTGGTTGAACAGCATTGGTGTAGCGCTTTATCCGAAAGACAAACCGCTCTTTCAACGTCCATTGGCCTATGCGGCTGCAATCGGAATTATCGCGTTGATGACCACCCCTTTCCTTTTTGACAACACCCTACCCGCGAAACCATCACTTGCTCAGTTAGAAAACAAGAAACCAACCCCTACTTCCAAATCAAAAACAACATCGGCAGAGTCAAATGAAACGCCACCGGTGCAAGTTGCGGAGGTGACTACTTCACAAGAAAGCAACGAAGCAATACCTTCAGAACTTGAATCGTTTCGCAGTGCGAGTGAAGAAATCGCCGTGATTGAAAGTATCGCGCCTGTTGAGGTAATCTCTTCAGAAACCGCGACCATGTCTAGAAAGGTGGCCGATGAGTCTTGGAGTCATTCGGATGGGATATTCAAGGCTTCGGACATGGAAAAAGATGACGCTACTGCCTCATCCCCTGTTTCAGCGCATCCTTCAGTTCTTGATTTGTTGACGGCGACGTTTTGAAGTAAAGTGGAATTCAATAGTTCACACCTTCACCACAAAATGCTCTTTTCGCTGCATCGGTCTTCGCACAACCATGCCCATTCGGAAAAAATCCATCGTGACATGGTATTCCGGATCTGCGATGATTTTTTGCCATGCATCAAACATCGACGCACTCCAACGGATATCGTCTAAGATGAAAATGGTGTCATCGTGTGAGTTGTTTTTCAAAGCATCGAGATAACGCAATAGGGCCTCCCCATCGTGATGCCCATCAATGAAGACAAGATCAAAGATTTCTTTTGGATTTCGTGTGAGGTATTCGTCAAAGGTTGAATTGATTAACGTACAATTCCTTACAGCTGTGGCTTCGAGAATTTGACAAGCAATAGCTTGAGTGTTTGCGCAGGCATCAATTGACACGACGTGTCCTTTCGGATTTCCTTTGGCTAAGCAATACGTTCCAACCCCAAGCGAAGTGCCTAACTCAAGTATATTCATGGGCGCGTAATGCCTTGAAATTTGAAACAACAAACGACCAAATTTTCCTTTAGATGAACTTACACGATAGATATCCTTCACTTTGCGTTGGTTCGAAAGTCGATGCGAGCCAACACCCTGATCATTAACTAGGATGATCTTACCATTTGATTTACAGAGTGATTCAATATTTTTTAAACCCTCCAAAAAATCCAAATCAATGGAGATTCGCTGGCATTTATCCGTAAAGGCATAGACAAAAGGAGAATGTGTCCCATGTCTTCCCTTGGCATTCCAACGATATTTTATAATTTCGGTGACGATATTCACAGTACAAAGAAAAACAATCTCGCGCAGAAATGAGTAAGCCCCCTTCGGAATCATGGATCAACGAACAACGAGCACTAGTTTTTCGTGAAAATCCGACCATGAAATTGGATGCTCCATGCACCCCTGAGAATGGGATCAAGGTTATCTCCAATGAAGACCGAGAGTTGCTCATTCAACGCTTTGATGCCGAAATGCGTGAACTTCTTTATTTTATTCCTGCGTCAGGTTCAGGATCAAGAATGTTTCAGTTTATCCATGACTTTTTGATGAATCCAAGCAATGAGAAACGTGGGCCAATTGAACGGTTCCTTTCTCACTTGGAAACTTTTGCCTTTTACCAAAACTTAACTGAAGACGTAAAAACTTTAGTTCTCTCAAAAAAAGAACACTACAGTGATTTACTGACCTATCTTCTTGAGAAAAATGGGCTTGCTTTAGGACACTTTCCGAAAGGCTTAATTCCATTTCACACGCTGGGGAATTCAACCCTTAATGCCTTTCAAGACCATGTGCTTCAAGGGCTTGAATACAATGATCGCAGCGTATCTTTTCATTTTACAGTTCAGAAAGAATTTCATTCAGAAATCCGAAACTCAATCACTACAGCAGCTCCAAACGCGGAGCTTACCTTCTCCGATCAATCGCATGAATCAGATGCCATTGCGTTTACAGAAAGTGGTTTGGCATTGATGGATGGAGGTCACTATGTTCGTCGTCCTGCTGGCCATGGTGCCTTGTTGTCGAATCTAAACGCTTTGGAAAATGAGCTGATTTTCATAAAAAATATTGACAATGTTCAACATCCAGAAAAATCAGCGTCTTCTTTTGAGACATTAAAAATATTGGGCGGACAGCTTATTGAACTGAAAGAACAAACTCAAAGGCTCTTTGAAAATCCAACTATCGAGGGACTGCGTAAACTAAACAAACACTATGGCTTGTACGATGATGCAGTAATTGAAAATTGCAACGACAATTCCAAGATACGCGCCTTAATAAATCGGCCTACACGGGTGTGTGGGATGGTGCGAAATGTTGGACAACCCGGCGGCGGTCCGTTTTGGGTAAAAGATTCCATCACAGGACTTCGGTCAAAACAAATCGTTGAAAAAGCACAAATTTCCTCTTCACCTGATCAGCTAGATATACTTTTGAAAAGCAGTCATTTCAACCCTGTTTTGATGGCAATTTCTCCCTATTCCTTGTCTGGAGAAAAATTTGATCTTCATCAATTTTCCGATCCTTCAGCATTTTTTATTGTGCGCAAAGACCACAACGGAACACCCGTTCGCTACATTGAATTGCCCGGACTGTGGAATGGCAGCATGGCGAATTGGAATACGCTTTTTGTAGAGGTTGATTCAGAAAGTTTCAGTCCGGTGAAAACAGTCTTGGATTTGTTGGATGATTCACACAAACCAAAAGAAGCCTAAACACTTTGGTACATATCTTGCCAAACGGCGAAAAAAAATCCATGCAACGCCTATTAATCCTTGTTTTTATCTTCTTTCAACTCGGTGTCTTTGCGCAGCTGAACTGCAAAACCAAGCACCTGCCTAACGGAGATTCGACCAGCTGTTATTTTGCCGATGGAAAAATCTCATCGATTAACTATCCAGATGCGAAGCACGAACGCTACACCCACTTCATTGCATATAATTCTGCCGGCATCATTGTTTTCGAAGGCGAACAAGGTTATTTGCACGGAAGCAGTGGTTTGGACATCGAATACCATTCAACAGGTGCGGTCAAAACAATTCGTCGCACTTTTCAACCAGACGGTGGCATTCAACATTATGATGAAACATTTTATTTTAAGGAAGACGGTAGTTTCAGTCACTCGATCGACAATTCTTGGGACCGTGAAGTAACATTCATTCAAGAACCTATTGATCATCCTAAGCAACCCGCACCAAACGAATGCATGCCAGTCCCAACAAAAGATAGCATTCCACTCTGCATTCAAAATTCCACGACGCACACAGTTCGAATTCTAATTGGGAAAATTGGAAGTGCCGAAGAAAAGAAACTCATTAAAATCCGGAATGACAAAAAGGTGCTTGTCGGATATTATGTCCCTATGAACAACGAGCAAGCGCCAACTCGTTATTTTGACATTGATGTGCTTCCAAACAAGCACTCCTTTCAAGGAAAACTATTCTGGTGGAAGGATACATTTGATGGCAAAACGAATACTTTATATGTCATAAAGCCTATTCCTCATTGCGACTTCTGAATCGGACTTTCTGCTTGTAACACTTGAAAGGATTGGTTATCTTTGACCTGCTTTTAGGATGATTTCTCTCCTGCATTGAAATGAGGAAAGGATCGGCATTCTCCGCGACGAATGTCCTTCAAAAAATGTAAACAAAAGAATATGACAAAGCTAGGTTCTGCTGACTTAATACAACTCGAAGATCAATATGGTGCGCACAATTACCACCCACTGCCCGTTGTCCTTGAAAAAGGTGAAGGTGTACATGTGTGGGATGTTGATGGCAAACACTATTACGATTTTCTGTCTGCGTATTCTGCTGTGAACCAAGGTCATTGTCATCCAAGAATTGTTGGAGCACTTACTGAACAAGCGCAAAAACTGACACTTACATCTCGTGCTTTCTACAACGACTCATTGGGTACCTATGAAGAATATGTGACTAAGTTCTTTGGGTACGACAAAGTACTTCCAATGAATACAGGAGCAGAAGCTGTAGAAACTGCGATTAAGTTGTGCCGTAAATGGGCCTATGAGAAAAAAGGAATTGCAGAAAACGACGCGATCATCGTTGTGTGCGAAGGCAACTTCCACGGACGCACAACTACTATCATCTCCTTCTCCAACGACCCAGACGCCAATACGAATTTCGGTCCTTTCACCCCAGGATTTATTCGCATCCCTTACGACGATTTAGATGCACTTCAACACGCACTAACACAGAAAAATGTAGCTGGATTCCTTGTTGAGCCGATTCAAGGGGAAGCAGGTGTTTACGTTCCATCCTCCGATTACATTCAGCGAGCACACGCCATGTGTCAAGCCAATAACGTATTGTTTATGGCCGATGAAGTACAAACAGGCATTGCCCGAACAGGTAGTATTTTAGCGACTTGTGGAGATTGTACCTGTGAAA
This sequence comes from uncultured Flavobacteriia bacterium, assembly GCA_903873915.1. Lineage (GTDB taxonomy): Bacteria > Bacteroidota > Bacteroidia > Flavobacteriales_D > Crocinitomicaceae > M0103. The sequence continues at coordinate 46,515 of CAIQQH010000056.1, read as the reverse complement.
AACGTTGCGAACGTCAATCAACCTTTATTAAAGCAGATATCCTTATTCTTGGTAAAGCACTCTCTGGTGGTGTTTATCCTGTTTCTGCAGTTTTAGCGGATGATGCGATTATGATGGTCATTAAACCTGGTCAGCATGGCTCTACTTTCGGCGGAAATCCGTTGGCAGCAAAGGTGGCTGTTGCGGCACTTGAGGTGGTCGAAGACGAACAATTGATGCTGAATGCGCGTCGATTGGGTATTGTTTTCCGAAACGAAATGCAGCGCATCATTGACTCTTCCGAGTTGATCGTAAAAGTGCGTGGAAAAGGATTGTTGAACGCAATCATTGTCAATGACTCGCCCGACAGTTCTACCGCATGGAATCTTTGTGTTGCGTTGATGCACAATGGACTATTGGCCAAGCCAACACATGGAAACATCATTCGTTTTGCGCCGCCCCTGGTCATGACAGAAAGCGAATTGATGGAATGCGTGGCCATCATCGAAAAAACGATCCGCGATTTCATAAAATAAATTCGAAGGAGTATATTCCTTATTACTTCGGATTGACGCCTTACTTTTCGCGCTGAAAGAAGCTCATGAAATAGGTTGGCACCACAGTTTCAAATACCATTTCCTTTTTCTTGAAAGGATGAATGATGCGCAGGTAGGATGAATGTAAGGCCAAGCGCTGTGGTCCCTTACTTGTGTTTCCGTAGACCTTATCTCCCAACACTGGATGGCCTTTTTCCGATAAATGCACCCTGATTTGGTGTTTTCTTCCCGTGAACAATTCGATCTCTAACAAACTGAGTTCATCCGTTTCTTTCAGCACTTTAAATCCAGTACGTGCCAACTTGCCTGCAACCGTATCTTTTGTAGAGTATACTCTTAAAGCCTTGTTTTCCATCAAGTAGGAAGTATATTCACCCTGCTTATACTTTAATTTTCCATGAACAACAGCGAGGTATTTTTTACCAAAATCTTTCCAGTTTTCTTGTAGAAACCCCTTCGACTGTTCATTCTTTGCGAATACCAAAATTCCAGAAGTTTCGCGGTCCAATCGATGCACGACAAACACTCGGTTTTTCGAACGCGAATTCCCTTTCATGACATACTCATTGAGCAAAAAATGAGCTGTTCGTTCCTTTTCACGATCTGTTCCAATTGTCAACAAGCCTGGAGCCTTATCCACAACGATGATTTCTTGGTCCTCGTAGAGAATGGTGAGTCCACTTGGCTGGTATTTTTTCGGTGGAAGCTTCGGCGCTTTGTTTTCGTTCATGAACAGATTTGAAAGTGTGGACAAAGGTAAGATAACAAGCCTTAGTAAGGTTTCTTAAAATCCTCGATCGCTTTATGCGAACCATCACACGACGGCATGCGCTTCGACAAACCACAGATACAGTCGTCGATACCCTTGCCTTTCAAGATACGTGGAATTAACTTTTCGATGCGTGACTTACGTGTTTCTGCTTGCTTTGCCGATGAAAAATGTAGGATATAGGCACGCTGTCTTCCGGGTGTGAGTTTATTAAAAGCTTGTTGAAACTCCGCATTCTGATCGAAAACCTCTGACAATTCAGCTGGTAAAGATGGTGAAGCCACATCCGTTTTTGGCAGCTTCAACCCTGCCTTTTCGATTTCAATGGCTTCGAAGATGTATTGTTTAATTTCTGTTCGTATAGCTTGAATTTGTTCGCAATTCGTGAAGCGAATCATCCGCATTCCTTGTGTGTTTTCGCCTGAGCGAGCAAGGACATTCGATGGGTCTGCGAGCAAGGCTCCCTTGAAAAATGCAAGGACACTGAAATCTTTGAAGGAGCTGACAAACAAAACATTCTTCCCGTTAAAGGAATAACAGGGTTGGCGCCATTTGAATTCTTCCGTCAAATGGCATTCAAGGACTATCTCTCGAAGAAGGGTCATTTCTGCTTGCCACTTTTTCGCCTTTTCTAGGAAATCATCTACCTGCGGATTTTTCAAATTCATTTCAGAAGTTTATATTTTCGTATTCACTTTTGCCGATATGGTGCACGTATTTTTGTCCCATTCCATTGGTTACATAACTCATAACGACTTCTGATTTTCGTTTTCCTTTTTTTGTGGTATAAGTCATCTCAATCTGACAATCGTGCTCAATATCAATCCATACAGTTTCCGAATCTCCATTTTCGAGTGCTTCGATGTGTTCCTTTTCGCAACCTGAAATGTGAATGTTTCGAATATCTTGACCGGAATCATTGATGAATGTCACACGCATGATACTCGTTAAATAGATTCCAATGGCAAAGAAAACAATTGCTGTGGGGATGTTTAACAGCATGTATGCACTGCCTTTTCCGCCAATCACCGCAAGGAAAATCATAATGATGAGATTGATGATCCCGGCACCGAAAAAATAGAAAAGCCCTATAAATCCATAGTCCATGTCCCCCGTAAAAACAAACGCCAAGCAAATCAAAAAGGCAATGAAAAAAGTAATGATCGTGGTGTACTTAGCTAAAGGATGAATCAATCTGGCACCTTTCATTTTTCATTCTTAATTCTTAATTCTCTTTATACACCACCTCAAACACCATCACCGTGTTCCCTGTATTCGGGACAGAATCTTTGCCTTGAGATGTTGTTACTAGCTGTTTTCCATCGGGAGATAGGGCCATTCCAACTGGGAATTTTGCGGCGTCTACCTCGGCAATTTTCGTCATGCTTAAGGCATCAATCACAACCACTTTGTACGCATCATTGACGCAAGCAAAGATATACTTGCCATCATCAGTCACGTCAATGGTTCGAGCTCCGGGACCAACCGTTACTGTCTCCCATTTCTTGAAAACAAGCTTGGAATTGTCATCAAATCCTTGGGCAAAGATATCCTCCAATTTCGCTTTTTGAACTACCCCGAATCTATTCGAACTCATCATCAGGTATCCATTATTGATGACCAAATGGCGTAGATTTGCATACGCACCTGTGATTGTTCCGATGTATGTTTTTGTTTCCATGTCAATCACTGCGATTCCCTCACCACCCATCTTGGCAATCAACAGTTTGCTGTTATCTGGGGTAAATACGGTGCCTCTCAAGCAATTTCCACACTCCGAATCACGGTCTGAGTCGGCTGAAAAATCCATTTCTAGTCGCTTGTCCACCACGATGTGCGCCACGTAAGAGAATTCCATTGGATTTTTCCCGGAAACATCGATCAATCCTACCGTATTGTCTCCCCAATGGGTCACAGCAATGTATTTATTATCGGATGAGCAGGTAATCATTTTCGGTAGTGGACCTGAAGGCATGACACGCACAATTTGATCTGTTTCGGTGTCAATGATTGCAATCGCCGATGGAGATTCTGCCTTTGGGTCCCAGTTACGTCGGTAGTAGGTCACCCAAAGGTATTTTCCATTGTGCGACAAACAACTTTCAACAGGCTTTCCCAAAAAGTGATTGTATTCCTTGCGCTCTTGCTTGAATTTATAATCAAACGCGGTGTTTACGTTGTCTTTGAATAACGCATTGTTTGACTCATTGAATTCATGACGAATTTCCTTCAATTTCTCCAAGGTTTTCGAATCAAAAACAATGGTGGTATATCCTTCTAGGGAGTTCACATAGAACTTCGATCCGTCTTTAGAGTAGGTGACCGACTTTGGTGAATTAACAGCTGGTTCATAGACCGCTAATGGATCTTTTGGCGCCATTGTTCTACTTTGAATCACCTTCACTAGCTTAAGTTCCTTAAAATTTGGTCCCTCAACCAGTTGCACCTTGCGAATTGAATCTTCCGGTGATGCCACTTTACCTTCACTTTCCGCTGCATTGCCGTTTGAACAAGAAATGGTGCTAAATAGCAATGCGCCAATTGGGATTACCCTAAGCAATGCGAATAAATTAAGTCTCATAATTAGCACATGAAATGATTGAACTGCAAATAAATATCGAGTATAAAAGTAAAGCTTTTTATTTCAGAATGTTGGCGTCAATCTTCTACTATCCACAACAAAACGGAATGTCGAAAGAATTTGATCAAATGCCATTTGGTTCTATACCGAATTTCAATCAAGTGACACCTTTTATTCCACCTACTTTTCATTATCTTTGCCGCTATAAAACAGAACTACTTTGGCACAAAAAATCAAATTCGGAACAGACGGATGGCGCGCGATCATCGCGAATGATTTTACCGTTGAAAATGTCGCTCGTGTGACTTTCGCTACAGGAGAATGGATGAAAAAACGCTACGAAAATCCATGCGTGGTGGTCGGACATGACTGCCGTTTTGCAGGTGAATTGTTTGCTGAAACGACGTCCAAAGTCTTGCTCTCACAGGGTATTCGCGTGAAATTGGCTCGAGGATTTGTATCAACGCCAATGATTTCTCTCGGTGCCAATCAACTGAACTGCGAAATTGGGGTAATTATCACTGCAAGTCACAACCCACCATCCTACAACGGATTTAAACTCAAAGCATTCTTCGGAGGACCTTTAGCGCCTTGGCATGTGCAAGAGGTGGAAGACATTATTCCGGATGTTTGTCCAGTGGATTATTCGGCCATTGATTTGGACAGTGCGATCGCTGCTGGTCAATTGGAAATTGTCGATTTAGAAACGCGTTATGTGGACCATGTAAAAGCACATTTCGACATCGCTGCCATTGAAAATTCAGGAATGAATCTCGTATATGACGCCATGTACGGTGCAGGTCAGCGCGCCTTAAAACGCATTTTACCGAATACCCAGTTCTTGCATTGCGACTATAATCCTTCCTTCATGGGACAGGCACCAGAACCGATTGCGAAGAACCTAAAAGAACTCGAAGCATACATCAAAGAAAAAGGAAACATTGACTGCGCCTTGGCAACGGATGGCGATGCCGATCGAATTGGTCTGTACAATGGCAAGGGGGAATTTGTCGATTCGCACCACATCATCCTATTGCTTATCCATTACATGGCGAAGTACAAAAAGATGACGGGTAAAGTTGTCATTGCCTTCTCGGTAACACCTCGTGTGGAACGCATGGCAGCCCATTATGGATTTGAATTGATTACCACAAAAATTGGATTCAAAGACATCGCAGCCATCATGGTTGAAGATGATGTATTGATTGGTGGTGAAGAATCCGGTGGTATCGCTGTAAAAGGACATATTCCTGAGCGCGATGGCATTTGGATGGGACTGATCATCTGGGAATTTATGGCGAAATCAGGTAAGACCTTGGATGAATTGATCGCTGAAGTTTACGAGATTGTTGGCGAATTCAAGTTTGAACGCAATGACCTCCATATCACAGAAGAATTGAAGCAGCGTATCATCGCCAATTGCAAAGCAGACAACTACAAGTCGTTTGGACCCTACACGGTGAGTGATTTGAAAACAACCGATGGATTCAAGTATTTCTTTGACGATGACCGTTGGGTAATGATTCGTCCATCTGGAACTGAGCCCGTATTACGCACCTATGCCGAAGCACCAACCTTGGAGGAAGTTCGTGTGATTTTGAAAGCCACTGAACAAGCCATTTGCCTCTAAGTTGTTTTTATTTGTGGTAAGCTTTGAATAAAATGTCAATGGTAAATTGCTTATTCAACACTGGACAAACTTAAAGCAACTGGATAGTTTTAGCAAGTCCGTTCTCGACCATGCCTTTATGCAAGAAAACGACGTTTTGATTGGTGCCATTGACGATGCCGCAGCAGTGAAGTAAGACGCGTGATGTGTTCAATTCATTCGAATTGCCTAATATTGCAGCATGGCAGGATCAACATTTGGTACGATTTTCAAACTCACCACCTTTGGTGAATCACATGGCGAAGCAATTGGCGGTGTGATTGATGGTGTGCCTTCTGGAATGACAATCAGTATTGAACGCGTTCAAGAAGAACTCGACCGAAGAAAACCAGGACAATCTGCCATCGTAACTCAGCGAAAAGAATCCGATACGGTTGAATTTTTATCCGGTTTTTTTGAGGGAAAAACGACCGGAACTCCTATTGGTTTTATCATTCGGAATGAGGATCACAAATCGGAAGATTACGCAGAGATGAAGGATGTTTACCGTCCCTCCCATGCAGATTATACCTACCAAGAAAAATACGGCATTCGCGATTACCGAGGAGGAGGACGCTCAAGCGCCCGTGAAACGGCATGTCGGGTGGTAGCGGGATCAATAGCAAAGCAAATTCTCAACACATTCAACATAGAATTTTCCACCTATGTCGATCAGATTGGATCCATTCGATTGAATGACCCGGCTTTCTTTCATTGCGATGCCATAGAATCTAACCCTGTGCGCTGTCCCGATGGAGAAAAGGCAAACGAGATGGAAGCGCTCATTCGTGAAGTACGAAGCGAAGGTGACACAATAGGAGGCTGCATTCAGTGTATAGTGGTAAATGTCCCTAAAGGATTGGGAGAGCCAGTGTTTGATAAGTTGCATGCTGAATTGGGAAAAGCGATGTTGTCCATCAATGCTGTAAAAGGCGTTGAATTTGGCAGTGGTTTTTCCGCCGTTGACATGCGTGGATCTGCACACAACGATATTTTCAATATGGATGGCAGCACACGAACAAATTTAAGTGGTGGAATTCAAGGAGGCATTTCGAACGGTATGCCCATTGTATTTCGTGTGGCATTTAAACCTGTAGCGACAATTGCCCAAAAGCAAGAAACAATTACAGTCTCAGGCGAAGAAAGCGTTGTTCAAGGAAAAGGACGTCATGATGCATGCGTGGTTCCAAGGGCAGTGCCTATTGTTGAGTCCATGGCTGCGATTGTTTTGTTGGACATGTTGCTTCGGCAGCAAGCTACGCAGCTTCGCTAATAGACAAGAGACAAAGGACAAAGGACTTAATCGTTCTTCGAAACTCATAATTCGCAATTGAAGGACAATAGGCCGCTGCGCTGATAGAACCTAGACCGCGTTCGGCTGATGGACAATGGATTTCAAGCTAAAGGAATAATCAAATCCATGTTCTTTGCTCCGTTTTGGACCGCCTTCGGCTGATGGACAATAGACAAAGGAAAAAGGACAATAAGATATTAAGACTTGGGCTGAGGTGCGCTAGCAGACTCGAAGCCACAAAAGAATTATTCATCCTTCGTAACTCGTAACTCGCAATTAAAAGACAATAGACCACCTTCGGCTGTTAGACAAAGGACATTTGGATATCTCTCGTATTGTCACCTGCCTTATAGCTTAGGAAGCATGTATAAACCACCCCTTGCCCCTCCACGAGGGGATTTTTATTTTTTTCTTGCTGAGTGTCAACTCACCAAACATTCATAATTCGTAACTCGTAATTCCTAATTCGTAATTAGTAATTAGTAACTAATCGCCGTCCTGAAGGTCGAAGACCAAATCTGAACAATGTTCGATTGCAAAAAACTGATTGGCAATTTCCAACAATTGAGAAGATGTCAATTCGTCGATGCCGTCACAAATTTCTGCAATGGTGTCTATTTGATCAAAGAGTAGCAAGCTTTTTCCTAATCCGAGCATCAACCCAGAGTTGGAGTCCAATGACAGTGCGAGATAGCCTTTGAGTTGTTCTTTGGCCTGATTCAATTGAAGCACACCCAACCTTTTGTCGCACAACAATCTCAATTCTTTTTGAACCAAAGACATTGACTTGTCCACGTACTTTTGGTCTGTTCCAAAATACACGCTCCAATAGCCCGTATCGGCATAGGAGGTATATCCGGCTTCCACGTTGTATGAATAACCATATTTTTCGCGGATGGAAAGATTTAAGCGTGAATTCAAGGCTGGTCCGCCCAAGATATTTGTCAGCAAGGCCATACCTCTGCGTTCATCGTCCTTGTAGCCAGGTGCCATTCCGCCAATGATGGCGTGCACTTGATAATTGGCTTCCTTAGATCGCTTGTGAAAAGGAGGCAAAGGTTCAAACAACTCAGGTGTGTGCATATGTTTTCCAGAGGCACAGGCGCCAAAATGCGATTCAAGCATACGTTCCAATCGGTGTTTTGAAATATCACCAACGAAAGAAATCACCATATTATCAGCTGTAAACGATCGCTTCATGAATTCCATGAGGTGCTCACGGGTAAAGCTCTGTACACTTTCACGTGTGCCAAGAATATTGTTTCCGAGCGCATGCCCTTTGAAAATCATGGCTTCAAAATCATCAAAGATCTTATCGCTGGGACTATCGAGGTAGGAGTTGATTTCATCGATGATGATTTCCTTTTCCTTCTTGATTTCTTTATCTGGAAAATTCGAATTGAGCATGATGTCCGACAACAATTCGGATGCCCTAACGATATGTTCTTTGCTAAACGAAGCATACACACACAATTCCTCTTTGGCCGTGTAGGCATTCAGTTCTCCTCCTACCGAATCGAGGCGTGACAATACATGAAAAGTTTTACGGTTTGAGGTCCCTTTGAAAATGCAATGTTCCAAAAAGTGCGCGAGGCCATTCTCATGGGGTTGTTCAAATCGTGAACCGGCAAGAACAGTAACTCCCAGATGCGCCACCTGTGCATTGGCATGCAGGTAAACCACACGCATCCCATTTGATAGGGTAAATATTTCAGGAAGGATTTCGTACATCGACTAAGGATTTTTGCGGTATAGTTTCCAGTCTGTACCGTTCCATTCGTATACGATTCTGTCATGAAGGCGCGATGGGCGTCCTTGCCAAAATTCAATCAGACTAGGCTTCAAGGTGTAACCACCCCAATGTGGCGGACGAGGAACCTCATTGGGAAACTTCTCGTCGTACATCGCAAAACGATCTTCCAACTCTTTTCTTTCATTTAACAAAGCGGATTGATGCGAAGCCCATGCACCAATTTGACTCGAGCGTGGACGGGATGCAAAATAGGAATCACTTGTTTCTTCGGACACCTTTTCTACCCTACCTTCAATGCGCAGTTGTCGCTGAAGTCCAGGCCAAAAGAAAAGCATGGACGCATACCCATTTGCAGCTAAATCGTGTCCTTTATGGCTTTGGTAATTGGTATAAAAGACAAACGCGTTATCGAGTAATTCTTTTAGATAGAGTATTCTTGAACTTGGCATTCCATCCGGATTGATCGTTGAGAGCACAAAAGCATTCGGTTCGAGTTGTTTCGATTCAAAGGCCTCTGTGTACCACTTCTGAAACAAGTCGAATGGCTCGTGACCGAAAAAACCTTCAAGATTTCCGCGGTCAAAGTCCTGATGATCGTTTCTCAGTTGTTCAAGAATATCGTCCATTAGTCTTCGTCAGAAAAATCATCCTCGAGCACACTTTCGTCCTCATTGTCATCCCCCTCTTCAATTTCATCGTCTTCGAGCACTTCTTCTTCATCGTCGTCGTCACTTACGTCCTCATCGTCGATGTCAGATCCTGGCGCTGAGAATACTTTTGCTTTGGGTGCTGGAGTTTTCTCTTCCTTTTCCATTGGTGTGCGGCTAATTTCGCGATCCAAATTTTCGGTAGGTGGGAAAATATCGACGATTGGTGAAACAATGATCGCCGGAATTTGATAATCGATCATCAAAGTGGCTAGACTTTCGCGAATGCGTTCGTAAGCATCTTTTACTGAATGTGCAGAAACCAAGAAATTTTGAGAAATCTTTTTCTTCTTTGCATCCTCTCCTTCACCATCTTCGCGCTCGTATGAAATCTTCGCTTTGTACCAAGTGTATGCATCTTCATACGCGAAAATGTCGTGAATCTCTGTACGTGAAATGCCTACGACATCAAACTCTCCTCTGATCACGCTGCCTAGCTCCTCATAGATGCGCGCCTCGGCATCTGTAAAGGTCATTGCTGCGAGTAAATACGGTTCAGACACACGCTTAAACGTGCCGTTTTCCAATTGTTTTGTGTATTTCACCTTAACGGTAAACCAATTATTCATGATGTGATATGTTGTTGATTGATTAACAAATTTAGACAGAAAAAAGGCATCCTTTCTTCGTCGTTGATAAATAATAATAAGAGGTAAAATTTAAGGAATAAACTTACGTCCTTTGTTGTATACGATGTAAGAACGATTAAACAACGTGACAAGCACACTATTTCCATAAATTTGGAACTCGCAATTTGGCTGATTGCTGAGTTCAACGACTTTTCCATCGACTAAAGCACTGGCCCCACCCATGATGTTTCTGAAGGCAAAGACATTATTTTTCAGAAGGTAATCCTTCGGGGTGAAATTCGCCACTTGAATTTTCTTGTCATTTTGATAGGCAAACACGTACGAGTTCTCTCCCCACACAACAAGGTCGTCTTTCACCTCCCAAAACGAAGGACTAAAGTTCGACAGTGTTTGTTTTTCGCCTTTTTTATAGAGAATTAGGTTTCCATTCAAGTCTTCATAGACTAAAAATCCACGACCAGCCTTATACCTCTTCATGTAGAAGGACTCCACATCGAGAAATTGTCCATTTTCGAACAAGGCGAATGTGCGCGTTGTTGGGTCATTGAAACACAACATGTCACATCCCGCCTCAAAATCGATGGTCGAATTCCAAACGCCAAGGTCATAAATTTGTCCCCGGTAAAACACCTTGTAAAAATTACCATTGTCTTTGAAGGCCACAATGTTGTCTCCAATAGCCACAGGCATAGCCATTTCACCTGTCATTTGATAGATCTGATAGATTTGCTTATTCCAGTAAACACTGACAGTTTTAAACCTGGTGTCTTCATATACAATGATGCTATCCTTCACCTCATAATCTTGCGCATAATAGGTCAAGGTTTGCAATTTTCCATCGTCCCACATATTTAATGTCGGACCTATGTTGTAAGCCATTAAGTGATCTGACGTTTTGTAAACGACATTCATGTTGGAAATGTCTTTCCGCTCCTTCCCGTCATACACGCGCAAGTTTCCTTTGGTATCGATGTACGCGACAAAATCGTCCCCTCCCTTATATTCTCGAATTTGCTGAAATTCGAGCTGTCGAAAATTGTCATTTTCAAAGGTCCGGAAGTAATAATTAAAGTCAACGAAAGGAATAACGCGTTGTGCATGCACCGAAGTCACGCATGCAAACAAGAAGAAGAACAAATTTTTCACGGGTCCAATTTACGCAATATTCGGACCGAAAAATAGCCTATTCTCCACGAAGAAAAACGGATACCAATCAATTCATTATAAAATCCCCCAATCCTTCAAAAAAACTTAGTTTCTTTGTACCTCACAAAATGTTCATATTCATGAAATTTATTTCACTTTCTGTATTATCGATTATTCTTACATTCTCCGTAAATGGACAGAAAAAGATCGAGTATGTGGAATATGACTTGCCGAATGGGCTACACGTCATTATCCACGAAGAGCATGCGACTCCGATTGTTGCTGTATCTATTTTGTACCATGTAGGTTCAAAAAATGAGAATCCTGACAGAACAGGATTTGCCCATTTCTTTGAGCACTTGCTATTTGAAGGATCTGCGAACATCGGTCGTGGTGAATACTCCGAATTGGTTGAAAAAAATGGGGGTGAATTGAATGCCAATACCTCTCAAGACCGGACCTATTATTATGAGCTCTTGCCATCCAACCAATTGGAACTTGGATTGTGGTTGGAAAGTGAGCGTCTTTTGCATGCCAAGGTAGACAATACGGGTGTTGAAACTCAACGCAGCGTGGTGAAGGAAGAAAAACGTCAGCGCATTGACAACCAACCTTACGCTTCGTTTATTTCTGAGATGTTCAAGAGAATGTTCACTGTTCACCCTTACAATTGGGCAGTCATTGGCAGCATGGAGCACCTTGACGCAGCGCAAGAAGAAGATTACGTCAATTTTTATAAGACCTTTTATGTTCCTGCAAATGCGACCTTGTCGATTGCTGGGGATTTGAATGTAGAGGAAACAAAAAAATGGATTGCGAAGTATTTTGGCACCATTCCAACTGGACAAGCCATCAACCTTTACCGTGATTTTGAAAACCTGAGTGATGGCGATTTCCAAAAGCGCTACGGCACAGCAAAATCAGTTTTTGACGCAAAAGATTTCATGAACTCGAAATCTCCTGAAGCGAAAAAGTTGATTGCTCAATACGCGAAGTTGAACGTAATGATTCCGAGACCTGAGAAGGATAAAGAGGTGATGAAAACTGTCATTCAAGATACGATTTATGACAATATTCAATTGCCTGCCATTTTCATGGGCTACCGTTTCCCTAATCAAACAAGTGCTGACAGTTATGCGTTAGAAATGATGAATGAAGTTCTTTCAGGAGGATCTTCTTCACGCATCAACAAAGCAGTTGTAGAGAAAAAACAGTTGGCCACATTCGCCTTCTCGTTCAACTACGGATTGGAAGATGCTGGCGTTGGAATCTTTGCAGCAGTTGCTGCGGACAAGGTGCCGTTGGATTCCATTCAAGTTGAATTTGACGCACAAATCAATCGCATGAAAACGGAGTTGATTTCTCAGGAAGAATTTGAGAAGGTGCGCAACAAATTCGAGAACAACTTTGTGTCCTCAAACGCAACCATTGCTGGTGTTGCTGAAAACCTTGCCAACTACCACGTGTATTACGGCACAGCTAATCGCGCCAACACAGAACTTGAGAATTACATGAAAGTGACACGTGAAGACATCCTTCGCGTGGCGAACACCTATTTGACGCAAAATGCGCGCGTGATTCTATACTACTTACCAAAAGAGAACTAAAAAATGACCACCATGTATAAACTATTGCTTTTCGCAGGATTAATGATGCCTGCAATCCTGTTCGGTCAAATCGATCGTTCAGTGCGGCCAAGCGCTGCCAAAGCACCAATAATCAACATCAAAGATTCAGAGGTGTTTACTACAGAGAATGGGATTACTGTGATTCTTTCTGAAAACCATACACTTCCGCGCGTTGCCTTCAATTTGGTGATCGGAAATGACCCTGTTTTGGAAGGACCTAAGGCGGGATTGTCAGAAATGGCAGGTTCTCTGATTATGTCTGGAACAAGCACCCGTGACAAAGACCAATTGGACAAAGAAATAGACTACATCGGTGCTTCCTTGAATGCATCATCGGGAAAAATCTTTCTTTCATGCTTAACAAAGCACATGGACAAGGGCTTGACATTGATGTCGGATGTATTATTCAATGCCTCTTTCCCAATGTCTGAGTTTGAACGCATCAAGAAACAAAACGAATCAGGTCTCCTTTCTACGAAATCAGATCCAGGGACAATGGCTTCGAATGCTGAAGTAAGGGTCAATTTTCCGAATCACCCTTACGGTGAAGTGATGACGGAAAGCACCTTAAAAAACATCACACGCGAAGATGTTGTGGCCTACTACCAACGTACATTCACACCAAAAGGAAGTTATCTGGTTATCGTTGGAGACATCACACTTGACCAAGCAAAAAAACTTGTTGGTCAATATTTTAGCACATGGAAAGGTGGCGAAGCAATCAAATCTGAGACGAATGACGGTCAATTCAATAAAGGAAACCGTGTCATTTTTGTAAAAAAAGCTGGAGCTGTTCAATCCGTTATCCAAGTGTCTTTCCCAATAAAAATTCGCAATAAAGATGAGAATCAATTGCCTTTGAATGTCTTGAATGGGATTCTTGGCGGAGGTGGTTTTGGAACCCGTTTGATGCAAAACTTGCGTGAAGACAAGGCTTATACCTATGGCTGTTACTCTGATTTGAACATTACTGAGGATGGATCATGGCTCTCCATTGGTGGGAACTTCAGAAATGACGTGACGGATTCAGCCATTACACAGATGCTATATGAATTGGATAAAATTACCAATGAATATGTAACAGATGAAGAATTGAATCTAACGAAATCGTCTATGGCGGGTGATTTTGCCCGTTCGTTGGAACGCCCAATAACCATCGCAGATTTTGCCTTGAACATCATTTATTACAATTTATCCAAAGATTACTACCAAACCTACTTGAAGCGTTTAGAGGCTGTGGATAAGGAAGCTGTTTTGACCATGGCTCAAACCTATTTCAGTGCAAAAAACTGCAACATCGTTGTGGTTGGAAACGAAGAGGTATTGGAGCGGTTGAAGATCTTTGATGCAGATGGAGTCATCGAAATGTTGGATGCCTTCGGAGAACCTGTGAAAGAAACGAAAGCGGCGGACATCACCAAAGAACAATTGATCGAACGCTATGTCTTGGCGGTAACCTCTACCTCATCACTGAAAGCAGCCGATAAGAAATTGAAGAAAATCAAATCGGTACGCAAAGCAACAGATTTGAGTATGGCACAAGTTCCCTTCCCGCTTAAGATGACAGACATTTGGATGGCACCGAACATGGACGGAATGAAAATGGAAGGTCAAGGTATGGTGTTCCAAAAGGCAATTTTTGAAGGTACATCTGGAAGCTCTTGGAACATGCAAGGCGGCAAAAAAGAAATGTCAGCCGAAGATATTGCAGCCAAGAACAAATCGAACGGTTTACTTCCGGAGTTGAACTACGGAAAAACGGGAATGAACTACGAACTGACTGGGATTGAGAATGTCAATGGTAAAGACGTGTATGTACTCAAGGTGATGGATGGTCAATCAGAAACTTATGAATACTACGACGTTACAAGCTACATGAAAGTTAAGACCGTTAGTATCCGCACCGAAGAAGGAGAAACAACGGAAATGTCAACGGCTTATGCAGACTACAAAGACGTAAACGGAATTTTGTTCCCTCATTCATTGGTGATCTCGGTTGGCGAGGCTGGTTTCTCAGGAACAGTGACTTCGATTGAAGTGAATGGAAAAATTGATTTGAAAGATTTTAAGTAAGTATTTGCTTTGCCTTTTTGATGATGAAATAGTAATCTATCGATTAAATATAAAAAGCATCCAGCACCTGTTGGATGCTTTTTTTTGGATAAACAAATTTTAGAAATGAAAAAGGCAGAATCAATGCATTCACCTTGGAAAAGTATTAAAATCGTGGACTGCACTCACTCCTAGAATAAAACAATTGATACCTTTAACTGACTTTTGCTGCAGCAGTGTTGCACCAAGCACTTGATCAACACAAAAAAACTATGCTTAGAACATTGGTCATAGGAGGCCAGAACATAGACATCTTTGCGCAGGCAACATCGGAAGTTGTGCTTCACGATTCAAATGCTGCAAATATCCATTTGTCATTTGGTGGTGTCGCTTGCAATATCGCCACAAACCTTGCTTTATTGGGCAATGATGTGTCATTCCTTACGGTATTCGGTGATGATACCTTCGGTACACTTGCAAAAAGCAATTTAGAAAATCTTAAGATTCAATTCGACCGAAGCCTTACCGTCGAAGCTGCGCGAAACAGCATGTATTTGGCAGTTATGAATGTCGATAACAACCTATTCATTGGATTGAATGATATGGACATCGTGAATTGTTTAACGGTAGATTTTTTCAAGCAAAGAGAGGACTATATCAGGGACTTTGATGTATTGGTCATTGACACCAATGTATCTACGGAGATTCTAAAACATTTACTTCTTACCTATTCTGACAAGCAAATTGTCATGGATGCCGTTAGTTCGGAAAAGGTACTTAAGCTAAAAGGACTGTTGGAAAATGTCAGCTTATTAAAGCTCAATTCCCTTGAACTTAACGCATTTTCTGATGGAGAAACAGTTCAAGTGCGAATGGATGATGTATTGAGTCAAGGTCTAAAGAAAATACTCGTTACCAACGAGGGAAATGAGATTCTTTATCAATCAGCAGATGAACACATTCGCACAATGCCAATTGCTGTAGATACTGTGGTAAACTCTTCCGGAGCGGGAGATGCTTTTTTGGGCGGATTTATACATGGCCTTGTTCACCTCATGAGTGCCACAGAAAGCCTAGAAATCGCCAAGAAAATGGCGTTCGACACTTTACAATCGAAGAACTCCATTTATAAAAACAATACATCGTTAGACGAAGAATAGTATGAAAGAGACATATTTGGAATATAGTAGTGAAGTAAAAAATGCCATTGAGAACGGATTACCTCTAGTGGCGCTCGAATCGACAATCATTTCTCACGGAATGCCCTACCCTGAAAATGTCAACACCGCTTTGCAGTGTCAGCAGATTGTTCGTGAAAATGGAGCAATTCCTGCGACGATTGCTATTTTAAATGGCAAATTGAAAGTTGGATTGAGTGATGAGGAAATTGATTTTTTGGGAAAAGAAGGAGTGAAAATTCAAAAAACATCCCGTAGAGACATTGCTTACAATGTGTCAAACAAGATCAATGGCGCAACAACGGTAAGCGCAACAATGTATATCGCTTCATTGGCAGGAATACGAATCTTCGCAACAGGAGGAATTGGTGGGGTTCACCGAGGGGCTGAACTGACCATGGACATTAGTGCCGATTTGGAAGAATTGGCCATGACCGATGTTGCCGTCATCTCCGCTGGGGCAAAAAGCATCCTTGACTTAGGATTGACCCTTGAATACCTTGAAACGAAAGGTGTTCCAGTAATTGGCTATAAGACCGCCGTCTTGCCCGCTTTCTATTGTGATGAAAGTGATTTTAAGGTGAATTTCAGAATGGACACGCCCGAAAGCATTGCTCATTTCTTAAAAACAAAATACGATCTGGGATTGAAAGGTGGTGTACTCATCGCAAATCCGATTCCACATGAGTTTTCAATGGATAAAATTTTGATTGACAAAGCAATCGAAGATGCCATTTCGGAGATGAATAAGCTAGGAATAAAAGGAAAAGAAACGACACCTTATCTTCTGCAAAAAATTGCTTCAATTACCAAAGGGAAATCACTAGAATCAAACATTTCCTTAGTCTATAACAATTGTAAACTTGGGGCACAGCTCAGTGCTGAACTTTCAAAATTATCCCAGTAAGTTGACTCGAATGCTGATTTGTGCTTGTTTAAATAGAGTAGGCCTGCAGTTTTTTGTTCTTTACTCGGATTAAACGACCACAAGACGAGAAATTTAACACACTTCACATTTCGATTTGTCGTACCTTTGATGGTGTATTTTAAGTCAAATAAATGAGAATCCTAGTTGCCCTTTTGTTCACGATTTCAGCTCATTTTTATGGGCTCAGGGCACAAAATGAAACAGCATCATTTTACTTTAACGTAGGAAAAAGCACCCCTTCGGATTCTTCACTTCAAGCGCTGACGCAGTTCAAATTACAAATGCAAGGAGACATATACTCTACCATTGATATCTCAGCCGTATACTCCTACACAGACAGCACTGGAAGTCGTTCAATCAATGATAAATTGGCACATGATCGGCTAAATTATGTCAAGAACTACCTCGAATTAAATGATGCATCTCTCAATATCAAGTTTGTACCCGCAACCTTGGAACGTCGAACTGATGTCAAGAATGTACTCAACTGGCGACGCGTGGATGTCTATTACACGATTGTATATTTTGATGTAATTGAAATCGCACCTGAAGTACCTTCTGAATCCATCGAAAATCCGACCGAACTACTAACAATGGAAGAGGTAGAAGAATCTCCGTACCACGAGCATGCTCAGATCCAAGTTGATATGCAACAATCGATTGAGCGCAGCGAACCCTATATTTTGAATATCAATTTTATTCCAGGAACCTTTCAAATGGAGCCCGGAAGTTCAGCCGTATTGAATGTTTTGGCATCCTACCTATTTAAAAATAGTCAAATCCAGGTCATCATTCGTGGGCATGTGTGTTGTGAAGAAAATAAGCGGGCTTCAAAAAAACGCGCTCAGGCAGTGGTGAAACGTTTGGTGGAAATGGGAGTTGACAAAAGACGGTTGAAAGCCTTAGGCATGTCGAATACAGAGCCATTGGTGTTCCCGGAAATCTCCGAAAGCGATCGACAAAAAAATCGACGCGTTGATGCGCAATTCATTTCGCCTGTTAAGCAGTAATTACTTTAAATTGCTTGCCTTCACTTCGAAAAGCAGATCACAATTTGGATCTAAGCACACAGATTCCACAGGACTTGTCATTTCGAATTTGAATTGAGCGTTCTTCTCGGTCACTTCAATCGTTTTTTCTACTGACTGACCATTTTTAAGCAGCAATTTTAAGGTTAATGGGAAATGAAACGGAGCCTCCCGTTGAATTTGCCGAATAAGCAATACATAGGACAATCCATTTGGCGTGCCTTTTACTTCTAGGATTGGATGACCTGCTGTGTAGGCCCATTGCTTGAAAAACGCATCCAACTGCTGTCCGCTCACCTCTTCCATTGCTTTTTGAAAGTCAGCACTTGACGCATTAGAAATTTCATAGCGCGCATAGTAGTGCTTGATTCCTCGAAAAAACACCTCGTCACCGAGCTTTCGACGCAACATGTGAAGTACCCACCCACCTTTCTGATAGGCATTGGCATTGAGCAATTCCATCAGGTTTGTATAACTTGTGTCAACTAGGGGATGTTGGTAATAGCCGTAAAAGTCGATGACTTGGTTACGGTCCTTTTTTAATTGTTTTTGAAAGGTTTCCATCCCCTTGGTCCGTTCGATGTACACATTCGTAAAGTAGGTAGCGAATCCTTCACTCAACCACAGGTGAGACCAATCCGACTCTGTTGCCGAATTTCCAAACCACTGATGAACGATTTCATGGGCGATGAGTGTTTCACTCGTTCTCTTTCCATTTAAAGCCTTTTCGTCGTAAAAGATACAGCCTGCATTTTCCATTCCACCAAACATCGTAGTAGACTGAACACCGATAAGCTTTTCAAAGGGGTAAGCGCCAAAAAGGTCGGTATAAAACTGCACAATCTGTGGACTAGGTGCTAAATCATACAGCGCCTTAGTTTGATTTTGAGGATAGACAGCGCCACTGATGGGAACCTCATTTACCGTTTCAAATGTTTTCAGAACCATGTCTGCAATCCCTACAACCATCACTTTCACAGGAAGTGAAATGCCAGATTCAAACTGATGTACCTTCATGCCGTTTTCCATTCGAGTATCCATTAGGACTCCATTCGCCACAACCTCGTATTTTTCTGGCGCATGAACGGTGACATTGAATCCTGCTTTATCTGAGACATGGTCATTGCAGGCAAACCAATGGTGTGCGCGATTTGGCCAATTGTCCGCAAAGAAGGTTCGGTCGCCATACATATTGCTTCCTATGATGAGTCCATTGGCAGGGATGCCGCTAAACGACACTTCAAGATGCAATTCAGTTTCCTCATCGATGGCAGCAACGTCACTTTCGGGAAGTTTCAAAAACAACTTATCCTGGTCTTGAATGAAAGGCACATTATTTCCTTGAAATTTACACGAAGTGACCTTCATGCCTGTAATTACCTCACGATCAGAAATCTTTGTTTGTCCAACAAGATCGAATGCAATACATGCCTTTGGATCTTTGTGGTAGAAGTAAATGTCTTCATGCACGCGAATCACATCCGAAGAATCACTGACCTGTAAATCCAATTGGTAGGAACGTACATCTATGCCATTGTATGCTTGAGAAATCGAATGGAACGAAATCAAAAAGACTGCACAATTCAGTACAGTCTTTTTCAATTTTTTTAATTTGATCATGTGCGAATTACGGAACTTAAAATTAGCAACGCAAGAAAATCAATGAATTAATTCGATTTGTTGCTAAATGCACCTGTCTTGCGTTTTAATGACTCAAGCTCTTTTGTCATGGTCTGAACATAAACTGAATAATAGTCTTGAAATGACTTGTCAAATTCTGACTCCAAGAATTTAATCATTGTCTCAAACTCCTCGTAATTCTTTTTACATTGCTCAATCGTCAGTGGGTCATGTGGAGCGCGCTTTAAATCCGTAAACAGCATGAAATCGCTCATTCGGTAATAGAATCCAGTTCGCTTTGAATAGAGCATTTCCGTATTAAAAAACTCTGCTGACTGTTGTTCATGAGGATTTTCAGCGATGCAATCCAACACTTGGGCATAGGGATAGTTCATACATTCTACCTTTCTATTTTGCTGTTTTCTCAACGCAGTTTTGAAGGAGAAAATAGACGAATTGAGGTAGTATGCAGGATGTACCGCATTTCGTTCTTTGTAGAAAAACGCACTTTTCGAATCGTAATAGGCCCTCCATGGCGTTTTAATTGAACATTGATATATCGTTTTCCCTTTCGCATCCTTTCCATAGATTTTCTCTGCCGAAAGAACTTTAGACCAAGTTGGATCCATTAAATGCCATTCGTCATTGAACTTTACAATGTTCCATGCGTGATTTGCTTGTTTCCATTTGTGGTGGATGATCTCACCTGGAACTTCGTACCATTTCTTTTTTGTACTGCCCAGGGCTACAACACATGGAATTTCACTGCGCTTGCACAACTCTTGAAACAAGTCTGCAAAATCTCGGCATACCCCTCTCTTCTTAGACAAAGTGTATGCTGGCGTATACTCACGTGCGTACTTTGCTTTGAAACGAGCTTGATCATACTTGAAATGAATCCCGAACAGACCGAAATACATGAATACGCGCTCCTCATCGGTGGAAGCGGCACTATGCAAATGCGTGTGCAACGAATCGAGATTCTTTAAAATGGGAAGCGGAACATTCGTGACTAAACTGTCGAGTTGGCGCTGGCGTTTCGGTGTAATTGCTGCGTGAACGAAAGAAATTGCGGTCACAAAAAGTAGCAGGATCAATGTTTTCATGTTCCTTAAACCTTCTAAAACTGAAAAAGTAACAAGGGTTACATGATTTTAACTGTAATTAACAATTCGAAGGAGAATGACGAATTACGAGTTACGAATTACGAATGACTAGTTACTACTGACGAATTAAACGTGAGGATAACCATCTATTCATTATTAATTTTTAATTTTTAATTTTTAATTTTTCAGAACCCTTCATATCCTTGATGCATCTTCAAAATCATGCCGTCAGAAAGTCCGACTTTTGGGACAAAAAGTTCAGAACAACCGAGTTGGTTGAGGATAAACAAATAAATCTCCATAGCCGGTACAATGACATCGGCACGATCGGGCTTGAGCTGAAACAATTCAACGCGCTTCTTTACAGACAAAGGCTTCAATTGCTCATGTAAAGCCTGAATATCAATCACACTGATTGATTCATTTTGTTTGGCACCAAGTATTTTGTGAATTTTATTGATGTTACCACCTGTCCCAAAGATTTGGTGGGGACGAGTCATATCGACATTTTCATCAATCCAATCGCGTAAAAAATCCCATGCGTCTGGATCCACCTTTCCTTTTAGCGCACGCAGTGTACCGATTTCAAAGGAACGCGAAGAAATCAGATGACCATTTTCGAAAATGCTTACTTCTGTGCTACCTCCTCCGACGTCAATAACAATAAACGGAATTTCACGATCAATATCAAGCACTTCAAAATTTCCAAAAATCAAATCGGCTTCTTCCTGGCCGCTTATTATTTCAATCGTTACCCCTGTTTCTTTTTGAATCTTCTGTAGTATTTTCTCGGCATTTTTTGCTTCTCGCATAGCTGATGTCGCTACGGCGCGCAAGGAATGAACTTCAAAAATTTCACTGATCAATCGAAAGGCCTGAATGGTCTTGACAAAGTCATTTCCCTTCTTTTTTGAGATGTTTCCTTCATCAAAAACATCCTCGCCCAAACGCAAAGGAATTCGTGTATACGACACCTTTTTGACATACAAGCGCTGTTTGTTCTTATCCACCTCTCCAACGAGAAGACGTGCTGCATTCGTTCCTATATCAATCGCTCCAAATTTCATTTACACCTCAAATAAAGCGCAAAAATACAGAACTGATTGAAGGAAAGCACCATTCGTTGAAAACTCTTCAAAGAATAATTAAGCGACGTGAAAAAATCAACTAAACCTTAATTTTCATTGCCCTCAGCCATCGACTTAAAATGCTGATAGATTTCCTTTTGCGCATGGAATGGGGGCAAATCTCTTTTGTGGTAACTGTTTAAAAAGTCCGCACTGATTAGGCGCGCCTTGACACTACCTCGCCATTGATAGTTGAACAGCAGATCTAATTCTTTCTGGATAAATAAATCCGAAACCTGCACACCAACCTCAATGCGATTGTCAAGATTACGTTCCATGAAATCGGCACTCGTAATGATGTACGTTGGGTTGCCGTCATTTTCAAAAATTAGGAATCGACTATGTTCCAAATAGCGGTCGACAATGCTTATAATCGTGATGTTTTCGCTCAATCCTTTTTGTCCGGGAATGAGGCAGCAAATTCCCCGAATAATCATCTCAATCTTTACACCAGCTTTACTCGCTTGATATAGCTTTTCTATGATTTCATTGTCAGTGAGATTGTTCAATTTTATGCGCATCCCAGCCTTTTTGCCTTTTTTCGCATGATCAATTTCGCGACTGATGAGCGCTAGAATTTTTCTGCGCGTATTGAATGGAGAAACAAGTAAAGACCTGAATGAAGGACGTTCTAAATTATTTTCCAGAAGTCTAAACACTTTACGCACCTCCTGTGACACCTGATTGCCGCTTGTCAACAAACACATATCCGAATAAATTCGCGAAGTTTTCTCATTGAAATTACCTGTTCCGATATAGGTGATCAACTGTTCCTTTGTTCGGTTCATTCGCGTTATTTGCAGCAATTTCGAATGCACCTTCATGTTTGGAACACCATAAATTACCTTTACCCCAAACTCCTTCAAACGGTCAGCCCAATAAAGATTATTTTGTTCATCAAAGCGCGCTTGTAGTTCCATCACCACGACCACCTCTTTCCCATTAAAAGCCGCCGAAAGAATGGCATTCATAATATCCGAATTCCGAGCAATGCGGTAGATATTGATTTTTACCGACTTCACCTTAGGATCAAGAGCTGCCTCGCGCAGTAAATCAGTGACATAATCAAAGCGCTGGTAGGGAAAATGTAGGAGCACATCCTTCTTAAGTACAGTTGGGATTATCCCTTGAGGATGCTCCAACTCTGGATGAACAACGGGGGGCTGAGCTTCATACAAGAAAGCTGGATTATTAAACTTTGGAAAGGAAATGAAATCTTTGAAATTGTGATATCGACCACCTGGAATGGTATTTAACCCTTTTTTAAGATGCAGCGACTGCAAGAGAAAATGAAGTAAATCGTCTGGCATCTGGCTATCGTACACAAAGCGCACAGGAGCACCTTTTTTACGTTCCTTTAGGCTGTGTTCAATTTTCTGAATAAAATTGGTCGACAAATCATCGTCGATGTCCAATTCAGCATCGCGGGTAAACTTAAAGGTATAAGCGCTAATGTCTTGAGGTTCAAAAATGCTAAAGATTTCCTTTAAATGAGTGCGAATGATGTCGTCGATGAGGATGATAAATGACTTTTCCTCTTTACTGAATACGACAAATCGAGAAATATCACCAGGAATTTGAATGAGTGCATAGCGCACCTTCCCCTGGCTACAAAGCATCTTAACAGCCAAATAGATCGCATAATCTCTCAGTTTTGGAAAGCCCCTTTTTTTATCCAAGATGATTGGAAAAATCTCATGCTTCAATTCAGAATGAAAGAAATCAGACAGATGCTGGACTTGCGTTTCTTCGACCTGTTTTTCATTGATGAGATGGATGTTGTTTTTTCGCAATTCTTCCACCAATACCGCAAAGGTTTCCTCAAACTTCACTTGCTGTTGAAGCACGACTTCACGAATCGTCTTGTAAAGATCTTCCGCTGTTCCGTTGAATCCATGGACTTTCTGTTTTTTCAACAGCATCATTCTCCGCACATTGGCAACACGAACACGATAAAACTCATCCATGTTGTTGGAGTAAATGCCCAAAAAACGTACGCGTTCAATCAAGGGAACATTCGGATCCATGGCTTCTTGAAGCACGCGATCGTTGAACGAAAGCCAACTCAGTTCTCGGTTTATTGTATTCACAACCCAAAATTGGTCATTTGAATTGAAGTGTAAGGTAAAATTGAGGTTAATTAAATGTGAAGACTTTGAAGAGACGAAGGACAAGAGACAAGAGACTTCAAGATGTTAAGATAGTAGGACTTTGACCATACTTCGGTGGCCTAAGGCATACAAGAATGAATTCTTAATTCTTAATTCTTAATTCTTAATCCTTAATTCTTAATTCTTAATCCTTAATTCTTAATCCTTAATTCTTTTAAAAATGTGGGTAATACAGGATTCGAACCTGTGACCCCTGCCCTGTCAAGGCAGTACTCTAAACCAACTGAGCTAATTACCCGGGGGTGCAAAGGTAGAAAAGTTCCGCTTCAGTGTAACACATCAAGATGAAATTAAGAATGGAAGTATTTAGCATTTTGATTTGCGCTCATTGCATCCGAGATTCCTGAACGGAGCGATTGATTTTTCCGAATGATCCGGGCGGGATTGCCGACAAAGTGATTTTTGAATCTGAAGAAGAAAACGTGTATGACGAAGAAACAGAATGGATTACAATCCTAAAAACATGTCGCGTTTATCAATGGGTATATGTAAATTTGTACCCAAAGTTTATAAAAACGTTAGACGAGGAATAAATTATTACCACTGACTATGAAAAGTATCATAACAATCACAAGTATCTTCTGCTTATTAATCTTGTGCAGCGCCACAGAACCTACTCACAAGGGCATGTGCAACATAAGTGTATCAAAAGCATATACGCAAAATGTGCTCGGGAAGAACATTGGGTACTATGTTGAATTTAAGAACAATTCGAGCCGCACGGTAGATGCCTTAAGATGGAAAGCTACTTTCTATGATAATTTCAATGATCAAAAAGGTGTACGCGAAGGATCTTGGAGTTCGGGGAATTTTATTTCACCAATAAAACCTAATTCTACAACAAAAGATCTAGAAAATAACTGGGTAGATGATGCAACGAAAGTGAGAATCACCATTACAAAGGTGCATTTCACTGATGGGATGACCTGTGATTAACTCTTTTTTCTGATTGTGGGTTTCTTACGCATTTTAGGCGTTGAGGTGGGTTTATTTCTCAACTCTTCCAATATGGGGGAACTATTAAACTTAAGAAATTGTTTCATGATGTGATTGGTCAATGCCTCCTTGTTCTCCAGCAGATCATTCAACTCAAATTCTTGATCATCCCGATTCAAAATTAACAAATTAACAAAATCCTCAGCCACAGCCAAACGCATAGAAATCAATAAAATATCATTGTATTTTCGAATTAATTCCGTGATTTTCTCTTCTTGTTTGGGAGTCATTTGGTGGCGCTGTTGCAGATGTTTTCAAAGATACGCTGCAATCCAATTTACTCGAAGAAAAGTTGTCAACACCTCTAAAATTGACAGGCCATTTACTGTCCAACTGGATAGACGTAGTGCAGCAAAATGGAGGGCTTATGATATGGTTACGCGATACACATCTGTTTTATTCCTTGGGATATCCAACACAACAAATCCTCCTGGTTCGGGGATTTCCTCTTTCAGTGAAAAAAGTTTACAGCCTTTTGGTAAGCCTTTAAAAACGAGCGTAAAGTTATAAACTCCATTTTGGAAGATTCTTGTCCATTGAGGAGCTAGACTTATATTCGCCCAATGAACCAACTGAATTTTTTGACCATCATCGGTGATCAGAAAGGTTGTTTTCCAGATGCGCACACCCATACCGAATTCGCAGGGAATGGAGCAATGAACAATAACTTGGCGTTCTTCTTCAATTTTAGGTTTTACCGAATTCTTAACCTTAATTTTGGGTTTTGCAACAAGTGTATCTGTATCTGACATTCGGAAACTCATGATCTGTATTTTATGCAAAATACATCGAAACATTGATTTTACCTCCTGAAAACAAAAATAAATTTTGTACTTAACTATAATTAGTTTTTAAGGAGAAGCCGCTTACTTCAAGGCAACATAATTCAGATAAATGAGTCTTGAATTTGTGCTTTATGATTCTTGACCTCTTGAATTTTGACCTTTGATACTAGATCGCTTTGCATCATCTGAGATCTTTATAAATAGAATAGATTGCACCTGACTTTATGCTACTCTTTCCGTAAACGACTTCTTAAAAAGGTGGGCTTATATGTGTGTTGAGAAGTTGAATTTATCCAAGACATCTTGAATCGCTTCTATTTCTTCTTGCGCAGCCTCTACGCGCTTGTCCACTTGTTCTGCTGGAAACACAGCGTCACGACGAGTAACTGTACCTTCGTATTTATCTTGCACAGGTCCCTCAGACGTGTTCAGGTATTTCATTTTAAGTGCTTTATTTTTCAGCTCTGACATTCTGAAAATTTGACTTCGAACAGGTGCTGAAGCATTGTGAATTCGCGTTTTCAAGTCGACCAATGCGTCGAGTTCGGTCTCAATAAGGGTCATGAGTTCAAGGGGGTCATACGACCGTCTGTTTCCTTCAAGCACCGAATTGTTTTTATTCAACCGGTCCCAAAGAACGTGTAGGTTTGCTACTTTCTTGTTTTTTTCTTTAAGCGCTTGCGCAATCGTCATATCTATTTGTTTTTAAAATTTACTAAAGCATTAAATCTGGCAATCGTTTGGTTAAGCACTAAAAACCAGTGCCATAGCCCCACCCGACAAGAATTCTCTTAACACGGTCTTTTGCACGCATCACAGTCATTCCAATATTCTTTTCGGGAATGTCCATAAGAACTGCAATTTCTTTACCGCTATAACCGAAATAGTATTTCAAGGTGAGCACAATTCGGTCGCGTTCACCTGCACGCTCCAAGGCCTTGCGTAAAGTTTTGCTATCCACCCCGTATTCATCTGAAAAAGACGGTGACACCGCAAGGTTGATCAAATCATCCGAGCCAACGCGAATCGACAAAGAGTTTCCTTTGCGCTCCATTAAATCATAACAATGGTTGCGCGTCATAGTATACATCCAAGACCCTAAGCTGCCAACATTTTCATCATATTGACCAATTCGCGTCCAAGCTTTTATTAAAATATCCTGCACAACATCGTCCAACCAACACTCATATCCTCTAGCAAGGTATTTCTTTGCTGCTTTACGCACCATTCCTTCGTTGTTCAACACCGCTTGCTCCATCGTTTCCATCACTCTTCTTTCCATATACCAGTTGTTTTAGTTGTTTGCAGTTTTAACATTCACCCCCCATATATAAGGTGTTCTATCATCGCGTGTCGATTTCCCTAATTTCAGGTCATAATCACATCGCATAGTATATTGCATACACCAATTGACATCATCCATTACTGAAACCAGGGAAGGACACATCTAAGCCTTATCGCTCCGGAGAGAGACAAGCTGAAATTCTATAATAAAGGGGGTTGGGATTTTACACGCCGTGCTGTTAACGCATGAAGATCAAATAAGTAACAATTTTTTTTCAATTATTTTTGATGAAATATCTAATTAACTGATTTTTAATTGTTTAATGCATATTTTATTTTCATATTCACGCTGTAATCATCCTTTTATTTTCGTTCAATTAACAATCCTTGACAATATTCCCACGCACGGGCATTCAATTGTTGTGCGGTCCCATTGGTATTGCCAAAGCCAGAATTTCCTCTTATACGGTGAGAGGTATAAAACGTAACACCATTCAATAAGCCCCACGCATTTTGGCCGAGATCTTTCATTTCCAATTGAATGGACTCCATCATTTCTCGACGGCGATTCCTCGAACGACGAAGTGCTTCATTCTCCTGTATAGACATTTGTTCTTTGACCTGAGGTTCAGGAAACATGAACTGAAGGAATACATGTACGTCATCCTTCCCTATTGATCGATTCGATAACTCCTTTGATAAATAAATTTGCTCCCTCTTTCCCTGCTCATATTTCTTAAGCACGTCATAGATATCTTCGTCTGACATATCCAATCGGTGCGTATGCTTTATTCTCAAGTGATATAACTCGCGGGAAAATTGATTTTCACAACGAAAAATGTAGTTTGAAAGCCCTAAGAAAATTTTAGATGACTGATCATGCGAATTCCCAATGATTAAATAATGATCAGCGCGTTGATTAACTAAAGATGCTGGTGAACTATCCTTCAAAAAAGCCAATATGCGCTTCCCTTTCTGAAATTGTTCAAAGCCGATACTCTTAAAATCTGACAGTTTCTCAATCCGCTCGACCAAGTTCATCAAGTCCCTGTTGTAAAATGGCTCATATATTCCTGAACACACACTTAGGATTTCTCTATTGTCAGACCGGGTTAAAGCAAAGCGATTGGATTTCTCCCCACGCACGGTTAACAACTCTTCTCGATTGACATCCCAATCGATTTCCATTTTTAATGATTCTTTCATAACTAAACATATTTTAATGTTCTACAAATAAAATATGTCATTCGGTATACTTGATACGTAGTTAAAAATTAATTTACTTTTCTTTTGTCATACTGCGCTCTAAAAAAGTTTGAAAAAATCAAAATCGGAATCAATTCTCCTTAATTTGAATCGCTTTTTGTATCTCAAGCTGAATGTGAAAAAAGTCGAAATTCTCTCCAGAAACTTGACGAGCAGCCATTATTTCCTCCTTATCTCCCATAAATTCTGGTTCTATGATTTCATAAATTCCATCTTCAGCTGGAATTGCTTCGAAATACAGGGAATAAAACTGCCAATCACGGAGCGATTCAAAATAATGTTTATTCGGCGAAAAAGATATTCCCTCTGCATTTAGCAGTTTATATTTTCGCGTTCCGTTCATTGCTTGCATATACGTTTCCGGTGAAATTTGAATCCACCCACCATTTGAATAAACACTGTTAAAGGTGGAATATCCAAAATCTACTTTTGTATGCGCAGGAGCAATCGTAATCCTTAACAATGTTGGATTATCAGATATTCCCTCATTCGGAACATTGGGGAACAGGTATGATTTCGTTGTTTTTTTCATCGTTTAAAATTTTCGTTGACTTCATGTCTCAACCATTCTGGTTCAACAATTCGAATCGTTTTTCCGAAAGATCGCAACAATCGAACGAGTTCAAAGGACGGAATGAGATTCAATTTTATGCGTGCACGACCACTATTATGGACCATGACAAATTGTTGACTTTCATGAATGGGGTAGGATCTAAAATAAGCCAATTCTTGAGGCGATATGTCGATCAAAATATTCTGTATGTCTTGATTTTCAATTGGATAAATTCCATATATATTCTGGAAGTAAGACACTGCATCTGGCCCTAGTTCACCGCGAAAATCTCCTTGCACAAATACGGGATCATGGATTCGGTCAAATCCAAAGGTTCGTATTTCATTGTGTTCTTCCGAAAAAGCGACGATGTACCATCGATTGTCAAATTCCTTGAGTAACATCGGATGTATAATGCGGGAAGTAAATTTATGTTTGCTGTATGAATAATGAACAATGGATACCGGGATTCGATCTTTGATGGCCCGAAAGAATAAGTCAAAATGCTGGAATCCACGAAAATCCTTGGCCGCATCAGTTTGAATGAATTGACGTTTAAAATTTCCTTGGGGGAATTTTTCACGGTAAGCAGTCAGTACTTTTTCCATGGCATGTTCAAATTGACCGCTTACACGTGAACTTCCAATACTTTGAATCAACTCAATGGCATTTTTAATGCTGTTGATGTCTTGCTCCATTAATCCCACACCATCAAAACGATAAGTGTCATCTGTATATTCATACGCCATCTTGGACCGGTTAAATTCGATCGGCGCATTGAAGGAAATACGCATGTTTTTTATATCCTTCACGACCGTGTCTAATGCGGGCTCATAATCTGTTTCTTTCTCACAGGCCTGAATCAGGTCTATAAGTGTAGGCAATGGCTTTTGCCGATTTCGAAGCCGAGAATCGATGGCTTTGTACCTGAGGTAAGGATTTTTTGTTACTGGCATAGGGCACGTATTAAATGTTCATCTCTCAACAAATCTGCTGTTGAAGCACAAAACTAAAACAAAAAAAGTTTATTCGGTATATAAGATGCGTAATTGTTAACAACTTATTTATAGGCAGTTAATCGATTTTAATTTTACTCATTACATAGAATACCGAGTGATGTTGTTTCTTTGTCACAATTATTCGTCTCGGATGTTATGCCTTCGGAAGAACACCGTTACTTGAAACGATACGGATAGAAAATTAAGTTGTAACCATAAACCAACACATACATGAACACAAAAACTGTTACCCCAGAAAAAGAAGAAGTGAAAACAACCACTCCAAAAACAAAACCTCAAATCATCAAACAGCCAGTGATCGAAGAAGGACCAGATTCGGATGTTGCCATCAGCGAAATTGAACTCAATGATGAGCTTACACGAATTGAATTCTTTTACATTTCGTCAAGACTTTACATCAAAGGAGGATGGATTCAAATGCACCCTTCGTGCTATATTCGTCCGCACGGGTCAGACATGAAACTACAGTTAATCAAAGCAGAAGGTATTCCCATTGCACCAACAAAGTACCACTTCCAATGTCAAGGACAGGCACACAGTTACACCCTCTACTTTCCTGCTCTTCCCAAAGGAACGACAATGATCGATGTCATTGAGCGCGATGGAAACATTCGTGATGACTTCAACTTCTTTTCTGTAAGTGTCCGAGAAAACCTTCCGATAGAAATCCGTTTTATTAGCGAAAATTAAACTCAGCAACCATGAACCTAGATCAAATCCATTATGACATTCTTCGCTTGAAATTAAAGAAGGCCGAAATTGTGCTTGAAAAAGTAGAAGTCATAAAATGTCAACAGTATGAGAAGGCCGCAGATATCAGGGATAAAGAAAGGAAGATCATAGACGACTTAGCCATCCTGCAAGCAAAACTGCTGCATTACGACAATTCACTTGCATTGAATGAAGTTAACTTCAGAATCAAACAAGCAATACGGAATCTAATGATCGAGTTTCAATCAGTTGATCAAAGTTTTGCTAGGGAAAGTTTAAATCAGACAGAACTGCGTATTTCGGAGTTAAAAAAAGAGCGTCAAGTACACCTAACCGCACAGGACAAAGAATTGGCGGAGCCGCTGATTATAGCACTCAATGAGCAATTGAAACTTCGCAGTGTAATTCAATACTACCTAGAACGTCACTGAAAAAATCTAAGAAAGTTCTGTGGTAAACCATTAAAATGCCACAGAACTTTTAAGTTTTTTTTTGATTCAAAACGTTCTGCCCAATCGTTTACTCATTGATTTCGGTAATTTCATCCTTCAAACCAAGCACAAATCTGTCGATTGGAATTCGACTATTCACCTCCATTTTCAATTCGTAGCGATCCGAATGTATAGATTTAGTCAAATGTGGTCCACACAATGGATACTCCTCTTTTAAAAGCAAATAGGCCTTGAGTGACATTTCAAAATGCAAGGAATAAACTGTATCTGTAGGGCCAAAACCAAAAGCATCAGGTTTTGTCAATGTATGTTTTTCTTCGTGCATCCACGACACTTCCAAAAGCTCAACATTCGTGATTCGCTCAATGTTGAAGTACTTGTTTTCGCCAGACGCTGGTTCGTATGCCATCAATGCGCGGTAATTGTCAGTAAACGCAAAGGGTTCTAAAAAGCGATCTGAAATTTTCTGACTATTCAATGAATGATAATTCTTAAGCACCACTTGTCGACGTGTTTCAATGGCATCACACAATAGCTCAACGATTCGGCCAAGATGCGCTCTGAGCAGGTGACTCGAAACAATTGTTGTTTCCGACGAAAGGTAAATTTTCTTTAAAACAGCATCTTTCAAGGGGTGGTTCTTTGCAAAATTCAGTAGCATTTTTCGAATCAAGCTCGATTCTTCTTTGGTAAATATTACACCTCCTTCTCCATCGCTCGCTGGAATTGAGTACTTATTAAATTGATCGCGCTGCAATTCAAATCCCAATTCCTTCAACAAATCAAAATAACGGTATACTGTTCGATCTGTCGTATCGATTATAACACCGAGTTGATGAATTGATTTCGCAGGCTCTTGTTTTAATAATGAAATCAGTTGCAAAACGCGCAAGATTTTATGTTGGTTGAGCATTGAAGAGACTTTTTTGTGCAGCAAAGAAAGGTCAAAATGCTGCTAATGAACAAGTTTGTGACCTTAGTTGTCAAGATTATTTTACTAAAATGAGTGTAAATACCTATTAAAAGTTGTTTTAAATTGAATTTCACGCGCAGAATTAGTGTTTTATGTGGACAAAATGGAAACTCATTAAAACAGTCATTTCTCCTTTTTTAATTCCTGATTTTTCATTCTTCATTCTTCATTTTAAGCTGTTTATCCTTAGTTTTACCTAAATTCTCTCCATGGACAACAACTTACATTGGCTCAAGCACAACAAGTTCAACAAATCGACTGCCTTTACCCACGATGAACGCGATGAAAAAGCCATTCGTGGCCTTCTTCCCTATGCTGTTTCTTCGCAAATGGTGCAGGTAAAAAGAGTTCTCCGAAATCTAAGAAAGAAGCCGACGAACATCGATAAGTACTCTTATTTATCTGCTTTACAAAGCAGGAATGAACGCTTATTTTATCGTGTATTGATCGAAAACATTGAAGAACTTTTGCCTGTTGTATACACACCAACCGTTGGTGAGGCGTGCCGCGAATATTCACATTTATTTTCTGAAACAAAAGGGTTTTACATTACCCCCGATGACCGCGGAATGATACCGGAGATGTTGAAAAACTGGCCCGAAGAAGACATTCGAGTGGTAGTTGTTACTGATGGACAACGCATATTAGGACTTGGGGATCTTGGAGCAAATGGCATGGGTATTCCTATAGGAAAATTGATGTTGTATTCCGCTTGTGCAGGCATTAATCCCGCGCAATGTTTGCCCGTAATGATTGATGTTGGAACAAACAACCAACAACTCTTGGATGATCCATTTTATCTCGGATATCCACATAGGAGGATTGAAGGCTCCGTCTATTATGAATTGGTCGATGAGTTCATTATGAGCGTACAACAGCTGTACCCAAAGGCCATGATTCAGTTTGAGGATTTCTTAACACCGAATGCTTATGGATTACTAAAAACATATAAAAACAAGGTGCTTTGTTTTAATGATGATATCCAAGGTACAGCCTCCGTTGCTTTGGCAGGTATTTACGCATCAACCCGGATAACAAAAAAATCATTTTCAACACTAACAATTATGTTCCTTGGCGCAGGATCAGCCGCCACGGGAATTGCAGATTTAATTGCTTATGCCCTCGAAAAGGAGGGTTTGAATCCTAAAGATGCCCGTCAACACCTATGGTTTGTGGATGTGAATGGCTTAGTGGTTGGGGATCGAACAGACCTTCTCGAACACAATTTACCCTACGCACATGAACATCAACAATTGAACTTTGTAGAAGCAATTAAATCCATAAAACCAGATATTCTCATCGGTGCAACTGGTGCTGCAGGAACTTTTACCCAAGAGGTAATTGAAACGATGTGTGAACTCAATGAGCGCCCTGTAATCTTTGCACTTTCAAATCCAACTGCCAATGCTGAGTGCACCGCTGAACAGGCCTACACCTGGAGTCAAGGAAATGCCGTATTCGTTAGTGGAAGCCCCTTTGACAATGTACAACTGAATGGAAAATCTTATGATCCCGGACAAGGAAACAATGCTTACATTTTCCCTGGATTAGGTCTCGGTGTTACGGCGTGTGCAGCAACCTTTATCCCAGATGAGTTCTTCCTTATCGCCGCTCAAACCTTGGCTGATTTAGTCACAGAAGAAGATTTACATCATGGCTCACTTTATCCACCTATTCGCGACATTCGTGATGTTTCGCTTCAAATCGCGGAATCAGTTGCCGAAAAAGCCTATGAAATGAACTTGGCTAAAGCACCTCGTACTGGTTCTATCAGAGGAATGATTGAAGCACTTTTGTATGATCCTTATTATTGATTGGAGATGTTAAGATTTCAAGACATCAAGACAAGAGACAAGAGACAAGGGACAAGGGACAAGGGACAAGGGACTTCAAGATGTTAAGATGTTAAGACAAGAGACAAAGGACAAGGGACTTCAAGATGTTAAGACATTAAGATTTCAAGACATCAAGACAAGAGACAAGGGACTCAATCATGCTTCAGTGGCTGAGCTCGAAGCCACGCTAAATTAATTCGTGCAATTTTCCCTGAAACCGGAGAAAAATTGGATCATCCTTGCCCCGCACCTGTCCGATAAAAGAGATGTATCCGCGTAAACGATTTAAAAAAACATCTTGGTCATTTTCACGCACAACAGGTGAATTTTTGAAATGATTCGCTGCCGCAGCTGTTCTGCCATTTCGTTCGAGATCAAATAGCATAGCTCTTACTTGACGGATTTGATTTCGTTTGACATTTACCTTCGTATTCACAACAATTCCCGTCACCTCTTTCCTTTTTCCTTCACCTTTTTGACGGATCTTTTTTTCGTTAATGACAAATCGATTGTGCTCAACAATAGAACGAATTTGAGCGATTGCCTCATCATGAAATGATACATCAGCAGAGAAGGTAAGATCGTCCGCATAGCGGGTGTAGGTCCAAGCCCTTTCTAATGAAATCTTTCTCATTTCCTCGTCCATTTGCGCACAAATAAAGTTGGTAATGATGGGCGACGTGGGCGCACCTTGGGGTAAATGCCCTTGATGTGTTGTTAATAAGGTTAAAACTGTCGCTGTTTGCTCATTAAATCTGAAGCGATCAGAAAGGAAAAGTTCCTTAACACGGAATGCACGAATGGAAGGAAAAAAATCTTTTAAATCGATGTTGAGCACATGCAGTTTACCCACGTGTGGCATGGCGTTTTGTACAATTGGCGATGCTGGGGTTCTGTTGTCCTCGTTGATGACAAAACCAAAAACCGCCGGATCGGGATTGCACATATACAAGGACTGAAGTCCATGATTCAATGCGCGTTGAACATTCATCAATCGAGGTTCGGGCGCTTCTATCGATCTGACACCTCCTCGCTTTTTGGCAATAGAAAAGCTTTTGTATTTGGGGGAGTTGATCAATTGCTCGAGCACTGCGCGTGGCAGCTGAAAATAGGCGCATACGTCTTGAGCATTTTCCATAGAAAGCAGGAGACCAGCGGAAATCATGTGTTTTGTCACCCCTGGGAAAATTTTAATTTTCAAGGTGTGCAAGCGCAGTGTTTGCTTTAATTCCGGACGCTGCTGTTCCACAAAATCGTACAATGTCATGTGCGTTTAATTTAAAAAAGAGAGCCGTTGCTTCTTATCTTCAATTTAGATGTTTCGGCGAAAATGGAGCGCAGCGGAACTTCGACGAAACATCAAAGTTCATGGCCTCCATTTTTCATTGGGTTGCAGGTGCACAACCACTTATCGGTCATTCCGACACATAAGTTGGGCAACGGCTCTCGTATGCATTAAAATGGTGTTTCTCCTAATTCCTCCAATCTATCTGGATGTATTGAAAATCGCTCCAGATGATCGTTGATGGAAATGATCCGCGTATAATTGCTATCTCGGGCATATTGTATGCGTTCCAATGATCCACTTCTATTTTTGGCCAAAATCAACTCCGTAATTCCATCCGTTGTGTTTCCATCTTCATCTTGCATAAATCCATAATATTCTGGTCTATAGAGGAAAAATACTTTGTCCGCATCTTGCTCAATGGCACCACTTTCACGCAAGTCTGAGAGAATAGGACGCTTATCTCCTCCGCGAGTTTCGACCATTCTACTCAACTGACTTGACGCGATAATCAACACATTAAATTCTCGAGCAATGGCTTTCAATTCTCGACTTACATAGCTCATTTCCATTTCACGGTTGTGGCGATATCGGTCAGAACTGATCAACTGAATGTAATCGATGAAAATGACTTGAACCCCATCCTCTTCTATATGTT
This sequence comes from uncultured Flavobacteriia bacterium, assembly GCA_903873915.1. Lineage (GTDB taxonomy): Bacteria > Bacteroidota > Bacteroidia > Flavobacteriales_D > Crocinitomicaceae > M0103. The sequence goes on along the minus strand of CAIQQH010000056.1, from coordinate 10,836 downwards.
TTTTACAACGTTCACGTAAAATTTGCAAGGAGTTGGTGCGTTGGTCACTGATCCACAACCTACGTTCTTGAAACTCTGCATTGACGGATTCAATCAATTTCAGCTCCAAACGATTCAATGAGCCCATCACCAATTGATTCAGAGAAATGCCCGACAAGGCCGCCACCATTCGCTTCATCAGCAATCCTTCCGATAAATCAAAACTGCAATACAAGACCGGTACTTTCGTGGACATATTTAAGGCAAGGTTCATTAAAAGGTGGGTTTTTCCCATTGCTGGTCGTCCGCCAATCACTATATATTCACCCCGAAACAAGGGAATGCGCTCGTCAAAATCCTCAATTCCCGTTTGAATGGTTTCGCCCGCCACACCATAGTCATTGACATGCGCAGAAAAAACATCAATGGCTTTTTTTGCTGGGAAGAAAGATCTCTCACGCAACTCAATTTCTCGAACAATGGCTGTTAAATCAGCCAATATGTGCTGATCATCTTTATTTTGATCGTCAATAATCTTTCGCAATCGATGTTGAATGGATGTGTGCATGTGTCAAATTTAAATCGGTTTTGCGCAAAGAAAAATGACGAACATTCTCATTTTCGAACATATTTCTTGCGTTCATGACACAAACGGACAACTAAGGAAAATTTAACGCGAGAAAATTAATCCAGCCACGAAAACCATGTGCCTTGATCAATATGTTCGACATTCATTTGTTCACACACCTTAATCGTATGACCTGTTCCGCCTGGTTTATCTGATGAATAATCGATATAAAATATCGCAAAATCTGCAGGTTTCAACTGTTGAGAACCCGTCACCATCAATGTACTTCGAAGTATATATTTAGCAGATACAATTTTTCCGCCACTTGTCTGACCACCTAAATATTGATCAATTCCATATTGAGCACCCGTATTTCTCTTGGCTTGTTCAACTAAGGTAGGCTCATTCAATAAATCAACTTGATCCAAGGAAAAACTAGCATAAGCGACGCGGTTTTTTGGTCGGTGTTTTGGATCTGGGACAATAATTTCAATGCGAGATGGATCAATTTCCCCAACTCCATGGATAAAAAAACTATCCGCTCCATCTGCATTCCCGCTGCGAAAAACAATCTGCGTACTCCGTTTAGCCAACAATTTGCCTAAATCCTTCAATTTTTGCTGGTCCACAGAAGCAACATTCCGACTCCCTGCAAGTAAGACAATACTTCCAGCGATGTCGTACGTTTCTAAAAATGTATCTAAATCTAACATGCCACACTTACGAATTCACAATTCAAATGTATCCAAGATTAATTGTTATTTTTAATCAATTCATTCAATTGCTGCATATTATGACCATAAAACGGCTAAAAATCTCTGCTCTCACCCTACCCCTTGCTGCATCTCTAAGCTTGCTCTTATCCTGTGACTCCACTACAGAAAACACGCAGATCAGTGATGAAAAATCATTTGGCGATCAATTCGACCAAGCATTGGACGAAGGCAGTAAGCTCATCGATGGCTTTAAGAAAAACTTTGATGCGTTCGAAATCAATGGTTTCTCGATAGATGATGACAAAAAAATGGGAAAGGAACTCTACGATGAAATTATGTCAAGTGGCGAGTATAAGGTGCTTGATCGGCCTTCAAATGCAAAGCTTTACGGATACGTTGAAGAAATCAAACAACGCATTCTCAACAGCGGCAAACTTAAACACAAGGATGATTTTGAATGGAAACTGACAATCATTGACGATGACGAGACCATTAATGCATTCTGCGCACCTGGAGGATACATTTTTGTATATACCGGAATTTTAAATTTTTTAGACAATGAAGCCGAACTCGCTGGAGTTATGGCCCACGAAATTGGTCATGCCGATCGTCGTCACGGCACGCGGCAGCTCACAAAGAGTATTGGTATTGACATTGTTTTGTCCTATTTGTTTGGCAATGGAAACGGAGCAATAGCGCGACAAATAACTTCGGGTCTACTGAATTTGCGCTATTCACGAAAATATGAGCGAGAAGCCGACAAATGTTCAGTGAAATACTTGTGTTCGACGGAATACAACGCGGCAGGTGGCGCGGGCTTTTTTGAGAAAATACTCCAAACAAAAGGAGATCAATCTCTTGAATTATTAAGTACGCATCCAGACCCAAAGGAGCGAATTGAGAACTTTAACGCTGAAAAAGAGGCATGCAACTGTGACGGTAACAATTCCTTTGAACAACGCTACCAAAAAATTAAAAAGTCACTTTAATCTGAGATGAAAATTATTTTTCCCTTGTTCGTCCGTTAATGCGAAGCACTTAAAAACGATTCATATGTCTGAAAATACATTCACGTATCCTTCGAAAGTTCAAAAATTTGGTATTCAACAAGTTCATTTGAAATTCATCGTTGCGAAATATGAAAATGAAATCCCTTGGCAATCGGTGGTCAAAAATGAGGAAACATTAGTTGCGTTTGTCAAATCTACGCTCTTGCCCAATCTTATTAGAAAAGCAAAATGGCCTTTGGCGAAGGGGCAAGAAAAACACTTTTTTATCACAGAAAAACATTTGAATTTAGACCATGCTCTTGGGAATGAACATGAGTTAAACTCAGATGAATACGAGATGTTAAAAAAAATAAATTCGGAAAAAGGGGAACACGAGGCCAGGATATTTTTGTCCAAATTGATTAATAAGAATAAGTCAAATTCATTTAAAAAATGGACTCAATTGTTCAAGACAGAATTTCCTGACAATGAGGCTTTTCAATTGTTGATTCTGCGTCCAATGTTTGAATCAACGGGATATGGAAATCGCCGAAATTTAAGTGAGCCTTCGCTTGACATTATCGATTGGATTGATGGCCGTATGAAGAACGGCCGCATTACACCTAAATCAAATTTAGCGCGAGAATACTTTATCAAGTCAACCTTTGGATCCGGTGATGTGATTTATAATGGATGGCAATTGATTCGCTGTAAATCACTTGTCCCAAAATTGACATCGGCTGCAAGAGGGTCTGGGTGGTGTATTGCGGATAACTACCATGCAAGGTATTATATCAAATCCTTCGACTTTTACATCCTAAGATCTGCGGGAAAACCGGTTGTTGCTCTTCGCGTTAATCCGATAAATAAGGCAATTGTAGAATGTCGCGGGACAAGTAATACATATCCAGAACACTGGTTGTCGGACATTTACTTTTTTACCCAGTCTTTAAATTTAGTGAATTCCAAAGAATTTCAACTAAATATGAATAAAATAGACTTTGATAAATCAAATGAGTGGTGGAGAAAACGTTTGCAATTTTGGCCATTTATTCAACATCGTTTACCTGAAAATTTTGCGAATGAAAAACCGTCTTTTGAATTGAAAAACATTTCTAATTATTTGGAATTCTTTTCATTGAATGAAATAAAAGATAAACTTGATTTAAACATCACCTATGAAGACGTGTGCAACATTATCTCCTTGCGTCCAGACTTGTACGACGCGTTATCCAAAAATTCTTCAGCTTCGGAGACCCTTGAATTCCAAAAAATTGCCCTGAACGCCGCCCTAGAAATATTCGATTTAAGAAGATTCACCGCCAAAGAATTTCAACTACTTCCAAATTTTATAAAAGAACATGAACTCTTTCTACACAAGTTAGGATTGAATTTCCCGAAAGAATTAACGAAGAAATTAGAACGAACTCCGCGAAATCCGGGTGAAAGAGCTAGTCCTAGTCTTTTGGCTGATTATATCCCTTATTCCCAGAATGAATCTATTAAAATTTCAATTACACGGGCAGTCAATCTGATCTTAACTCACAAAGACTCTGATTTTTCGGACAATATTTTTCCTGAAGAAATGCGCAATAGCAAGAATTTTAATGAGATTAGAGAAACAGCTTGGGTTAAAGCGATTAAAAAAGATCCCACGTATTATTTTGCTTTGCCACATGATTTAAGGGCCAGAAAAATATATGAACCTCTGCGTACTGTAGTTGATGAAAAATTATTGAATCATTGGATTAGTTCCATAGAATCAAGGCCATGGCATCTAAACGTGCCCGGATACGTTCCGAAAGAAGTGCGTTATCATGAAAAACTTCTTGGTGCGTACATTGCTGGATGGGTGCCTCGTTTGATAAAAACACCTTCTCGAATTTATTATGTTTTTAACAATGGCTTCGGAACAAGAACATACATGTCCTATCCCGCTCTAAAGAATAAATTTATTATCAATGCCCTTATTGAAGGTTTTCAGAAGAAACCAGGTGAATTCAATCATACTTCGTCCAATCATGTGAAAAATTATCAAATGGCTTGGCTCATAGCTGGTTTTCGCTCCAATTCATTGGACCAATACATGTACTATGATCGTCTAAAAGAGGACACACTAAAAAATGGTGTCAATACAAGCGAAAATGATGAAGATCCAACAGCATATTTCAATGTTCAATTTTTTAAAGGCAATCAGACGCTATTGGTCAATGCCTATTCGAGTTTGAATTCATCAACTCTATTGAAATTGGACACTACTCCTCCAACCACAGCATATGTTGCACCAAAAAAAGCCAGTGAAAATAAAAAGATGCCGACTTCAATAACCAAAGGAAGTTTACTGGAAATAGTATACAATGGGCGAAAAATGCTGATTAGCATCGATGTGGATAAAATAGGATATATCACCTTCACATCAAATCAATTAGAGACTAAACTGTTGAAAGGCACGCGCATCGGTGGTTCATTTAAAATTGGATCAAATACCATTGAACTGATTGATATATTGGGTTAATTGAAGCATTTTTCACCTCTCCAATTCGTTTAGAGAAATGCTTGGTTTATAAACCAAACCGTTTGAAATTTACCGTTGGCTAAAGCGATTAGAAACAAAATACTTTTTTTTGCATTTTCATATTTTACATGTGCAAAGGGCTTTAAGTATTGATTTACAATTATTTAAATATATTTTAAAGGTGTCTCAAAGTAACTCAGAAAATTATTTTTGTTTTATTTTAAACTTTTTTGTAATATTTTGTGAAAATAAACGTTACCTTTTCCAAGAACTGAATTATACCCTTCGTAAAAACTGATTTGCCTATGATTTAAAAAGGTTACTCTCCACATTATAGCTGCTTAATGTTTAACCCTAAAAACCAAACGCCATGAAAACGAATCTTGATCTAATTTCCGAGCAACTTCCTTATTTCCGCGCCATTGCTAAACGTTCTCTCCCAAATCATTATCTCCATTTGGCAGATGACCTTGCTCAAGATGCCATCATCAAGGCCATTGAAAACATCAGCAAATTTGATCCAGCAAAAGGAAACTTCAAAAGCTGGTTGTATAGAGTAACCCAAAACCTTTGTTTCGATGCCATTCGTAGCATGAAGAAAATGGACCTTGTGCCTTTGAACGGTACAATCATGCACAACGATACTACCGAACAAAAGGATCTAGAACATTTGCAGCTTCGTGTGATTCGCAAAGCCATGGCTTTTTTAAGTGACCGTGACCGTCAATTGATTACCTACCGTTTTATGTACGGAATGAGTGGCCGTGAAATGTCTCAGTTAATGAACATTCCTGAAAGTCAAATCAATATCTACTTTCAACGCGCAAAGAATCGTTTGAAAGAACTTTGTAAAGAGGCCGCTTAGGCCTCTTTTTTTTGTGCTAAATGAATTACCTTTAGCAAAAATTTAGATCAATGCGCTTCTCCTATTTCATACTTTTTTTTAGTACACTATTTCTCACGTCAGCATGTGGTAGTGGAGAAAAAAAGTCGGCAAAACACAAAGAATCTGCGGCTGAAAATTCTCAGGAAAATGACAGCGTCACTGAACCTCAATTTAAAAGTGGCTTGGTCCTTCGATTTCGCGATTACCGCAAAGAATATTGCTTTACGAATAATGAAGCTGAGGTCAACGACTTTTGTTCAGAAATGGATTTGCACATGTTGACGGTTGAATTGAAGGATCAGTCTGTGGCAGACCACATCAATCAAGCCATCATCAAAGGAGTAACGAACAATACCTTAAAGGAAAAATCCCTGAGTCAATGGGTATCTGAAGGGGTTGAACGCAACGACATTGAAATGGCATATCAACGTTCAATTCGCTGTGATGTAGTCGAAAAATCACGCGATATTGTTGTGGTCGTCGTTGGAAATTATGAATACTACTATGGAGCTGCACATGGCGGAGGCACAACAGAGACGTACAACTTTGACCTACACACTGGAAAAACCCTCGGCTTAAGTGATATCCTTCAAGCGGGGTATGGCAAAGAATTAAAGCGCATTGCTGAAAAATTCTTCATTGCCGAAAATGGTGCTGAAGCTTGGGATTTTACGCCTGGAAGTGGAGATTTCGAATTGGCACACAACATCTCTTTTACACGCAAAGGCATGGTATTCGTTTATGACGCCTACGAAATTGGTTCTTATGCCTCTGGTGCGCCATCCATGTGTATTCCATGGAAAGAGCTAAAAAAATTACTCATCGAAGGATCCTTGATTCAAGATTTCATCGATCATCCGTCTAAGGAAGAAGAGGAATTGGGTTGTTAAACATAGTTCTATCCTTTTCTATTTTCTTATTTACCACAGTGGATAATAGACAAATCTTACTTTCTTTTTCGTTGTGAATTGTGTTCTATTTATTTTAAAAAGTCATAAATCTGATGGCGCATTAAACGAACGCGAACACCAATTTCACAGCGGTAAAACGATTGTTTTTGGCCTGAAACTTCAACTTGAATCGCTGGTGTAAATCCTTGTCGGTAAAAGACATCAACATGGTTGGTTTGACTTCTTGATTGCTTTCCCGCACTCGAATAAACGTGGCAGAATGACAAGCCAACCTGACCTCCAACTTCGCCATGCGAATAATTGGGAATGGCTCGTGTTCCAAACATATAGGTGTAATCCGCTCCAACAAGCAAACCCAATGACAGGTAATGGCACATGCCTCTCACCTTCTTCTGCTGCAATTTCGCAATGCGCTTATCAAACAACACCGAACCAACAACAGAATGCACTGAAGCATAAGGAATAGTCGCACCTCTTTCACCATAATTTCTGAAGCTTGAATAGCCGTATCCTGCTGAAAAAGTAATTCCAGGAATTGGCATTTTCATCAACCCTGCCCCAACGCTTAAGGTATTGGTAGAAAGTTCTTTCAAACTTGAGGCGGTCGTCGCGATTGGAACACCCGTAAAATACATTCCGAAATTCTTTCCAGTGCGCTCATAATATTGTGCTTTGCCAATCATCCCGATCAACAACATACACCCTAACAATGTTAATTTATTCATCTTCTTCATTTTTAGTTTAATCGTCTATAGCCTAGAATACTCTCTTTGGAGAAAACCATAACATTAACTTCGTTGCCTTGATTTCCGCCTAGGCAAATTACCCCATGATCCGTTTCCCCTAAATAAATGGCTACATGTCCATGGTAGGATTGTCCCCAACCAAAAACCACGAGGTCACCTACCCTAGGTTGTTCGACCTTCTTACCCACCTTCATCCATGATCGGGCCACCGCATTTTTCGGATACGCAAAACCATTCATTTTTGCACAATACATGATGAAGGCACTGCACCAATGGGTTTCGTCGTCATTGATATTCCGTTGACCTGTGGCATGAAAAAATTCTACAATCTTTGGATTGTTTTGAGCACCTAAAATTTCAGTCGTTCCATAGAAGCCAACGGCCGTGCGAATCATGGGGTGATCAAAGCCCGCGAAATCAATTAACTGGTAGGACATGACATCGCTGCGGAAATGAGCATTTAAGCCAAATACAGCAGGCAGTGCGGAAGATGATCTTGGATTTGCTGAAACGCCCTCATTTTCAACCGTATTCACTTTCCTTTTCGCGATTGCAATCGATCTCATTTCCTGATAATAGCCATCAATTTCATCGTCTCTTGTTCCATCGTTGTATATGCGGTAAGTGTATTCCACACCAGAAGAAGTTCGGACTTTCAACAAGGCATTTTTTTCCTTGATCGGAATGACCACTCTCGTTTTTCCTGAAGTCGTTGTACTGGTGAATCTTGCATCAATTGCTGTTGCATTGTCGGTACCTATCGGGATAATTTCAGCTTTTGAGATGGACAATCCTGACGAAAACAAGAGTTCCATTTGATCTTTGATGTGCACCTCGCCCTTCGCCGGAAGAATGCTTATGTATTCCGCATTTTCACGAGTAGGAGCGCTATAAGCCAAGCGATTAAATTCTACTCTCGTCAATGGTGTTTCCAAAAGCTGATGAGTTTCATCCAAAGGAAAATGAGAGTGGATCATAAGAACGGGATCCACATTCATCCAACGATCGCCCAAACTAATATCATACAACTGGTCAATTGTTCCAACGCGTATTTTATTCCAGAAATGCTTGGGTTTATTTTGTGTTGACAGGTCTGTTTTCAATTCTCCTTCAACGACGTTAGATGGCAAGCCCGCGACTGTCAACATTTCAGCAAAAAGCTTAGCAATTCCTTTGCTTCCCGCGCGGCGATTGTTACCAAGCAAAAGCGAAATCGTTTGATCAGAATCTTCGGTTTCATCCGCCATAAACTGAACATTTTCGCGGAGGTAGGCAACAAGTGTTTTTATTTTCATGCGTCCCTCAGTTTCACCTTTTATCATGTATCGAACGATAGCAGTGACATCCACGTCTGATTCAAGGGCTTCATTGGTCACGATCCTCCCATTCTCGGGATCCATAAAATACGGTTGACCATACTTTTCTTTCGGTGCACTTCGAAGGATGTACTCTTTTTTCTTGAACAAGAACCTGAAGCGGTTGTCGTATACTTTACTATTGTCAACAAAGAGGGTGATTCCATACAACTTGCACGGAAAATTTTTCTCGATGCAATTCAATTTCATCTTCCCACTTTCCATGGAATATTTCCCGGTATTTTTTAGCACCTTATAATACACCGCATCACTCACCCCTCCTTTAAATTCACGATCAGGGGAATAAATCAAATGTTCAAATGACTTGTCTTGGTACAAACGGATAATCTCTATGTGATCCGATTTTTTGGATAAAGGCTTAAAAACACTCCGCAAAACTGGCGCTTTGGCCTCTATGCTTCGGGCGGCTTGACTCAACGAAAAGTTTAGAAGCGCCAATACAATGACAAGTGCGAATTTCATAAGCTAAGGTATTTGGGTAAGAGCCGTTTTAATACAGCGACATACCTAATACGTCAGCTTAGAGGAAAGATAACAGGGGAAAGATAAAGGGTGTAAAACTTATTAATGGTGCACTAAATTTTCCAACAAAAGCGTTTGTTCACCTGAAAAGCGATATCCGACCAAAAGTCCTTCTTTGGCAACGCTAAAATCAATACAGCAGACGTTGTCTCTTTGCACATTGATTTCAGTATGGGACATCCAATAATGGCCAAAGAAAACAGGTTTTTCATCATGATCGTAATGCAAAACAAATTCTTCAGCCTTAGAAATATAAGGTTTATGAATACTTTCTGGCGGAATTGATGCAAAGCATTCCCCCATCGTAGTGCCTTTTTCCGTTGCCCACCATTTGATTCGACCCTGCTTTCTTACCTTTCCTTCTTTATCAGCGAACTGGTATTCTTCGTCGATTTCCAATTCGTCTCCTTTCAGCACAATTTCATAAGCAAGAAGCAACTCGTTATCGGCATATAGAGCCAATAATCCCTCTCGATCGAGCTTTGCAATTCCCCGTTCACGTATCAATGCAATGGATTTTTTGTCCCAATGCGCATGTACGCAACGGCAAACGTCATTTTCAAAAACCAAAGGCAATTCTGCCATCCAATTTAGATACGAGGTTATTTCATCACCAAGTTCTTGATCGGTGAATCTTTCCCCTTCCGTCTTTTTATCTTGAGGCCGGAAAGACTCACCTTTCTCGTTGGTATAATTATAACATAGAAAATTGAATTCATGATTCCCCATGATCGCTATGGCATTGCCATTTTCTTGCATGGTCCGAACGATGCGCAAGGTCAATAGGATTTCTGGTCCTCGATCGATATAATCCCCAATAAAAATAACTTTCCGTCCATCAGGATGCGCATAATTATAAGGTTCTTTCTCTGAATAGCCCATTTTCTCTAATACGTTTATGAGCTCCTTGCCATATCCGTGAATATCTCCGATAATGTCAAAGTTTGATAAAGTAGAAAAATCGTTTGTTTTCAAAATAGTTCGTTTAGTTGCGTTAAAATCAAGATAAAGGTAATCAATGAATTACATAGTGAAATAAAAGTTGAAGATGTCGTCTTCATTGAATCCGTGAAAATGTATAAAATGCGAAATAGTTGAAGATTTTGTTGTGTTGAAATCAATTCCCTTATCCCTATTTTTTCGTAAGTTTATCCTCATAACCCGTGCACAAAAAACCATGAGTACAACACCAGCGCCAGATACAACAAAAAAACGCCTTTGGATAACTGTCATTGCGATCACAGTATTTTCTAGTTTAATCATTTTTTTACTCTATAAAAACTTGAGCGATGAAGACCAGCTTCGCCGATCGCAAGTGCAGGAGATGCGTCAAGAAATCGATAACTTAAATGCAAATCTAAAAGCACTTGGAAAGGATAAACGTTCACTCACCAATTCCCGTGACTCCTTGCAGCAAAATGTGGATTACATCTGGCCAATGCGCTCATTGGTGTACAATGCAAAATTACGCGACAAAGTATTGGCTGATTTGGAATTGAAACCGGGAGATGCGTGTCGATTGAAATCTGATTCGAGCATTGTTATCATAACAGACGTGATTGTTGGTGGGAATCAATACACGTATTTCGTGAATTATCGCGCGCGAAATAAAAAAGGAGAATCGAATG
>CAIQQH010000055.1 GCA_903873915.1 uncultured Flavobacteriia bacterium | reverse complement strand
CCCGTGAAAAAATAAGTCATGACTTTCGATGCGATAAAAAAGTACTTGCAGGAGCAAATGAAAATGAGTCACGTGTATCAACCCGTGATGCTGAGGCGTTTGCTCATTGGCAGTGGCACTGCGAAAGTGGAAGAAATCGCGTTGGATTTGGTTCAGAACGATTTAAGTCAGATCGAGTATTATACAGACCGCGTGCACAACATGGTGGGTCGCGTGCTGAGGAAGAATGGATTGGTTTAGGAGGATTTAAAGAAGAAAATAAAAATGGATTTAATAGAAAAATATTGCGGGCTTTTTGGCAAACTGAAACGAGCGTACCAAAACGGTGGGGCTCCTCATAAGCCTATTTTATTGTTGGCAATACTGAAATCTGTTGAATCAAAAGTCATAACCTCGAATCGCATTTACATTACTCCAGAAATCATCATGAATTTCAGAGAATTATGGAGCAAATTGGTAACAACAAAACACCAAATGAATTTCGCACTGCCTTTTTTTCATATGAGGTCAGAGCCATTCTGGAAAATTATTAATAAGCCAGGAATTTTCATTCCTTTAACAAGCTCTCACAGTATCAAGAGTTTAGGCTCAATAAATGAATGTATACAATACGCAGAAATCGACATTGAACTAATGGACTTGATGATCGACAAGCAGTCCAACCTGATATTGACGAATCTGCTTTTATCGACCTATTTTTCTGTATCATCAAATGTCACCCTAGAATACCAAGAGCTTCATGAAATTGAGCATCAAATTATGCATGATGACCAGTATACATACAAAGCGCGGATTCTAGAAATCGAAAAAACCTATAACACTGAACAGGGTGAAGAAATATTTTATATACGATGTGGTATATTCAAAAGAGAGATTCCTAAAATCTATAATTACACCTGCGCCATTTCCAAAATGCAAATCACAACAACCGCCAATGCACAATTCGTGGATGCATGCCATATTGTTCCTTTCTCAATTTCAAAAAACGATACAATTACCAATGGCATTTCGCTCTGCCCTAATCTTCACAGGGCATTCGACAGAGGATTAATTACTATTGATTCTAATTACCGGGTGAAAGTTTCTCCCAATTTCACTGAAAAAGATTCACCTTATTCCTTAAAGCAATTTGAAGGACATGAGATCATTTTACCCACCATCACATCCCAATACCCCCTGCTGGAAAATTTAGATTGGCATTCTAAAGAAAAATGGGTTTCTAGTTAATAATTAATAATACAAACACCCCTGGAATTTCAAGTTCCTGACTGTATTTTGCTGTTTCATTCATGAAACACATCACAGTTGTTGCAGCGGTCATAGGACACAATGAAAAATACTTGTGTGTTCAGCGTGGCATCAACAAATACGAGTACATTTCTAAAAAATGGGAATTCCCTGGCGGCAAGATTGAAGCCAACGAGTCTCCTGAAAATGCGCTCATTCGCGAGATTCAGGAAGAACTGCATCTGGATATTCACTCGCTTCAGTTTTTTATCACCGTAGAACACCCCTACCCCGACTTCCGCCTGACCATGCACACCTATTTGTGCAAATCTAAACAAACAACCCCTACGCTAACCGAACATCTGGAATATACTTGGCAGGCCGCAACAGACATGAATCATCTCGACTGGGCCGCCGCAGATCTACCCATCGTTGAAAAACTCATCACACTGTCATGAAATCCAAATTAACCGAAGGGTTTCAACACGGATTTATTGACGACAACAGTCAATATCGAGGTAATTTCACACCCCGAATCCTCACCAATTCAGGTCAAAAATCAGTAAAAGTCCTATCCACCCTTTTGGATGAATTGGAAAACTGTCGAAGTTTCTGGTTCAACGTGGCCTTTATCACCAGCAGCGGGGTAAAGACCATTCTGCAATCGTTGCTAAAACTTCAAGACAAGAACATCCGAGGAACGATCGTCATTTCAGACTATCTCACCTTTAGCCAGCCTGGCGCGATGAAGCTCTTGTTGCAGTTCAAAAACATCGAATTGCGCATCGTTCAGAAACAAAGTCATCACGCAAAAGGATATCTATTCGATCACGGAGATTACCAATCTTTCATTGTAGGCAGTTCCAACCTCACACAAAATGCCCTGGCCGTAAACCGAGAGTTGAATATTTTACTGCATAGTTTGGAGCATGGCGCAACGCTCAAGGAACTGAGAGAGGAATTTCAATACGATTTAGATCATTCAGTAGTCGTTAACGAGGATTTTATTCGGATTTACGAGGAATATTACATTGCTCAACAAGTCAAAAATCTTATAGATCCGCAGGTCAAGTATCATACTTTACGCAATCGCCCTGAGCCCAACTCAATGCAACATCAAGCATTAATTAACTTAAGCGATATCCGTACTGCGGGTAAAACCAAAGCGTTGGTCATTTCAGCTACAGGGACAGGAAAAACATACTTGGCGGCTTTCGACGTCCGCGCGTTTGCGCCGAAGCGAATGTTGTTCGTGATACATCGCGAAAACATTGCCAGAAAAGCACTGTTGTCGTTCCAAGAGATTATCATCGACGCAGACCTCAATGATTTTGGCGTTTATACCGGGACTGAAAAAAACGCCGACGTCCGCTACATGTTCGCCACAGCGCAGACATTAAGCAAGGAAGCACATCGTTTAAAATTTGCCAAAGATCATTTCGATTACATCGTAATTGATGAGAGTCACCACGCCGGGGCGAAAATGTACGATCACATCATCGACTACTTTGAACCGAAGTTTCTGCTCGGAATGACAGCAACGCCGGAGCGAACGGATGGATTTGACATTTATTCCAAATTCGACCACAACGTGGCCTACGAAATCCGCTTACATACTGCGCTAAAGGCAGATTTGTTGGCGCCGTTTCACTATTTCGGAATATCAGACCTCACGGTAGACGGACACGCACTCGAAGAAAAGGCCGATTTCAATTTATTGGTATCGGATGAGCGGATTGATAGAATCATTGAATCGATTGGTCGTTATGGCGCCGATTTAGACGAAATACGGGGCTTGATTTTTTGCTCCAAGGTAGAAGAATGTTATGCGATTGCAGAGAAACTTACTGCGAGGGGATATCCATCCATTGGGTTAACTGGAGAAGACAAGGAATCTGCCAGGTCCGCAGGAATACAAAGACTAGAAACGGATGATTTCACCAACAAAATTGACTTTCTAGTTTGTCGGGATATTTTCAACGAAGGGATAGACATTCCACGCATCAATTTAATACTTATGCTTCGTCCAACGGAATCGGCCATCGTATTTGTACAGCAGCTGGGTCGGGGTTTGCGTAAGGCGGAGAACAAGGAGTACTTGACGGTGTTGGATTTTATTGGAAACTACAAGAACAACTTTTTGGTCCCGATTGCTTTGTATGGGGATACGTCGTTCAACAAGGACAGGATTCGGCGATGTTTGGTGAATGGCTCTGATTTGATTCCGGGGGCATCGACGATCAATTTTGACGAAATAACCCAAAAGCGAATTTTCGAATCGTTAAACGAAGCAAATCTGAGCAAATTCAAAGATTTAAAAACGGATTTCGAGTTGTTGAAGTTCCAGTTGGGGCGCACACCCATGATGATGGATTTCATTGAACACGGCTCGAGGGACCCCTACTCTTTTGTTACTGAGTACAAGTCGTATTATGGGTTTTTGGCCAAGATTAATCCTACTATTTGGCGCGATAAGTTATCGAAGCGTTCGTTGAAGATTTTGGAGTCGTTATCGATGGAAGTGCTAAACGGAAAACGCATCGAAGAGGCATTGCTATTGAGGGCATTACTGGATCAATTTGAGATTCATCAAGACGGTCGTTCTGCAGATTTGGCTGCAATATTTAGTGAAGAAAATGGTTTTGGCAGTTCACCGGGTGTTGAAAACACTAGAACTTACGTCCATAACCTCAACTTACGATTTGCAACGGAAAATAAGGAAGGCAGCTTAAAGGCAATCGGCGAAATCTTTAATTTCCAACTCATAAAATTCGATGAATTGGGCGGCAAATTGTCGTTGGACATTGACTTATTGGAAAGCTTAAAGACGTCTGAATTCAGGTTATTGCTGAACGACACGGTGAATGCGAGTATTCACAAACATCGTTTATTTTATGACGGCGAAAATTGCGACGGTTTTCACTTGTATGGCAGATATTCACGAAAGGATGTTTTTAGAATTTTGGGCTGGGAGCAGAACCCGCTCGCGCAGAACGTGGGAGGATATGTATTTGACAAGCTCAAGACTCAATGTCCGATTTTCGTCACTTACAAAAAGCAGGATTTCCAAGATTACGAGGATAAATTACTGAGCGATCGGGTTTTGGAATATTTCAGCAAACGTAAAAGAACGTTAACTAGTCCGGAGATCATACAGTTTCAGACTAATAAAACGCTTCGGATTCCATTATTCATCAAAAAGAACGATGACGAGGGCACTGAATTTTATTATATGGGAGATATCACTGCTGTTGAGGACAGTTACGAGCAAATCAGATCTGCGGATGGAATCAATCTGGTAAAAATGCGATTCGTACTCAAACACGCAGTGAGCAATAGCGTCATGAAGTATTTACATAGTTAGGTTGATTTTAAATAGGATTTTGATTAAGTGCTCAGATTCAGGTTATACATTTACACATATGAAAAAGATTCGATATTACCTTTTAATGACCCTAGTACTCGTTGGAGTGAATATTAAAGCGGCCAATTATCAATCAAGCGCCGCTGACTCCACTATAGAAAAAGGACACATTAGTTACAGTATTGGCACTGCTTTACCATTGGGAAAGTTTGGTTCAACTGATTATTTTGAAAAAGGCGCAGGATATGCGATGCCAGGCATCGCACTGGAACTTAATTTGACTCGAAAAATTCACGGCGGTCCATACAGTTGGTGCATTTCGTCGCGTTCATCCGTCAATTTTGCGAATGAAATGGCCTTGATCAATGATATGAATTATGCGACCCCCGGGAATGGGTATGACGTTCAAT
>CAIQQH010000054.1 GCA_903873915.1 uncultured Flavobacteriia bacterium | reverse complement strand
TTAACATCAGAAAATGATTTAAAATCACCGTCTTGCTTCCACAGTTGTTCATGCCAAGCTGTCCGTAAACCGTACACTTGACCTTTTTTTCACTGGAGTTCTGAATTTCCCTTGCAAATGCAGTGGATCCGCACAATCCTCCGGGGACCAATTGCCACTCTAGCTCATTACGCATCCATGCTTTTAATGTTTTTGCGCGCACCTGCTTAGAACTCTGAATATACCCGATCACAGGAATGTCGCAGGTTTCTGCGGAAGATGATAGTCGACCGATTTCATAAGACAAGACCACGTACGTTATCGAGTTCAAAGGATCATGAGCTTGCTTTGTCGCGATAAGCCTTTCTGCGATTTTTCTATTGACCTCGTTTATCCGATCTTGTTGCGAGCTCTCAGAAAATTTCCAGCCAGTGAATGTACCGCTGAACCTAAATGCCTTTCCTCGCAGATCTTGGACACGTTTACGAATTGTGTCATCCGCATTAGATATATTCGGGTGTGAATTTTCTCCATTTTTTGAATCATCGATTTCCATACCACATTCATCGAACTCAAAAGGGCAGTCCATACGTTATCAACACGTCATTTCCGCGCTCATTGTTGGGTTCGAATTTCAAATCGAACCCCGTCGGGCAGGGCCGGGAGACTCGGATTATTTTCTGAAAGGTTGCCTCTTTCTCTTTGTTTTTTGTTCTTATACACATTGAATAGTGCACTTCTCAATGAGGCAGCTTGGTTCATTGGGTAACGAGTTGGCAGGGCAACTGGTTCGCGCGAGTTCGATTCCCGGCATGCATGTGTAGTCATGTTTTGCTTTGTCAATTTCATAAGCTTTTCGAGAGGCGTGGTCAATTTAGTGGTATATATTCAAACATGAATCTCTCATAATTAACTCGGTGGTCTAGTGGAAAACGTCGAGACTCACGATCTCAATGAACGTGGTTCGATTCCTCGAGGCTCATAATACTTCGTTAATATCCTATTAGTTTCACTGAACATCACACACAGGGGCTTTTTATTCTTTTCCCATTTCGCAATTTCTGACTACCGACCCCCCCCCTTCCGCCCTCTCCCGAAAACGGACCCCGGTAGCGGCATATCTCGAGAGACGCCAAGCGTCTATCTGGAATTATGATATCTTCATATTGTTTTAACCCTTCCTTTGTTTTGGCCATTTGATATCGTGTTAATGTTGGCCCTCTTGTTCTGTGATCTGACATTTTATTTTGAAGTCGCTTTCTTTCTTCTCTCAATGGTCCGTGCATGTCTCTGTTTGCTTGTATTATTTGATCTTGTAAATCCTGTTCTATTTGGCCTGTCTGATTTTCTAACCTTGTAATTTTTGCGCTTGTTCTGACTTGATGGCCTCTCACAACACGTTGTAATGCTGTTGCTGAGTGATTATTATGAACTCTAGTTCCCATATCAATAATGGAATTAGTAGTCAATCTTTTTTGAACCAACGCTGCAGCATCCCGCCGAACATTCTTTTGCTGTCCTCTGTTTTGTTTACTTAATAACTTTTGTGTTAGCTTACCTAAGTTATTTGATGCTATTTGTTGCATTGGCGTTAATTGTGGTGATGTTCTTGTTCTTGTTGGTGTTGATACTGACGGAGTTGTTGGTGCCTGTCCAAAATCAAGCCTTTGAGGTGTTGTTGTCGTCTGTTGTCGTCTTCTTACTAAACGCTGAATTATTGTAGCTTCACGTGTTCCAGGTTTTATTGCGCTTTGTGTATCTGCTAGATTTCTTAATTCAACGCCTGCTGGTATACGTGTTCCTCGTTTTATTGCGCTTTCAAGCTCTGCTTTATCTGTTCTTTCAATGCTTGCGCAGATATTTCTTTCGTTTCCTGC
>CAIQQH010000053.1 GCA_903873915.1 uncultured Flavobacteriia bacterium | reverse complement strand
GAGGAGAACCTGTATTCAAAACAAAAGCATTGCTGTATTTCTCGATCGATTCAACAGAAGACATTTCCAAGATTACCTCATTCGCAATGATTCGTGCCGAATGTATCCCATCGATGGCCATGAACTTGAACTCACGCTGATTTACAAGATTTCGCGCATAAAAATGAACAGCACAGCGGGCGCCATTCCCACAAAAACTCTTGGAACCATCGGAGTTGTAATAGTCCGCCTCAAAATCCAAGGTAGGATGGGATTGAATGAGAATTAAGCCATCTGCTCCAATACCAAAGCGACGATCACAAAGCTGTTGAACATGCTGAATACCAAAAAATGAATAGTCGCCACTTAAATTATCAATCATGATAAAATCGTTGCCTGTCCCTTGATATTTTTGAAAAGGTATTTTCATATTTTTGAATGCAGAACGAAATTAAGTGTTTTAGATGAATTGCTTTCCTACATCGCTTAACATTCTTTAACACTGGGCGATTAACAAAAAAAATAGTCATTCGTTAATCTTGCAGTTTGAACCCGTAAATAGTAAAGAAAATGAAAAACAACTTCAAAATTGTTGGTTTGGGATTGTTGGGCGGAATGATCCCTTTTTGCGCGTATTTAATGCTTTCTCAGCCAGATTATGCGTTGTTATCGGACGAAGTAATTGATGGAAACCGAATCAATGCCAGGGCGGTAAATTTTGATGGAAGTGCCGGAATGGGTGTTGATTTAACTACAGCCTCCGAAAACACGATTAACTCTGTGGTGCATGTTACCACAAAAGTTGTACAAACGACCTTTCATCGCGATCCATTTCAAGAGTTTTTCTATGGGCCTGGTGCTGGAGGGCGAGAGTTTAAACAATTTGGCTCGGGCTCAGGCTCAGGTGTGATCGTTTCCTCTCAAGGTTATATCGTTACGAACAACCACGTTATTGAAAATGCGAATGAGATTGAAGTAATCTTAAATGACAACTCTAAATATACGGCGAAGTTAATCGGTGCTGATCCATCCACAGACATTGCTGTATTGAAAATTGAAGGAGAAAATTTCCAACCCATTTCCCTAGGAAACAGTGATGACCTTAGAATCGGCGAATGGGTGTTGGCGGTGGGAAATCCATTTAACCTGACTTCTACCGTTACTGCAGGTATCGTTTCTGCGAAAGCGCGCAACATAAATTTGCTTTCTGACCGAACCAATCCGAATGTCGTTCCTATTGAATCGTTTATTCAAACAGATGCCGCAGTAAATCCTGGGAATAGCGGTGGTGCATTGGTCAATACACGAGGAGAACTCGTTGGAATCAACACCGCCATTGCTTCTCAGACAGGAAGTTATGCGGGCTACTCATTTGCAGTTCCCGTTAATTTGGTAGAAAAAGTCATGCGCGACTTGATTGATTATGGGATCGTTCAGCGAGGGTATTTGGGCGTTCAAATTGCTGACATCAATCAAGAATTGAAAGAGAAAAACAAATTGCCAAATACAAAAGGAGTATATGTTTCCAAGGTTGTTGCAGAAGGAAGTGCAGATAAAGCAGGAATAAAGGATGGTGAAGTCATTTTAAAAATCGGTTCGAAAGAGGTCAATTCAGTCGCAGAACTTCAAGAAGAAATCGGAAAACGTCGTCCGGGTGATAAAATAAGCTTAACCGTCCGTACTAAGGATGGAGACGAAGACATCAAGGAATTGGTGCTGCGCAATTCAGATGGCGATACTAAACTCGTTTCGAAAGAAGAAATAGCAAAGAACTTCGCATTGGGTGCAACATTTAGTACCTTGACTTCGAAAGAAATGAAAGAGTTAAACATCAGTTACGGTGTGAAAATAGCCTCGTTGAATGCCGGAAAATTAAAGTCCATAGGCTTGCAACCGGGGATGATTGTTTTAAAGCTGAACAATGAAGCAATAGAATCGGTAGAACAACTCACGGCCAAGCTAAACGGTCAAAATAGAGGTGTTCTTCTCGAGGTAATGTCAGAAAGTGGCAAACGCGATTACTTTGGATTTGGGCTGTAGTTTCGAGTAAATTCATGCCTTTTGATTTTGATATCAAAAAAATGCGTGGAAATATTTGGGAAGACAAACAAATTCAGCGTAACTTTGCCCTTTGCTTGACGTTATTATGACTGTCAAAAAAAACAGAGATAGATAGATGAGACAATTAAAAATTACGAAGTCGATTACCAATCGCGAAAGTCAGTCCTTGGACAAGTATCTTCAAGACATTGGTAAAGAGGAGTTAATTACTGCTGAAGAGGAAGTTGAATTGGCGAGAAGGATTAAGCAGGGCGACCAAAAAGCACTGGAAAAATTAACTCGCGCAAATTTACGATTTGTTGTCTCCGTTGCAAAACAATATCAAAATCAAGGACTTACCCTTCCAGATTTAATCAATGAAGGTAACCTTGGATTGATTAAAGCTGCGCAGAAATTTGATGAAACCCGTGGGTTTAAATTCATTTCTTATGCCGTTTGGTGGATTCGTCAATCTATCCTTCAAGCCTTAGCTGAACAAGCGCGTATTGTTCGTCTTCCATTGAACCAAGTTGGTTCCTTGAATAAAATCAACAAAGCCTTCTCTCGTCTAGAGCAAGAATTTGAGCGCCCGCCATCTGCAGAAGAATTGGCTGAAGCGCTTGAAGTTCCAGAAGAAAAAATTAAAGAAAGTTTAAATGTTTCTGGTCGTCACGTATCCATGGATGCCCCACTTTCAACATCAGAAGATGGAGGAACATTGATGGACGTTATGGCAAATTTAGATTCTCCAAAAGCGGATCATGCTTTAATGGCAGAATCACTTCAAAAGGAAATCGAACGTTCGCTGAGCACACTTACGGACAAAGAGCGCGAAATTATTCGCTTGTTCTTTGGAATTGGCATGAACCATGGATTGACACTCGAAGAAATTGGAGCGAAGTTCAACCTCACTCGTGAGCGCGTTCGTCAAATCAAGGAAAAGGCAATTCGTCGTTTGCGACATACGTCGAGAAACAAATTACTGAAAGCATATTTAGGATAAACAAAAAAGGCTGCCTGCGATTGTGGGCAGCCTTTTTTGCTTTAATCATTTTCTATCAACCATAAATTTCAAACAAGCAAATGGAAGCAGCAGTAGGCTATGAAAAGGAATTGAAGTCTCACATCGAGCGTGAAAGAGCAGCAGTTAAACTGGGAAGCAAGGTGGGTGAGTTATTGTATGACAAAGGCATTGAGCTTGTATTGTTTCGCAATCACCTCCTAGATGTTACCATTTCTGAAGTTTTAAATCTACACGAATACGCTCGCAAGGTTGTGAACAAACCGATCGATGTATTTACAACTTCTGAACTAGCCGAAGAATTGCTTCATATGGACCTTGCTCCCGCAAAATTAGACATCGGAAAATTGGCGAGTGAATGGTTGGCCGAACACAAAAACTTTGCTTCGAAAGCAGAATTTCTCTCCAGCAAACTGAGTGGATTTGGACAAAGTGGATCAAAAGAAATTGAACCACGAGATGTCGTTCTATATGGTTTTGGACGTATCGGTCGCCTCGCTGCACGCGAATTGATTAAACAAGCAGGAAAAGGACAACAACTTCGCCTTCGTGCCATCGTTACACGAGGTTCATCAGATGCCGACATCATTAAACGGGCTTCTCTTTTGCGCAACGACTCTGTACACGGCGCATTTAAAGGAACTGTCGCTGAAGATCTTGAAAACAAAGCGATCATTATCAATGGTCAAATTGTGAAAATGATTGACGCTAAAAACCCAGAAGACATCGATTACACAAGCTACGGCATCAACAATGCCTTGGTGATTGACAATACGGGCGTTTTCACAAACCGTGAAGCACTTTCTCGTCACTTGAGTGCAAAAGGTGTTTCCAGAGTTCTGCTGACTGCGCCAGGAAAAGAAATTCCTAATGTTGTATACGGAATCAATCAAGGGACACTTGATATTGAACATGAAAAAATATACTCTGCCGCTTCTTGCACAACGAACGCGATTTCTCCCATTCTTAAGGTGGTGAACGATAAATTCGAAGTGGTAAAAGGACATATCGAAACGGTTCACGCCTACACCAATGACCAAAACTTGTTGGACAACATGCATAACAAACCACGTCGCGGTCGTTCAGCAGCCATCAACATGGTGATTACCTCTACGGGGGCGGGTAACGCTGTGACAAAGGTGATTCCTGAACTGAAGGATAAATTGACTGCCAATGCTGTGCGTGTCCCAACACCAAACGGTTCGTTGGCCATCTTGAGTTTAGAATTGAAAAATCATACTTCCATAGATGAAGTAAACGCAGTCATTCGCGAAGCAGCCTTAAATGGAGACCTTGTCAACCAAATTTTCTATTCGTATGATCCAGAATTGGTATCGAGTGACATCATTGGAAATACGTGTTGTTCAGTGTATGACTCGCATGCGACAATTGTTTCTAAAGACGGAAAGAATGTTGTACTTTACGCTTGGTACGACAATGAATTTGGATATACAAAGCAAGTAATTCGTTTAGCAAAGCACATTACTAAAGTTCAAAGACGCATCTATTATTGATCTTCAGACCACAATAGAGTGTATAAAAAAGGGAGGTGTATTCAGTTGCATCTCCCTTTTTCTTTTGTTTTATTTTGGCTACCTTGACTTAGAATAGAAATTCGAACCGCGATGAGTGAAGGTGTAATTTATACTGATGTAATAATTTCGCCCTGGGCTGTACATTCCGATGTTCTTTAATCGAGACAAGTGGTCAATGTACCGTTCATTTAACACATTGCGTGCACCTATCCCAAACTTGAAAGCATGATATCCTGTCGACTTAAAATTCAAACCAACATTCAATAAGGAATATCCAGAGGATGCAGATTCATAGGCCGCTACCCTATTTTGTCCTGCGAAATAATGGAATTGAACAACAAAATCTTCAGGTGAAAATTTCCAATGTGGATTCATCACAATACGCAACACATTTGACCATCTGTTTTGAGGCAATAAGGCAACATTTTCACTGCCAAACACATCCGTTTGAATAAATGAAAAAGTGGTCTCATAATGCAACCAATGTGCAAAGTGTGGATGATAATGAAGTCCTAGATCCATTCCATAGTACATCACATTGTTCAATTGACCAAAACGATAGACAGGCAGTCCATCGATGACAGAATCAATTGGCTGAATACTTATGTAATCTTGAATGTAATTGGCGTAAGGATTTAATATAATTTCCAAATGTTCTCCATGATGCTCGATGGTGGCATCAAGTTGAATCGCGCGCTCACTTCTTAAGTTTCTATCGCCGATTTCATAACGCATTGCACCGTGGTGAACGCCATTGGCAAGAATTTCCGAATAATGTGGTGCCCGAAAACCTGAAGACAGATTCAATCGGAAGGTTTGCTTTTCAGTATTGTAAACAGCACCCGCTGAAAAATTCACACCATTGAAAATTTTACGAAACGATGACTGGCCGTCTACTGACGGTTCGGCATTGAGAACGCGGACATCGTAGCGTCCACCAAATTGCACATCCCAATGCTTTCGTTTATAAAATGCAATTGAATACACACCATTGTCCGACGAAATGGCATTTGGGATCAACTGATCTTCAGCATCGGGTAGATTTCTGTTCACTTGTGTCATCGATTGGTATCCACTGATTAAGGTCCAACGTTCATTGATCTGCGACTTTACTCTGAAATTCAAAATAGAATTACTCAGCAGCATATTCATGCCAGGGAAATCCAAACTCTCTTCATACTCACTCAATCTTCCAAGTGTTTGTCCAAGCAAAAGGGTGAATACATTTCTTCTTTTAAAGAGTGAATTTTCTACCGAAACAAAATGGTTATTGTAGAGCTGTGAGGGTGCACTAATCTTCCTGTCTTGTGCATCACTCCACAAAATGGTATTCCCAAATGAATCGGTCAGCTCGCCCGGAATACCTACCCTTGTTCGATTGTAGGTGTAACGCACATGCATCGCCCAATCTCCTTTATTCATCCCTAAAGACATTTTACCGGTGTAGTCATTGTATCGCGTATTGTTTGCGATCAAATGGGTTGGTGCGATGAAGTCCGCATGATTTGACATACTCCCTCCAGCGTTGAATCGAACATTCTTTATCGTCGTTTTTAAGGTCAATTGATTTGATGTGCCCAAGGTATTGGATTCATTCACGGAGCGAAACTTCACTTCTGTGCTCCCTAAATCTGTGTATTTTTCGTCCGTAAAATAAAGCACGCCTCCCAAGGCATCCGCTCCAAAGAGCAATGAAGCAGGACCTTTGATCACCTCAACGCTTCCAATTCCCAGGTCAGTAAGACCTAACGAATGATCCCCGCCCCACTGTTGATTTTCGATGCGCATGCCATTCAATAAGGTAACAACACGAATACCCTGAAGGCCACGAATAACTGGTTTCGAAATCCCATTGCCTGTAGAAGATTTATACACTCCCGGAATTGACGTAATCGCGTCAACCAAACCACTCGTTGGAATGGTATTCAATTCATTTAATTTTCGCGATTCAATGTGGACCGCACTTTCACGACTTAGCGTTTCCTTTGATCCAGAAACCGTTACTTCATCCAGTTCGAGGTGCCGTTGTTTCAAATAAATAATTTGACTTTTTCGAGTAGCAATTTTGATCAATGCACTTTCACATTCAGGCGCAGAGACAAGGATTATGACCATTTCTGGCAAAGCACCATTGAACTCGAACATCCCTTGATCTTTGGCAATTGTTCCCAATTCAATTTCGGAAATATAAAGTTTAGCAAAAGGCACGACGGAAAGAGAGGAGTCTTCTGCAAGGGAATAAACGGTGCCTGATAATGTTTGTGTAAAGGCCACTCGGACACAAGCAAGCACCCCCAAGAAAAGCAAAACTATTTTTGTTCTCATTTTTTGACTTATTAAAAAAATGAATCGTCACCTGAAAAAACAGGTGAAATAACGATTTTCCAATCCCAGTAGAATTGAAAACACTTCTTTAAATCAGCAACAAGGAGGACCTCTTAATGTTAGGGATAAAGGTACCGAGAGGATTTTTTGTTCAAGCCGAACGACAAGCGGTACTGAAGAATTAAATTTTGTTTTTATACGAAGGGGCGAAAACGCTAAGGGAGCGAAAGGAATGTGGTAATCACAGGCAAAGCAATCGCTTTTTTTGAGTACCGTTTCTCCTGCATGAATATCTTTCGCATCTCCAGAATGACAATCATGCCACCAATGTCGGGGCGTGAAGAGCACCGAAAAAGAGAGAATGAGCAAATAAGAAATCCAACGCAACTTCATTCTGTAAAAGTAGGCATAAAAAAAAGCACCCACCGAGGTGAATGCTTTAAAATATTTAGAAGAGAGGGAATTACATTCCGCCCATCATTTCTTTGAACATTTTTTCCAATTCAGGATATGAATCACATTTTTTCATTTCCTCTTCCATCTTTTTCTTTTCCTCGTCAGATTTACCTTTTCCAAGTGCTTCACACTTTTCCATGTCTGCTTTGTACTTCGCTTCGATGTCTTTCATTTTTGCTGGATCCATTTTCGCATCCTTAGCATCTTTCATCATAGACACTTGCATTTCAACGCAGTCGCATACTTCGCTACCACCGCATGATGCTGCCAACAACATTACAACTGCTGCAGCACCCAAGATCGTTTTTTTCATAATATGAGTTTAGTTTATTTCGTAAAACTAATTAAAAAAAGTAAACATGCAAGTTCAATACAAAGCTATTTATCACCAATGTTTTCAAGACAATCTCGAACTTTTTTCTCATGGATCAATCGCTCTTCGGGTGTTCTATTTGGGTCTTGCATTTTAAATACTTTGCAGCGAAGTTCAATTTCATCAAATCGTTTTGACAAACGATCAAAGGCCGCATCAGATAATTTTCCGCCTGAAATTGCCTTATTCAAAGAATCTCCTTTGACAACGCAATCGCAAAAATTCCACTGTTCGCCGTACTTCCCTTCTATTCGATCAACAGCCTCTTTGAACTCATCATCCATCGCGACGAACAGCTCATTGCGTTCTAACGCTTCAGACAAGGTCTCTTGATGCACATTTAAATCTTTGCCACAGGAGGTACAATCCGGACATGGTGCATGCTCTTGACAGGCATACATCAAACCAAGTAAAGAAAGAATTCGGAGAATTTTCATGAGCTCCGATGGTATTTTTAAGCCATCAATCGGTCCTCAGTAGAGGACGATACTGCAGATTTTTCTACACGGATTTTCGACCCCTCAGAACTGATCAACACTGTAGAATCAGCCACTTCAAGAATCTTCCCGTGGATACCACCAATGGTAACCACCTTATCACCAGGTTTCAAAGATTCGCGCAATTTCTTCGCTTCTTTTTGACGTTTTACTTGTGGTCTAATCATGAAGAAATAAAATACTCCTAAGATCATCACCAGCATTATTATCTGACTATTCATCGCTTTTAATTTTTAATTTTTAATTTTTATTTTTTAATTATTTAACTGAAAAATGACATTGTACTTCTTCGCTCTTTGAGCTTCGAGGTTTGAAAGACAAGGGAACAAAGACAAAAGACAATAGACTTAATTGTGCTTCGTAACTCGTGGCTTCGAGACTGCTATCGCACCTCAGCCACCCAACCCGCAATTTG